>CAKZKQ010000001.1 GCA_937123825.1 uncultured Pseudomonadota bacterium
AGGGCATCGGTGTCAGGACGAGGCGACAAGCACAGACGAACTGGAGGTTCGTCGAGCATTGGCAACGAAGTCATGGCGCTGATGAACCGGCAGAATGGCCGAGGGATGGCTTGTTGCCTGGCCGAAAGGCGAAGCAAAGACCCCACCCATCGCAAATCCCAAAAGGGAGCGCAGCGACCGAACCACAAGGAAGCAAGCGCAGCGCAGCGACCGAACCAAAAGCGCAGCGCAGCAAGCGAACCGAAAGCAAGCGCAGCGCCGCGAACCTTGAACTCGCACCGCGAGTTCAATTGGACATGTGTGTGAAGGCTCTAAATGGACAGGTTGGAACGTCGAATAGACACACTAACGTCGTATTCATCGACATCGAAGGATTGGCACTTGGTTTGCACTGTTAGGTGAGGGCGGGGCATACGCCGCGGCCTGAAACCTCAAAGAGGACACCGAAATGCACACCCCTGGTTTGATTTCATACACCGTCGTCGCCCTTGGAATGTTGACCCCTGCGCTGGCTGGCGCTGCAGAGCATGGCCCGGTGGAGTGCTTGAAGGACACGCGGTGCGTTGAAGCGCTGCATGACAATGGTCAGTGGGCGCACTTTCGAGAGATTTTCAACCATCACCGGGCCATGAACCCGCAAGAGGCCATTGATCTGACTGGCGCGCGGCTTGTGGGGTTGGACCTGAGCGGTTTTGACCTTGAGGAGGCCGTGCTTTCGGGGGCTGACATGACCGCCGCCGACTTGACGGGGGCGGTGCTGACCCACGCGGATCTGAACCGGGCCAACCTGGCGGGCGCCAACCTTCAGCGGGCCAATCTGGCGGGCGCCACGCTCCAGGGCGCCGACCTGACGGCGGCGGTGCTGCATCACGCAGACCTCCACCAGGCCGATCTCTACGATGCCAGCCTCATGGGGGCCTGGCTCCAGGGGGCGAGTTTGGCGGCCGCGCACCTGACCGCCACCAGCTTCCTGGGCGCATCCTTGCGTGACGTGGGCTTCCACGATGCCCACATCGACACCGCCGACTTTGCCCAGGCCGACCTCCACAACGCCGACTTCACACAAGCCACCATCCAAAACAACGCGCTCGCCCCACAACCCACCCCCTCCATCTGCGCCGGCGCCATCGGCGCCTTCGCCTGCCGCACCCCCCGCCTGGCCGCCCTCACCCACCGCTGAACGGCAACATTGGGACCGTCGTCAGTGCCCGACAGGTCCCAACCCTCCCACTTCGCTGCTCGGCACCCCACCAAAAAATAACCCCCCACCCCATTGCCCAAACACCGCGATAAATGCGACAAATGGGCATCTGCGGCCAGACCATAAGCAGTGCGGGGGAACCAAGTGACCAAACCACCGACCACAACCCCCCTGGAAAGCCCCACAAGGCTCCACCACCGCCCACCTTCGCCCCCAAAAACGAACCAATTTCGCCGAAATGCCCCACTCCCACCGGCGAAGCAAAGAACCCAACCCATCGCAAATCCCATAAGCAAGCGAAGCGCGCGCACCAAAAGGGAGCGAGCAACGCGAGCGACCGAACCAAAAGCCCCCGCAAGGGGGCGCACCAAAAGAGAGACGAGCGCAGCGAGGCGATCGAACCGGTGACCGCGCCCCGCGCGGTCACCAAGTGACTCTGCCGTTTTGGGGGTAGCTTTTGGGTTCGGAGGCGGGGGGGCGGATTTTGAGGGAGCGGGTGAGATCGTCTTTGGTGGCGGCGGCGAGGTCGGCTGCGGGGAAGGCGCCTTTGGGGATGGGGCCGAAGGTGCGCATGTACCAGGCGGGCCAGACAAAGCCGATGTCGAGGCGCAGGTCGATGCCGACGTGGTTGCGCAGCGCGGCGCGGACTTCGTCGCGGACGCGGGGGTCGGCGTCGTTGTAGAGCTTCATCATTTCGGGGATGTCGGCCCATTGGCCGTGGCGGCCAAAGAGGTAGGCGGCGCCTTGACGCGCTTTGGGGTCGGAGGCGGTCAGCAGCCCGGCGATCTCTTTGGTGAGGTGGGCGTGCTCCATGACCATGACCTGGCTGCGGCAGGCGGCGTTGCCGTTTTTGATGTGGTCGGCCATTTGTTTGGCGCTTTGGGCGCCGAGCGGGACGATCAGGTCGAGCGCGCTTTGGATTTGTTTCAGGCGCAGCTCGATGCCTTTGAGGTCTTTAACGTCGGGATCATCTTTTTGGATGAGCAGGACGTTTTGCAGCTTTTTCAACTCCACTTCGCGTTGGAAGCGGGCGCCCCAGATGTCGCAGAGGTAGTGGCCTTTGCCGATGAGCTTGTCGACCTCGGCGATGGCGTTGGGGGTGGGGGTGGCGGCCAGGACGCGGACGAAGTTGCGCACGCGGGGCTTTTGTTTGGGGCCAATGAGCTGTTTGGCCAGCAGCAGGACCTCTTCTTCGGGCACGTGGGGGGTGATGGCCTGCATGGCGGCGCGGAACTCGCGCTCGGGCAGCGCCTTTTTCTCGTTGGTTTTGCGCAGCAGCAGCCAGGTCTTGACCGGATCGGCCTGGGCGGCGCCGCGCCACAGTGCCTTGGCTTCGTTGAAGGACTGGGGGCGTCGCGCGGTCAACTGCTCCTTGAACCAGTCCCAATCGCTGGGCACGGCCACCTCGCCCATGACCTCCAGCGCGCGCAGGCGCCAGACCAGCAGCTCGTTGGTGCCGCGCAGGCGCAGGTCTTTCATGGAGCGGCGCAGGCCGGCGTTGCCCAGGTAGCGGGCCGAGCGCATCCACTGGGACACCTCGGGGCTGTCCACAAAGCGCTCCAACTTGGCCGTGTAGGTCGGATCATCGCACTCGCCCATGACTTTGATCGCCTGACGACGCACGCGGGCGTCTTTGTCTTCAAGCATCTGGGCGACTTTGTTGTAAGCCCCTTTGAGCCGCAGGTTGCCAACGACTTTGACGCCCAGGGCACGGCGAGTCTGGTCGGTGTCGTCGAGCAGGGTGAGTATTTGGGGTTCGATGCCGGGGCCGTAGGCGTGCAGCGCGGTCAATGAGGGGCCGTAGGCGTCGGGGAGCGCGGCGATGAGCTTGTCGACCTCGGCCTTTTCAGCGTCGCTGAGCGGACCGGGGGCCAGCGTCGAGGGGGGATCGACCAGGGGCTTGAAGGCAGAGAGATCGACCTTGGCCTTGTCGTCGGCCTTGGCGGCCTCGGCGGCGGGCTCGCCTTTGGCGGCATCGTCGGCAGCGGGCTTGGCCTGGTCGGGGGCTTTGTCTTCGGCAGGGGCTTTTCCTTCGCCCG
>CAKZKQ010000002.1 GCA_937123825.1 uncultured Pseudomonadota bacterium
AAGGGGCTTGGAGACTCCGCAGGAGTCTCTCCGTGGCTGGGGCAGGGGCCCCAGCGACGTGACCCCGCCAGTGAGCGTTATAATTGCCTGACCCGAACTGTCTGGGTCTTTCAACAAAGCCGCCTGTCACAAATCAAGCGCGTTCTCACAGCAAAGTCCAAATCCCAGCGACGTGACCCCTTGTGAGCGCTACAATCGCCTGACCCGAACTGCCTGGGTCTTCCAACAAAGCCGCCTGTCACAAATCAAGCGCGTTCTTACTGCAAAGTCGACAGGGCTCAGGGAGGGGGAGGGGGGACAAAAAAGGCGCTGGGTTGAGCCAGCGCCTTGAGGAAGGGAGGGGGGTTAAAGGCCAACAGGGTTAGCCCTTAAAGGGGGGTATTCAATCGCAGCTGGCGCGGCAGCCAAAGAGGCCACCTCCAAGCGGACAACACAGGTTTGTGTCACCGCCGCAGACGATGCCGCATCCACCGCAATCGATCGGGATGGAGAGGTCTGCGTTTTCATCGGGTCCGTCGACACAGTTGTTGTCGATGAAGTCACATTCATCGTCGGGTTGACCGGCTTGCTCGGCAGGAGTGGGGCCGACGCAGTCAGGCAGATCGTTGCCGTCTGCGTCAACGTCGCAGCGATAGAAGCCTTCGGCGCAGACGCCCTGGCGAGGAACGCCGTTGTCCTGCGGGACGCACTCAGCGGTGTTGTTGATGAAGTTGTTGAGTTGTTGTCCAGGGTCGATGTTGATGTCGTTGGTGATGCCGTCGCAGTCGTTGTCGACGTTGAGGTCTGCACACGTCTCAAGTTGTGTGTCGGGTTGGATGTTGGAGGTGCAGTTCATCACCGTGGTGTTGCACTGGTAGGAGCCTGGGCGGCAGACGCCAAATGCATTCTCGTTGGTGCATTCTTGACCGGGGATGAGGATGAGAAAACCCAGCGCCGGGCAGTTGAGATCGTTGCGAACGCTGCCATTGTTGTCGTTGACGCAGATGTCATCAACGATGTCGTTGCAGTTGTTGTCTTCGCCTTCGTTGAAGCAGGTCTCGGGCTCCGGAACGACAGCGCCTTCGCAGGCTTGGAACTGGCCATTGACACAAGTTTCGGTGCCTGCGGTGCAGGTGCCCACGTTTTCGGTGCCGTTTGGACCGTCGTAGCAAGGCCTGGTTTCGCCCTCTTCACACTCGCAGTTTTCATCGGCGGTGCCGTCGCAGTCGTTGTCGATTTCGTCGCAGATGAGTTCGGGTTCCAACTCGTCGGTGTCGGAGTTGGGGCCGGCAAAACCTTCACAGGTGTCGTCAAAGGCGGGGTTGTTGGTGTCGCCGTTGCATCGCAGGACACCAGCAACACAGACGCTGTTGACGCCTTCGCGGATGAGAAGTTCGCCTTCACCGCTGAGGTCTCCGGCGCGTTCCTGGTAACAGGGCACCTCATTGAGTTCGTCGGTGAGGCCGTCGCAGTCGTTGTCTTTGCCGTCACAGAGGATGGCGGCGGCGTCTTCAATGTCGTCGAATTGGCTGCCATTGCCGCAGCGGCCTTTGGCGTCCAGGTTGGGTTCGTTGACGACGCCGTTTTCATCCTCTGTGGCGGTGCCGCCAGTGCAGAACTCTTCCTGCTGCACATAGCTGTCGCCGTAGTTTTCGATGCACTCCTCGTCGTTTTGGAGGCGGAACTGGCCGTCGATGAAGATGCACTGGCGTTTGGCGCCTTCGCAGACTCCGGTATCCAGGGGGCAATTGGGCAGGTTGGCTTCGAGGATGTTGTTTTCGATGCCGTCGCAGTCGTTGTCGAAGTCATCGCAGACTTCGACGCCGTCGGGGCGCTCTTCGGCGCTCTCATCGCAGCTGGCGCGCTCGAAGCTCTCTTCGGGGCCGCAGTCGGCATCGCTGAGATCGACGTTGAAGAAGCCGTCCTCGTCCTCGTCAATGCAGGTTGGCTCGGGCTCTTCTTCGATCTCGGGTTCTTCTTCGATGTCGGGTTCTTCGGCGTCGACAAAGCCCGCGTCCAGCAGCGACTCAAAGTCGCCGCAGTAGCCTGCAAAACAGACCTGGTCGTCGGGGCAGTCGTCGTCGTCAACACACTGGGTGTTCTCAAGGGGGGCGGGTTCAAAGAGGCAGCCAGCCATGAGCGACGCGCTCAGCGCCGCCAGAAGCAGGATTCGCATGTTCTTCATTGCTTTCAGAACGTCCCTCCGATGGAGGCTCCCACGCCGTCGCCCGTCATCATGGGCGCGATGTAGGCGTTGCCTTCACCTTCTTCGGAACTGTCGTCGCCTTCAAAGAGGTAGAGGACCGCGCCCACGGCAATGGCCGTGGCGCCCACGCCGTAGAAGACAAACTGCAGGGCGTTGAGGCGTTCGCCGCTCTGCAGGGCGTCGTTGTTGGCCGTGGCGTCCGGGATGGGTTGATTGGAGAGGCGCTCGACTTCGCTGTTCTGGGAGTTGACCAGGACAGAGAAGACAGCACCGGTCAGAAGCGCCGCACCACCGACGCTAAAGGCCGTCACACTGCCGACGTGGGCAAAACCTTCACCGCCGCTGCCGCCGCCAGGATCTTCGATGGGTTTGGTGGGGTCGACCGTGATGTTCTCGGGCGTGTCGTGCATCAACACGATCGTCTGAGTCACCTCGGTGTCCCCCTGGGCGGCGGTCAAGACGTGCTCACCCAGGCGCAAGCCCGTCAACTTGACCGGTCCGTTGGAGGTGTTGCCGACTTCGGCACCGTCGAGCATGATCGTGGTGGCCGGCTCGGTCGAAGAGACCGTCAACTCACCGGTGAAGGGGTAGAAAATCTGCTGAATCTCGCCGATGGCCATCTTCAACAGCTGCTCTTTGTCCTTCGACTCAAACGAGCGGCTGACCGGCTCCTCCAGGAGGTCCTCGCCAAGCTGCGCGTCAAAAATCCGCACTTCGAGGAAGATGCCGCGGTCGTTGCCCCACAGCTTGCCGTACATGATGACCTGGGCGCCGAAGGTCTCGGCGACCATCTGCATGCACTCGACGCTGGCATCTTCACAGCCCACACCAAAGAGCAACTCATTGAGGTCACTGTCGATGGGATCAAGGGTGACGTACTCCGCCGCGCCACCGGCCGCATCGCGGGCCTGCTTCATCAACGTCGAATAGAAGAGGTCATCAACGTTGTCTCGCTCAAAGGGCACGATCAAGAGCTGACGCCCTTGAGCCTGGGCCTCTTGCGGGGTCGCCCACATCAAAGCTCCCAAAGCCAACCCGGTCAGCAACACAAGCCACAGACCCTGGGCCACGTGCTTCAAGTCTCCTACTCTCCTCATGCCTGCTCCCACCTTCCTTACACAGTGTTCAGTTCGGCAGCGGGGCTCGCATAGATGCCCCTTGATCGTACATAAAACGCCACTTGCCACCCTAGCAGCGGGTCTATATCGTGTCAACGCCGTCGCCCCCCCTGGGGCCAGGAACCTTCATGGCGAGTCCCGTCTCGACGGCGCCGCGTCAACTTCTCTTGCAGACCTGTAGAGCCCGCATGATTCAGCTCGACCACATATCCAAGGCCTTCGGTGGCCAAATCCTCTTCAATGACCTGACCTGGCGCATCAATCCCGGCGAGCGCATCGGACTGGTGGGGCCCAACGGGGCAGGCAAGTCCACCTTGTGTCGCATCATCGCCAAGGTGGAGCCCAGCGACTCGGGTCGCATCATCGCCCCCTCCGATCACTCCATCGGCTACCTCCCCCAGGAGGTCATGCTCGACAGTGACCGCTCCGCGCTTGACGAAGTCCTGGTGGGTCGCGCCGAGGTGCTTGAACTCGAAGCGCGCATGGCCGAGTTGACGCTGAAGATGGCCGAGGCGGGCGACGACATCGAAGCCCAGGAGCAACTCAGCGCCGCCTACGGCACCCTGGAGCAACGCTACCAGGTCATGGACGGGTATGCGCTGCGCGCCAGGGCGCGCGCCATTCTGGCCGGGATGGGCTTCTCCAGTGAGGCCATGGACAAGCCCATCAATACCTTCAGTGGTGGGTGGCAGATGCGCGTGCTGCTTAGCCGCCTCTTGCTCCAGGCCCCCGATCTGCTCCTGATGGACGAGCCCACCAACCACCTCGATCTGCCCAGCATGGAGTGGCTCGAATCTTTCCTGAAGGATTACCCCGGCAGCGTGGTCATCATCAGCCACGACCGCTACTTCCTCAACAGGATGGTCAACATCATCGCCGATCTGGCCCACCATACGCTGACGCTCTACACCGGGGGCTACGACGACTTCCTGCGCCAGCGCGAGCAAAACGCCGAGCTGCTGCGCAAACAGGCCGACAAGCAGCGCAAAGAAATCGAGCACATGGAAGACTTTGTGCGGCGCTTTAAGGCCAAGGCCACCAAGGCCAAGCAGGCCCAAAGCCGCCTCAAAGCCCTCAACAAGATCGAGCGCATCGAGATCCCCACGGAAAAATCCCGCAACATGCGCTTTCGCTTCCCCCAACCGCCGCGCTCGGGCCAGGAGGTCATGCGCCTTGAGGGGATCACCAAAGCCTACGGCGAGCACATCGTCTACGAGGGGGTGGACTTTCGCGTTGAGCGCGGCGAGCGGGTGGCGCTGGTTGGACCCAACGGCGCTGGCAAGTCGACGCTGCTCAAAATCCTGGCCGACACGACCGGCTTCGGCGGCGAGCGCCTGCTGGGCTACAACGTCTCCATCAACTTCTTTGCCCAGCACCAGGTCGAGGCCCTCGATCTGAAGTCCACGCCCCTTAAAGAAATGGAGAAGCTGGCCGGCCCCGAGATCATTGGTCAGGTCCGCAGCATCCTCGGGGCCTTTCTCTTCAGCGGGGACTCGGTCGACAAGCAGGTCTCGGTCCTGTCGGGCGGCGAAAAAAGCCGCCTGGCGCTGGCCAGGATGCTGCTGACCCCGGCCAACTTTTTGCTCCTTGATGAGCCCACCAACCACCTCGACATCCAAAGCCGCGACGTGCTCGAAGAAGCGCTGGCCGACTTCGACGGGACCATCTGCTTCATCTCCCACGACCGCCACTTCATCAACTCACTGGCCACCCGCGTCGTCCACGTCGAAGACAACCAACTCCTCCAATATCTGGGCGACTACGAGTACTACGCCTGGAAACGCAAACAAGAGGCCGACGCCGCCGCAGCGCAGGCCGCCGCCGAACTGGCCGCCGCTGGCGGAGCCCCCCAGCAGGTCGCCGGCCCCGAGCACACCGCCGAAGGCCGCAAAGCCCGCAAACGCCGCGAAGCCGATCTGCGCCGACAAAAAGCCCAGGCCATGGGCAACCGACAAAAAGAACTCACCCAAACCGAAGCCGACATCGCCACCGCCGAACAGGAAAAAGAGGCCACCGAGGCCCTCATGGCCGATCCCGCCCTCTACAACAAGGGCAAAGATGAAGTCCAACGCGTCACTCGCCGAAACGCAGAACTGGACAGCAAGCTCGAAGCGCTCTACGAACGCTGGGAAGTCCTGGCCGCCGAGATCGAAGAGATCGAAGCCCAATTCTCTCTCGATGCCTGAAGCCCCCCCTCTAATCCCATGCTCGTCGCAGGCCTCTGCTGTCCAACCGTCGGCGTGGTCCCTGCAGCGGCGGCTGCGCCATCAATGCCTGGGACTGCACCCCATTTGAGCGCCATCGTGTGCCGTGGAGACTTGATTGCGGCCTTTGCCCGGGAATCAATGCCAGCGTTGACCGCTTCCCTGATACTGTAGGCCCTGTGGGGCCCGCTTTGATGGCAACCCAGGGCGATCCGAAGCCATTGCGTTGCAACAAGCGGGTTTGGGGTTGATAATGTGGCGCATTGCAGCTGGAGTTTTGGAGCCGGCGCGTGTGTGGAGGACGGTGCCCATGACAATCGTGGCCAGCCTGGTGGTCTTTGCCTACCTGATCTCTTCGGGGCTCTTCCTGGGGGTGATGGCCGGCGACCGCAAAAAACTCAGTGTGCCTGGACTGGTGGCGCTGGTGGTGGGCCTTGTCTTTCATGTGGTCGCCATCGCTATGGTCGTCCATCAGCAGGGCGCTGGGGCGCTGCTGCAGATCCAGTACGGCTTGTCGCTGCTCTCGCTGATGTTGGGGGTGGGTTTTCTGGTCCTGCGTCAGATTTATGCCTTTGACTCCTTTGCCAGCTTTGTCGTCCCGCTGATGATGCTCCTCCAAGGAGTGGCTGTGGTCGCCGAGCCCGACATGGTCGTCGCGCCCGAGTGGAAGGGGCCGCTGCTGGCCCTCCACATCGGCTCGGCGCTGCTCGGCACCGCTGCCTTTGTATTGGCCGCGCTGACCAGCGTCTTCTACCTCATTCAGGACCACAACCTGCGAAAGAAGAAGTTTGGCCCGCTCTTTAACCGCTTGCCCAGCGTCGACGCCCTCGACCGCGCCCATGTCCGGCTCGTCTCGGTGGGCTTCCCCATCTACACCATCGCCATCGCCCTGGGCGGCTTCTGGGCCTGGGACCACAGCGCCAGTGGCATCCAGATGCAATATCTCTTTGCCATTGTCTCCTGGTTGATCTATGCCGGCATCATCCACGCTCGCCTCACCGTCGGCTGGCGAGGACGCCGCGCGGCGGTGTTGACCCTGGTGGGGTTGGTGGGGCTGGGGGCGGTGCTGTCCACGTATATGGCGCGCGCGACGCTGACTTGAGACTGCGGCGGCCGTGTGCTACTTGATTAAGAACCTGGTTTGATCTGCCTCGACACGCACGCGTGTGATGGTTATTGACCTTTGAGACAGACAAACCCCGCGGTAGAGCAGGGAGAAGTGATTCGGTCTTGGATGGACGCTGTCGGCTGGTGTCGGCGACCAATGCCTGACCACTTAAATCACTTGGATGAACCATGAGCTACGTCCTTTTGGGACTCAACCATCGTACCGCCTCGGTGTCCATCCGTGAGCAGTTGGCGCTGGGCGACGGCCGCCTGGCCGTGGCGCTTGAGAAAGCCCGGCGACACGACGACATTCAAGAGGCCGTCATCCTCTCGACGTGCAACCGCGTTGAGTTCTACGCCGCAGCCAAGAACACCGGGCAGGCCGCCGCCGCCATCTGGAACATCCTTGAGGATACCTGCCAGCTTGGACGCAACGCCTGGACGCGCTTCCAACCCCACCTCTACCAACTCGAAGGCCAACAGGCCGTCCATCACCTCTTCCGGGTCGCCTCCAGCCTCGACTCCATGGTCGTCGGAGAGCCCCAGATCCTCGGACAACTCAAGGGCGCCTTTGAGAAGGCCACCGAAGCCGAATCGGTCGGCAAACTCCTTGGCCGAGGCATGACGCGGGCCTTCAGCGCCGCCAAACGCGTGCGCACCGACACCGAAATCGGCAAAAGCGGCGTCTCGGTCTCCTACGTCGCCGCCCAACTGGCCCAGAAAATCTTTGGTTCGCTTGCTGGGAAGGCCGTGTTGCTGGTCGGCGCTGGCGAAATGGCCGAGCTGGCCGCCAGAAACCTCGCCGCGCAGGGCGCCACCCGCACCACCATCGCCAACCGCTCGCTCGACCGGGCCCAGGCGCTGGCCGCCCGCCTTGGCGGCACCGCCAGGCCCCTCGAAGCGCTGCCCGAGCTGCTCATCAGCGCCGACATCGTCATCACCTCCACCGGCGCCTCTCAGCCCATCCTGCACCGCCGCTCGTTGGCGGGCATCATGCGCGCCCGCAAGTACCGCCCGCTCTTTCTCATCGACATCGCCGTGCCCCGCGACGTGGAGCCCGCCGCCGGCGATCTGGACAACGTCTACCTCTACGACGTCGATGACCTTGAGCAGGTCGTGGCCACCAACATGGCCTCGCGCCAGCGCGAAGCCCAGATGGCCGAGTCGATCATCGAAGAAGAGGTCTCCAGCTTTATGAGCTGGGTCGACCAGACCGACATCTTCCCGACCATCGTCGCCATGCGCGAGCGCTGCATCGCCGTCAAAGACGCCGAAGTCGAGCGCGCCCTGGCCAAGCTGGCCCACCTCGATGAGCGCGACCGGAAGGTCATCGCTCAGATGGCCCACGCGCTGACCAACAAAATCCTTCACCGACCCACCACCACGCTCAAACGACGCGCGGCCGAAGGCACCGCCAACCGAGAAGTGGTCGATCTGGTCCACGAACTCTTTGACCTGCCCGACACTGACACCGGTCAGCTGCCCTCCGAGGCCAGCGGCCGCGCTCACAAAGGGCAAAGCAAGCACAACAAACATCAGGCCTGATTCTGGTCTGCACCCCATCAAACCACCCAAAGGGGCCCGCGCTTCACCGCCGTGGCCGAGCCTTCCCCTGCGTCGGCTCCCCACACCTGCAACGCAGCCCCCTTTAAGACCCACGGAGCCACCCCTTCATGCTCACCATCGGCACGCGAGGATCTCAGCTCGCCCTCTGGCAGGCCAACCACATCTCGGACCTGCTGCGCAACGCACACCCCGGCCTTGAGGTCAAACTGGAGATCATCAAAACCTCCGGCGACCGCATCCAGGACCGCAAGCTCTACGAAGTCGGTGGCAAGGGACTCTTTGTGAAGGAAATCGAAGAGGCGCTGCTCGACAAGCGCATCGACCTGGCCGTCCACTCCATGAAGGACGTCCCCGGCTCGCTCCCCGATGGCCTGACGCTGGCCGCCATGACACGCCGCGCCTCTCCCTACGACGCCCTCATCACCACCGACGGCGCGCGCCTCGACGCGCTGCCCAAGGGCGCCAAGGTCGGCACCGGCTCGCTGCGCCGCCGCTTTCAACTCCTCAAAGCTCGCCCCGACCTCGAAGTCCTGCCCATCCGAGGCAACGTCGACACGCGCCTTAAAAAGCTGCGCGAAGGCGTCGGCGGCCTCCAGGCCATCATCCTGGCGGTCTCCGGCTTGGAGCGCCTGGGCATGGGCGATGTCATCTCGGAGCGGCTGCGCGCCCCTCGCTTCCTCCCCGCCATCGGGCAGGGCGCCCTCGGCCTCGAAACTCGCCTCGGCGACCGCCGCGTGCTCGACTACCTGGCCCCATTGCGCCACATGGACACCGAAGTCTCCGTCCACGCCGAGCGCGGTGTGCTGGAGCAACTCGAAGGCGACTGCCACCTCCCGATCGCCTGCCACTCCACCATCGAGTCCGGCGAAGTCACCGTCCATGCGCGCCTGGGTCTGCCCGACGGCTCCCGCATGATCGAGGGCATCATCACCGGCTCCAGCGCCAACCCCGCAGAACTGGGACGCAAGCTCGGTCAGCGCCTGCTCGACCAGGGCGGCAAGGAGTTGATGGTCGAACTGGACGAAATGGTCGCCCAGGACGACACCCAACCGCTGTGAGCACACCCAACACAGGCACCGTCTACCTCGTCGGTGCAGGCCCGGGCGACCCCGAGCTGCTCACCCTCAAAGCACTTCGGCTCCTTAAAGGCTGCGACGCGGTCCTCTACGACCACCTGGCCGATGCCAGCTTGCTTGAGCTTGCCCCCGCCAGCGCCGAGCGCCTCTATGTGGGCAAAACCGGCGCGCACAAAGGGGCCGATGCCCGTCAAGCCAGCATCCATGATCTGCTCATCGAGCGCGCTCAGGCTGGCCTGAACGTGGTCCGTCTCAAGGGCGGCGACCCGTTTGTCTTTGGACGCGGCGGCGAAGAGGCCCAGGCGCTGCGGGCCGCTGGCATTCGCTTTGAAGTCGTCCCCGGCATCACCAGCGCCATCGCTGTGCCCGCTTATGCTGGCATCCCGGTCACACATCGCAACTTCAATACGGCGCTGGCCATTGTCACCGGCCATGAAGACCCGCGTTTGCCCTCGTCCCGCACCAACTGGAAGGCGTTGGCCAGCTTTGCGGCCGCTGGCGGCACGTTGGTGATCCTCATGGGGGTCAAAAACCTGGCCCGCAACATGGACTTCCTGATGGGCTGCGGTGTGGACGCCGAGACCCCCGTGGCCATGGTCCGCTGGGGGACGCGTCCCGACCAGCGCGCGATCCTGGGCACCGTGTCGACCATCGCCGCGCTCAAAGACACACAACACCTCAGGCCCCCGGCGGTGACCATCGTTGGTCCTGTGGCGTCGCTGCGCAATGAACTGGCCTGGTTTGACGCCGGCCCTTTGGGAGGTCAACGGGTCCTTATCACGCGAGACGGCCCCAAATCCGCTCAGATGGCCAGCGACCTGCGGGCGTTGGGGGCTTCTCCGGTGGTCTTGCCCACGCTTGAGGTCAGCACCGAAGGCATTGACACGGCAGCCCTCGATGAAGCCCTCAATGACCTGGGGCGCTACGGCTGGGTGGTTTGGACGAGCGCCAACGGCGTGCGGACCTCGCTCACAAGGCTCTTTGAGGGGTTTGGTGCCGATGCCAGGGCACTGGCTGGGTGCAGGTTGGCGTGCGTGGGCGCGGCGACAGCCAAAGCGTTGGCCGATTTTGGTCTCAAGCCCGACTTTGTGCCACAAAAAGCCACGGCGTCAGCGCTGGCGCGGCAGCTTTTGGATGAACACGGCCCCTCGCTGCGCCAGAAACCAGTGTTGGCGCTCCTTGCCGAAGCCGCCCGGCCCGATTTGCCACAGATGTTGCGTGCGGGTGAGGTTCAACTCGACGTGGTGGTGCCTTACCGAACCGCTGCGCCGGAGCAGTGGCCCATCAAGGCCATGGAAGCGCTCCTGGACGGACAACTGGACGTGGTGACCTTCATGTCGCCCAGTGCCATACGTCACCTGGAACACATGGTCGCGCCGCAGAGCTTGTCCAAGGCGGTCGGCGATGCGCTGGTGGCGTGTGTGGGGCCTGTGACGGCTCAAACCGCAGCCGCGCACGGTCTCGCGGTCGGGTTGGTGCCAGAGGTGCACAGCGCCCAGGGGCTCTTGCAGTCATTGGTGCAGCGGCAAACCCCATCAAACAACGCGTAAGAACGCGATCAAGTCCGACCAGGGGACCCACCCCCGGACTGTGCGGAGAGTGGACATGGCTGACATGTATAAAGTGGTTGAAGTTTCTCCCGTGGACGACGTGCAGATCGAGAAAGTCATCAACACGTGGACAGCCCAGGGCTACGTCCTTGAACGCGTCCAGTTTGTCACCCAGGACGGCATCCGCAGGCCTGTGATGGCCTACATCTTCCTGGTGCGCACTCGCCCCAACGAACCTGCTCCAAGCAGTGCTGATGTGGACGACTCCGAAGCGCGT
>CAKZKQ010000003.1 GCA_937123825.1 uncultured Pseudomonadota bacterium
CAAGGTGTCCAGGGCGCGTTGGACGTCGTTGCGGATGTCGGCGCGCTTCTGACCACAGGTGTGCGGTGTGGGGGTCTGTTCGGGGTTGTCGGCGTGGGTTTCGGGCCGAGTCCGCTGGCGCTCGTGGAGGTCGCAAAAGGCGCGGCGCAGGATCTGGGCAAACCAGGGGCGAAAGCGCTCGGGTGGGCCGTGGAATGAGGCCGCATACCGGGTGGCGCGCCACCAGCCCTGTTGCCAGATGTCCTCGGCGTCGTGGTGGCGCAGGCCTTCGGCCAACCTGCGGCAGATCTGCCAGAGGGCGCCGTTGGCCTTCAAGCGCGCTTCAAGAACGGCCAGCGCGCCTTGATCACCACCGTCTCGCCAGCGCACAAACAAGCTGGAGTCGTGGACCTGGGTGTTCATCGGGGGCGCCCCTGGGCAATCCATGTTTCGAGCAGTTGAATGTCTTCAAGCGGCAGCGGCGCGAGGCCCAACGGCATGCCGCGAATGCCTGGGACGGGCTGCCCGGCTTCTTCGGCGTGCCTGGCCATCAACGCTTCGATGATGTACGGCGGCCCTCCCGGCGTCAACGGGGTAAAGACGCTGCGGCGCTGGCCGCTGTCGTCCACCATCCCCGAAGCAACGGCGCTGTAACCATCGAGGTTGAGTCCTCGTCCTGCAAAACCAAACCCTCCAGTGTTGCCCGGGCCGCCGTCGCCCGCTGCGGTGTCGGGGGCAGAGTGGCAATGGCGGCAGGTTTGGCGCAGGACGCGCGTGGCGACCTCCTCGTAGGTGACTCTGCGCTCCAGCAGCGCCAGCCTGGAGGGCAGGGGAGCCTTCGGCAGCGGTCCCAACGGCGCGGTCAGGATCAAGGCCGCGATGTCTTGGGCGTCGGTGGGCGTCAACTCAAATCCAGGCATGGCGGTGTCATGTTTGAGCTTGGCCGGGTCCACCAACCAGGCCACCAGGCGGTCGCGCCGCCAACGATCCCGGGTCCAGCGCAGGTCAGGGGCCAGGAGCATCGCCGCTTCGATGTCCTTGGGCGGCGGCTGCGGCGCTTTGGCGGCAATTGAAGGGCCTGCCGTAAAGCGGTGGCAAAATCCACACCCGTGTTCGTCCATCAGCGCCTGTCCGCGTTTGGAGTCTCCCTTGAAGGCGTTGGGGGCAGGAGAGGCTGCCTGAGGCGAGAGGTAAGCCGCCAGTGCCTTTGCCTCATCTGTGGTGAGGTTGAGCCTGGGCATGGACGCGCTTAGCATGGGGCGCAGCTTGTGGGGAGAGAGCAGGAATTGCTCCAGCCAGTCTCGCCGCAGGCGTTGGTCTACGGCGAGCAGCGAGGGGACGTGCTTGAGGCTGAATTGAACATTTCGCTTCAACGCGTCTCGCTCCGCAGGGCTGAAGGCTCGCCCCGCGCCGATGTCCACATGGCACCGGACGCAGCTGTGGTTGCGTGACGCAGGCGGTATCTTTTGGTGTCCGCCGTGGCACCGGTTGCATTCAAACTCAACAAAAAGCGCTTCGCCTTTGGCCACCAGCGCGTCATCTGCAGCCAATTGAGGTTCAAGCGGGGGCTTTGAGGGCGCAGGAGGCGCCTTGGTCGGGGCGTCATTGGATTGATCGTCGGGGACTTTGGCCTCGACGGCCCCGGGCGATTCAATCTCGTTGGCCCTTTGTGGCTGTGTGGGGGCGGTGGGGGTGGTGCAGGCCATGGTGGCGGTCAGCAGCAGCCACAGAGGCGCGTTGCGCATGGTGCATCCTCGCACGTTGTTGCTCTTTAAACCCGGTCTCATCGTCGTCGCTTGGCTCAAAAGCAGGCCCGCTGTGTGGGCAATATGGATGGACGCCGTTCACCGTGCGGCTCAAACCGCTGGCGTCCGTGTGTGGTGTTGATGTCGGCCTGCATTCATCGGGCGGTCAGGCGCTCACCTGCGGCAAGCTGGATTTGCGGCATGCAAGCGTCCGGGTCGGCGTTCATGGCGCGGCAACGGCGCAGCGCCAGATCGCGTCCATCGGTGTCCTGAAGGTCGTGGCGCAGTTTGGCCAGAGCTTCGTAGCCCTCGGGCGCGACGATCAGGTCGCGGGTTTCCAGGTCGGTGAGGGTTTCGAGCGCCTCGGCGCGTTGGTCGACGCCCTGGTGGCTCAGTCCTTCCCCCAGCGCCGTCAGCAAGATGGGGTCGTTGGGGGTCTCTTTGAGGGTCTGGCGGATGATGTTGATGGCGGCGCCCAGTTGGGCCTGGCGCCCTTTGGCGCTGGGGATCTTATCAGCGTTGATAAACCAGATGATGTCGCCACCCAGGCGAATGGTCGCGATGGCTTTGATGACTCTGGCTCTGGGGACCAGGGGCAAGATGCGCTGTTTTTTGCGGGCGTTTTGGCGAGCATTGCGGCGCGATGAGTTCTGATCCCAGCTTTTGTTCGGCAACACTTCTTGCACCGCCGTCACAAAGTGGTCTTTGGCACCATCCTCAACCTCAATGGCCTTGGAGGCTGCTTTGCGATACTCGCCTTTGTCCAAATGCTCCTGTGCTTGAACCAGCAAGCGGTGCGCCCGGTCTTTTGATATGGTGATGATGCTCTTGCACGCCACGGCGGGGGCGGTCAACGCCAGAGTCAGGAGCAGGCAGGTCGACAAGGTCAGGGTGTGCTTCATGGAGTCCTCCAATGGGAAGCTGTGGTGTGTCCTTGTTTTGCTCTACCGGCCTGCGAAGGCAGATGTGACAGACACGCGGTGCTTTTTTGAGTTTTTCTTGAAAATGCCGCGACGCCCGTACTTGCCGCGGTTAAGCGGGTTTTGGTGGGCTGCGTTTGTGGTTTTTGGGCAGTTTTTTGTTTTTTCTTTGCCCGTTTGTTCGCCTCGGCGGGTCAAGTCAAATGAAGACAACGCGCCACGGCTTGTTTGCAAACGGCAAACAAGCCCCGAGAGGCTGTTTTATGCTTCTCCTGGCGCCCCTGGAAAAAGAGCACCACGATGATCACAAACCATGGAGGGTCATCCAAGCCTGATACCAAATTGCAGACGTCCGACTCACTTTGGGACGGCCCTAACGGCGCCAGTAACCACGGAACTCGCTTGCGGTGGCGCTGCCACAACTGCGCTCATCCCGAGGTTCCTGCCATCCGTTATTGCTCGCCCCAAAGCAAGCCTTTCGTCTCCATTTTGGTATGACACATAAAGCAGGACCCAGACATCGATTGGTTACCATTTTGAGGTTGGTTTTTGTTGAGGTTGGGGCGCCCCCAACGCTTTGCCTTCAACAAGCACTTTGGGCTCAGGCCGCGCTGATTTTGCTGCGGTCTGGGCCGCACCAACCTCTTTGATGGCGGCTCTGGCGTTGTCCTGCTGGCTTGTTTGCCCCCTTTTGTGATCCCACCAGCGCAGCACAATCCCTTTGTTCCAACCCACCGCCGGGTCATGGGTTCGTCTCGTCGTTTTTGGCGTCTGGACGAGTTCAAAGCCGTGGTGTGGCCCGTTGGTCTGGTTGGCCAACCGCCTCGCCCGGCACGCGATGCCTGCGTGACAAGGTGAGGGCCGGTGGACGGCGCCCAGCTTTATGGGGGCCTGGATCGAAAGGTGGATTGGGTGTCTGAATTGTTTCACAGAGGTTTGAGAGAGAGCGCGTTGGTGTCTGCGACGCTGGCGTTGATGGCGGTGGGTTGTCTTGGAGGCGGCGCGGACGAGCTGGACGCGCAGCAAGGGGCGGTGACAGATGCCTGCTCCAGTGGGCGCTTCTGGACGGGAGGAGAGCGCGGCTCCAGCAAGATGATTCCAGGTGGGGACTGCATTGGTTGCCACATTGAGCGGCGCGAAGGCCCCCGCTACACGGCGGCTGGGACCGTCTTTGGTCAGCCTGGTGATGAGACCAACTGTTACGGCGTTGAGGGCGTGCAGATCACGATCGTCGATGCCACAGGCAAGACGGTCAACATGTTCACCAACAGCGCGGGCAACTTCTACACGCGCAAAGATCTGACGCCGCCGTACCGGACCTCCATTACACATCGCGGGCAGACCATCGAGATGGAGACCGAAGTCGACGACTTCAACTGCGCCAACTGCCACACAGCCGAGGGGCTCGAAGGAGCACCCGGACGGATTTTTATCCCCTGACGCCAAATGGATCGGGCATACAACGAGGATGGAAGCATGCATCGGATGATTGGCATGGTGGCGATGGCGCTGACCTTGCTTTGGACAGTGGGGGCGTTTGCGACGCCGTTTTATACGGCGCGCTCGGGACGGACATGTGACAACTGCCACAGTTTGCCCAACGCCTGGTTTGATCCCCCCGATATGTCGGAGCGCAAGTGCACGTTGAGCTGCTCGGGGTGCCATGTGGACCCCAGCGGCGGTGGTCTGCGCACGGTCAGCGGTCGGTATTACGGCGAGAGCACGCTGGCGCTCTTTGCTTTTGAGGATAGGCCGCTGGATGACCGCGATACGGAGCTTGTTGGGCTCTTGAATTGGCTCGGGGGGGATAAGGGCAACGAGGGGGATCCCGCAGCTCCAGCCTCGGCTCCGACCTCTGGCCCCGTCCAGCCCACCGCAGACCGACAGGTCGATCCGCGCCCTGCGGGTTCTCCTGTGCCCAATGAGGGGCCTGCGTGGGGACGTCCGTTGGGCCATGGCAGCAGCGTGATGGCCTGGCTCGATGGTCGCTACGGCAATATGAACGCCGATCCACTGCTGCAAATTGGTGGTGATGCGCGGTTGGCGTTCTGGAGCCCCGGTGCGCTGGTTTTTCCGATGCAGGCCGATGTGCACGCGGCGCTGCACCCGGTGGAGCACCTGACCTTCTCCACGACGGTGGGAGCGCGGGGGCGGACCAAGGGTTTTGATGACACGGCCAAAGAAGATCCGCCCATCATGATTCGGGACATGTGGGTGATGACCCACGAGTGGCCGTGGTTGAGCTACGCCAGGGCGGGGCGCTTTATGCCGGCCTTTGGGTGGCGGATCGATGACCACACGGCTTACACGCGGCGCCCCTTTGGGATGAGTCAGGAGGATCCGGGCAATCGGGTCATTGGGACCGAGGTGGGTTTTACGGCCAACTACCCCTACGCGAGCCTTTCGGCCTTTAAGCCCGCTTTGGCCACGGGCTCCAACCCGTTTGCGACCGACGATGGGTGGGGCAGCGCGTTGAGCTTTGGCTGGCGAGATCTGGGGTGGTCGTTGGGGGCCAGCGGCATGATCCGGCGCAGGCCTTTGGAGGGCGGCGGCAACACCACCGACGTGTCGGTGCAGTGGTCCTACAACCCGTGGCGCTATGTGTCCTGGTTGCCAGTAACGTACATGGGCGAGGTGGCCGCGGGCCAGTATCAGCGCCCGTTCAGTGGGAAGGACGCGACGCAGTTGGCGGCGTTCCACCAGTTGTCTTTGTCGTTGATGCCGGGGGTGACGCTCCATGGCCGGTACGACTTCTGGGATCCAGACCGCGCGGTGATTGAGGACGAGATTCACAGGCCAGGGGCGGCGTTGGAGGTGGTGTTTGTGCCGGGTTTGACGGTGCGCACCGATGTCAGGTTGGGGATTCCGGCTGGCGGGAGCCTCGGCGAGGATTCTACGGATGTGTTTGTGCAGCTTCATGGGTGGTTTTGAGGTTGTTTGGGATGCGTCGGGCGGTGGGTTCGGCGCGGTTTAAGGAGCGATGACGATGATGAACGACAAACACAGCGCGGTGGCGTGGATTGTGGCGATGGCTCTGGCGTTGGTGCTGGGGGCGTGTGTGGCGGGGGATGGGACGTTGGAGGAGATCGATCCAGAGGCGGCTCCGCTCAACCCCACCTACAGCCAGCATGTGGCGCCGTTGATGGATCTCTATTGCACGGCCTGCCACGCCGAGGACGCGCAGCCGGGAGAGATTGAGGGTTACGGTTACGAGACGTGCGACAAGGTGCGCTCGGGTTGGGAGGATTTGGTGGAGACGAGCTTTATTGAGAAGACCATGCCTCCGGGAGGTGCGCCCAGGATCACCTCGGCGCACCAGCTCTTGTTGGAGCGTTGGTTTGACAATGGGGCGCCGTGCGACTGAGGGACATGGTTGATGTTGACAGGCCGTGGTGGGTCGGGTGCGACATGGTCAGAGGTGAGGAGGGGCCGGAAGCGGGCCGCGTGGGTTTGCGTGGCCGATAAGCGTGAGAGGGTGTGATGATGGGTGTGTCGAGACAAGAGGGGAGAGGGTTTGGCGCTGATGTGGTGTGCAAGAGTCCGCACAGGCCTGGAGGTGGTCCGCGCGGTGGTGACGCGGGTTATGTGCGGCAGAAGTCGTCGTAGTCGATGTATTGGATGTCGGTGACGTGGTCGCCGCAGGCTGGGCAGTCGGGGTCGCGGCCGAGTTTGAGTTCGCGTTGGTTGAAGGACAGGGCATCAAAGTGGACCAGCCGTCCTTGGAGGGTTTGGCCGATGTTCAGCAGGATTTTGAGGACTTCGGTGGCCTGAAAGAGGCCGATGATGCCCGGGATGACGCCCAAAACCCCGGCCTGGGCGCAGTTGGGGGCCAGCTCTGGGGGCGGCGGTGTGGGGTAGAGGCAGCGGTAGCACGGCCCGTGGCCTGGGTTGAAGACGGTCACCTGGCCTTCAAAGCGGTAGACCGAGCCGTGGACGCAGGGCAGGCCGTGCTTGATGCAGGCGTCGTTGACGAGGTAGCGGGTGGGGAAGTTGTCGCCGCCGTCCACGATCAGGTCGAAGTCTTTGAAGATCCCGTCGATGTTGTCCCGGGTCAGGCGCGCGTGGAAGGTGCGCACGCGTGTGTCTGGGTTGAGGGCGGCGATGGATTGGGCGGCCGAGGTGACCTTGGGGGTGCCGACCCGGTCTTCGGTGTGGAGGATCTGGCGCTGGAGGTTGGAGCGGTCGACGACGTCGCTGTCAATGATGCCCAGCGTGCCGACCCCGGCGGCGGCCAGATACATGCCCACCGGCGAGCCGAGGCCGCCGGCGCCGACCAGCAGGACTCGGCTTTGGAGCAGCCGTTGTTGGCCTTCTGGGCCGACCTCGGGGATGAGCAGGTGGCGGCTGTAGCGCTGGCGTTGTGTGGCGCTCAGTGCCCGGGCTTTGAGGGGGCCGTTGTTTCGGCGCCAGGCATCCATGCCGCCTTGGAGGACCCGTGTGTTGCTGTATTCCATCTGAGCCAGCGTCTCAGCGGCCAGCGCGGCCCGTTGTCCTTGGCTGGAGATGAGCACGATGTGCTTGGGTTGGTGCTCTGAAACCAGGTCGTTGATTTTGATGTCCAACATGCCACGCGGCACGGCGATGGCCTGTGGGATGAGTCCCTGGTCGGTCTCTTCGGGTTCGCGCAGGTCGAGCAAGAGGGCGGCGTTGTGGTCTTTTTGCAGGTCTTGGAGTTGTGTCGCGGTGATGGGTTTGGGGGTGGGGATGGGGACGCTTGCGGCGGCGGTTTCGGGGTCCGAAACACCTTCTTGGGGTGAGTTTGGGCGGACAAAGGGTGCGCCGAGCGCTTTCCAGGCTGCAAAGCCGCCCTTGATGGAGCGCACGCGCTCATAGCCCATGCCTTTGGCGACGCTGGCCGCCATGGCCGAGCGGCTGCCCGCGGCGCAGTAGAAGGTGATGGGGGCGGTTTTGTTGGGGTGGAGGGCCGCAAGGCGCCACTCCAGCGTGCCTCTGGGGATGACGTTGGCGCCTTGGATGATGCCGTCGGCGGCTTCGTCCCGGCTGCGCACGTCGATCAGCGCGCCCTGGGGGTTTTGGAGCCAGGATTGGGCGTCGATCTCCATGATGTGGGCTTTGGCCTGTCGCAAGCGCTCTTTGAATTGGGTCATGATCTTTCAGCGTTGGGTTTGGAGCATCTCTTGTGGTGATGCGCTGTGCGCGGTCGCCTTTGGGGTGCGCCGTGTGCGCTTGGAAATGGTCATACCAAAGGTCGTCATCTCTGTGCTATAGGTGTGGGCGTTTATTGTGGACTGCATCGGTCCATAAAAGGCTGTAGGAGACGGTTGTGGCGTTGATCGGCTTTGTGGTTTTGGCCGCCTTGGTGTTGGTGGTGTCCTTTGCCTTTATGGCGGCGTTGCAGCGGCACATGGATTTGGAGCCGTCGTGGTATGGGCTGATGGTGCTGGGGTCTGCCACGGTGGTGGCGTCCTGGTTGGTGGTGATGGGGGTGTTGTCTGTCCACAGCGCCCTTTTTCTGCCCGAGCAGATGTCTGAGTCTGCGCTGCGCACCCGCTATGACGTGGTCTTCATACTGACCTTCCTTTTGGGGGTTTCGCTCGAAGCCTTCAAGAGCTATGCTGTGAAGGTCTTTGATACCCGGTTCAACCGAGGGGACTGGACGCTCTACGGCCTTGCCGTGGGTGCGGGCGCGGGATTGATTCAGGCCATGTGGTACCTGGGGTCGCGCGTCTGGACGGTGTTGGCAGGCCTCGATGAGGTCGGCGCCTCCGATTGGTGGCTTTTGCTGCGCTGCGCGTTGGTGATTGTCATGGAGGCGGTCCTTGCTGCCGTGGTCATGTACCAGACTGCACGAGACAACCGCTGGGAGGCGGTGTGGTGGTTTGGCGCGGCCCACGGGCTGGTGTTGATGTTGCCCACCTTTGTGGCCCTGGTGCCGGGGATGGAGACAAGCCATATGTGGACAGGCAGTGGGTTTGCCGCGCTGGTGACCGCGGGTGCGGGGCTCTTGCTTTGGAGATGGGTGAAGATTCAAGGATGGCCGACATGAAGCTGACCCGTGGCGCGCAGCGCCGCGGCGGCAATGGTGTGTTCTTCTGGCGGGTTGGTAAAGCGGTCCGCGACGCAAGCGATCAAGGCTCCCGGTGCGCTGTGAGTTCAGCGGCGGTGACGCTCTGCGTGTTGGCGCTGTGGAGTGCGCCAGCATCGAGCCAGGATATCAATGACCTCAACATCGACTTTCACACCGGCCCGATCATCAACTCGGGGCGCGTGGTGGGGCTTGGTGGTGCGTACACGTCGGTGTCTGAGGGGGCCGACGGGCATTTGATCAACCCGGCGTCCTTCGCGGTGCGTTACATGTACGACGCCGACGATGACTTCAGCTACGATTTTTCACTCAGCAGCATCAACGACTTTGGTTCCGACACCAACGAGCTGGATTTGTCTGGCAGGGCCAGCTACGACGAGGCCACCTTTGACCAGATCGGTCTGAACATGAAGTGGCTCAAGTTTGGGGGTGGCATCCACCTCTTTGGGCAGAGTTACTCGATTCAGGTCCCCAACAGCGACGGGACGGTCTCGGTCTACGACTACAGCCAGGAGTTTGCGGTGTTGGGCTTTGCCTACAACTTCCGCGGCGGCGACGTTGTGTTGGGAATGTCGTTGACCACGGGCACCGCCGAGCTTTCAGAGCGAGGGGCCCAGAGCCTGAAGATGGTTGGCGGCGGCGGGATGTTTGGTGCCCTGTGGGCGCCTGCCAGCGCCAACTTTCGCCTTGGCGGCACCTTTCGCTCGCGCACGCGGCTCTTTCAGCGCAACGCCGAAGACTTTGAAGGTGAAGAGGTGACCAACGTGGGGCGGCTGCGCGCGCCAGCCTCGGTCATCATTCCCTGGGAGGCGGCGCTGGGCTGGAGTTACATGTTTGGCCCCCGAGATTACAACTTCAAGCCGACCTTTGGGTTGTGGATCAAGCGCGGTGAGCTTAAGCCCGAGCGCAAGGGTCCAAGGCGTTATTTGTTGGTGTCGGCCGATTTGGTGGTCACCGGGCCTGCTGACAACGGCATCGGTGTGCAGAGCTTTTTGGCGCAGAACGACCTGGAGCAGTCTGGGCAGCACGCCACTGTAAGCCCCCGGGCGGGCGTCGAGAGCGAGTTCTGGGAAGATGTGATGGTCGCCCGCGTGGGCACCTACTACGAGCCGAGCCGCTTTGAGCCGCTGGCCGGGCGGATCCACGGGACAGCCGGGCTTGATGTGCACATCTCGCTGTGGCTGGAGTGGAAGCTGGGCATCACGGTCGACGTGGCCGAAAACTACGTCAACACAGGTTTTGGTCTGGGGTTCTGGCACTGACTGGCTGGTATGGCGAGCGCCGTGCTCTGGCGAGCCTGTTATGGGAGCGTGCAACCGTGGGCGCTGCGGTGCATCAAGACGGGTGTGGTGTGGCGAGCCGTTGGGTTTGCAGCGCCGCACTCCAGACATGCCCAGGAGAGCATTAGTTTATGAGCACGGACTCACCCAAAATCATGGTCATCACCGGTGCTAGCGGTCTGATTGGCACCCACCACCTCATCCCGTTGGCCCGCTCCAAGGGTTGGGAGGTTCGGGCGTTGACCACTGGCTCCAGCGGCCGTCGCGGCGACGTGATGTTCACCCACTGGGATCCGCCCAGGGCCGCCGCCGGGGATCCGAGCGCTGTGAAGGCGGTGACCGAGGTCATCGACGGCGCCGACGCCATCGTCAATCTGGCGGGGGCAGGGGTGGCCGACAAGCGCCTGACCCCCGAGCGCAAGAAGGTCATCCTCAACAGCCGCGTGGACTGTGCCCAGGCGCTCATCGAGGCCTGGAAGGGGTGCCAGCAGCCGCCCTCGTTCTGGTTTCAGGCCTCGGCGGTGGGGTACTACTCCGACACTGGGGACACCGTGGTGCGCGAAGACCACAAACCGGGCAACGACTTCCTTTCGGATGTGTGCGTGCAGTGGGAGGCGGCGGCCCAGAAGCTCTATGAGCAGGTCCCCGGAGCCGAGGAAAAGACCCGCATCGCCACCGGGCGCATCGGGATTGTGCTCAGCAAGCACGGCGAAGCGTGGAAGAAGATGGTGACGCCCATCAAATTTGGTGTGGGCGGTCCTTTGGGCGACGGTCAGCAGTACTTTCCGTGGGTCGACGCCGATGACATCGCCCGGATGATCCTCTTTTTGGAGCATCACCCCCAGGCCAAAGGCCCCTTCAACCTCACCGCGCCCGATCCATTGCGCCAAGGGGACTTCACCAGCGTCATCGCTCGGCGTTTGAAGCGCCCTTCCTTTATGCCTGCGCCCAAGTTTGCGCTGCGCCTGGCGCTGGGAGAGCTGGCCGACTACATCCTCGTCAGCACCCGCGCAGTCCCCGCGCGTTTGCAGGAACTCGGCTACGAGTTTTTGCGCCCCGACCTGAACTCAGCCCTGTCTCACTTGTTGCGCTGACGGATCTCATCGGGGTCAAAGAGCCCCGTGTCATCGTCATCCCCATCAAATGCCTGCGCTTGTGCCTGGGCTTGCTGCGCAAAGATCGATCCTCTGGGTTTGTCCGGCGGTTTGGGCGAATCCACCCCCCCCGGATCCGCTTGTGCTCGCCCCAGACCAGCCGCGCGCCGCGCCGCTGCCAGTTCTCGCCCTCGCACCACCATGCCCAGAAAGACCCAATAATAGGTGGCCAGGGCGGTGTATGAGCCGCGATCCCCAAAGATGTTCAGGAGCATGTTGCTGACCACGCACATGACCATGCCCAGTCCCAGGGCTTTGAGGTAGGGCGTGTCGGCCTCGCGGTAGAGCCGCGTGGATTCGTTGATCGCGGCGAAGTAGAGGACCATAAAGAGAATGATGCCAAAGATGCCCAACTCGCACAGCTGTTTGACGTACATGTTGTGCGTGTCGAGCCCCATGGGGTTGATGTGGTGGAAGGCGTGATAGCCGATGCCCTGTATGGGGTTTTCCAGAAACTTCTCCCAGGCCAGTTCCCAGAAGTCCAGGCGGTGGGCCGCCGAGTCGTCCAGCTTGCCATCGCTGTCCTGGGTCATCTCAATGCGGTCCATGACCGAGGCCGGGAGCACTGCCGGGGCGATGAAGAGAAAACCCACCATGACGGGGATCAGGGTGCGGGCCTGGACCAGCGCGAAGATCAGCAGGCAGGCCACCAGGGCGATGTAGGAGGAGCGAGAGTAGGAGTAGACCACGCCCCAGAGGCAAAGCAGCGCCGCCCCGCCAAAGAAGGCCTTGTGCCACCACTTCTTTAAAAACCACGCCATGCAGAAAAATATCATGCCGTACTGGGTGTAAAAGGCCGCCAACTCGTTGGATCCCAGGTGCGAGAAGGTGCCTTTGACGCGCAGATCGTGGTCATAGTGCCAGCTTGAGGCCGCCATCAGTTGGGCGTAATGAACCCGAAACATGTACGGCATGACCACGGCCATGGCCACCGTCAGCCAGAACATCTCGTCGTCGTTGTCGACGATCCCCAGCGCAAACCAGAAGAAGCACAGCGTCGTAAAATAATCCTTCCAGAAGATGACGTGCGGGTCGCTGATGGAGATGGGAAAGTCGATGTTGAGGTAGATCGAAGAGCGCCACATCCCCAGGAAGCTCAAGATGAGGTAGAGCACCAGGGCGACGTTGATCTGGTTGGGGCGGACCATCGAGCGGCCCTTGGCGTTGCTGCGCAGTGTCCAGAAGAGGAACATCAAGATGAGGACGATGTTCTGGAAGTTAACGCCAGAGGGCCCTTTGGGGATCTTGTCGACGACGTTCTGCAACGGCATCAACGGGATGATGATCAGCAGGAAGTAGAACACGGTGGTGTCCTCATGGAGAGCTGCTCAGACCAGGCAGAAGGCGGGTCAGGCATCCGAAGGGGGGCAGGGTGACATTCCAACCAGATGGCTTTGAGCCCCTTTGTGAGGGCATCTGTAGGATGACACCGTTGGGTATGGTGCCGGTGTGTACAGAGGCCCATGGGCGGCGTCGAAGGTGCTCTGTTCATAGCCTGAAGTCAAATCGAACTGGTCCTTGGGGGACAAAGCATGGTGGGTTGGACTTTGGGCGTGGGCTGGCGAGTTGTAGCAGGGGAGAGGCACGCAAAATGCTCCTTTTTGAGGCCGTTGGAGAATAAGGTCAAAAAATTTTTGACGGTCTTTTGAAGGGGGGTAGATTGGAGGTGGGTCACGGTGGATGTAGGTGCATGGAAGCGCCTGGAACGCCGTTGAATGACTGTGGCCAGCCTGGAGGCATCAAGGATGAGCAACCTTCACTTTCTGACCGAAGGCGAGTTTGAGCGGGCGTTGGTTCGCTTGGAGCAGAAACGTCAAAAGCGCACGGGGCGCGGCACGCGTCGCCACAGCCGTCGGGCGCTCAACCAGGACTTTGTCCTGCGTGACGAGGATGGTCTGGGCTTTATGCGCCTGCGCAGCATCGACATCAGCCCCACGGGCGTGTTGTTGTCGGCCCCCGATGTTTATGTCGAGGATCGAGACGGCTTCTGGTTGGAGTTCAAGGCCCCGCGCTCTGGGCGTCACGTCAAGGTCTGGGGCCGTCTGGCCCGTACCGAAGACGGCGACACCAAGCGGCCCGGCATCGCCTTTGAGTTTCTGGATCTCTCCGAGCAGGACTGGGAAGAGATCTGCGACTACATTGCGCGCGCTGCGGCGTAGGTCGGTCCACTCCATTTTATTCTCGGGCCTTTACTACCAAACGACAGACGCCAAGCTTGGTTTGTGGCGGCCCTGATGGCGTCAGAACTCACACAACTCTCTCGCAATAGCGGTTTGGGGCGGCCCTGATGGCCCCAGGAACCACGTGACTCACTCGCAATAGCGCTGCTATGGCTTCGTTCGACCCGAGGCC
>CAKZKQ010000004.1 GCA_937123825.1 uncultured Pseudomonadota bacterium
TGGCGCGCGGGCGATGGGTTTTACGCCCAAAGAGTTCCGCTTTCACATCACCGCCCTTCAAGAGGGTCGCACGCTCGAAGAGCCGATCACCTTTGCGGTGGCGGCCACCGGGCCCCAGGCCTTTGTGGGCGACAATGAGGACATTGTCTTCCAGCAGGTCCCTGCGGAGTTGAAGTACTACGTGTCGGCCATTCACGTTGTGGCCATCGACGCGGCCAGCGGCGGCGAGGTTGAGGGCATGCTGCCGTTCAACATCCACCGCCCCATTGAGATTGAGTACACCGGCAACTACGAGGTGGCCGAGTACTACGAGCCCGAGCCTGTCACCGCCTGCATCCCTGGCGCTGTTGGCAACCGCGTCACCTACAGCGAGACCCAGAGCGAGACGGTGCAGCGCAGCGTCTCGGTGCGTGTGGACCGACGCTGGAGCACGGATCGCGGCGTGACGACCGGTCAGAGCTGGAAAGAGGGCTACGGCATGAGCGAGTCCGAGGCGACCACCGCCACGCGCGGCCGCGTCAGCACCCGCACCGAGGGCAGCGCTCTGAGCCGCGGTGAGTCCTACAACGAATCCGAGGCCAACAACTTCAACCAAAGCACCGCCGACGCCGAAAACTGGAACACCAGCCACAACATCGGCGGCGACGTCAGCGTTGAGGTCGGTGCCGAAGGCGGCGCCAGCATCCCGCTGGTGGCCGAAGGCAAGGTCAGCGCCTCCACCCGCGTCACCGGCCGTTACGGCTACACCACCGGCCAGGGCGGCTCGACGACCAACGGGCGCTCCTGGGGCTCGACCAACAGCCGCGGCCGCTCCGAAAACATGAACGAGAGCTACACGCTCAACAACTCCACCTCCGACTCGCGCTCCTTCAGCGACTCCACCAGCCGCTCCAACAGCCGCACCTACACCTTTGGCGGCACCGCGAGCGTCTCTGAGCGCATCAGCGAAGGCCAGAGCGAGGCCGAGCAGAACACCTGGAGCGAGTCCACCTCGCACTCCACTCTGACGGGCTTTTCGGGCTTCATCCCCGTGGGCAAGTTTGGTGTCTTCTACCGCCAGACCCTCCGCCTGGTCCGCGTCGCCCAGATGGTGTCCTACAACGCCTGCGGCGAGCGCGAGTTGATGGGCGAGATGCTCCTCAACGAGTGGAAGTGGGCCCCCGACCTGGCCGTGGGCGACAACTGCGACAGCAGCCTGCCCACCTCCAACCTTCCCAAAGCCGAGTGCATCATCCCTCCCTGCGACTGATCAGGCATCGGCACCCCGGCGTCAGCGGCCGCTTGAGCGTGGCCGCGCACGACCACGCGCCGCGCTGCCCTCTCTGAGGCCCACTCATGGATCAGCCCACCTTCGGCCATGCCAGCGCTCGCCCCCTTATCTGGGGGCTCATCCTGGTGACCCTGTGGGTGTGGCCGGACTCCGAAGCGCTGCCTCAGCAAGGCTCCCGCATCCAAAGCATCCAGAACCTCACCGCAGGTTTTCGGCTCGATGGCCACTTTACGGCCATGGCCAACGATCCCAACAATCCCCTGGCGGCCTACATCGGCACCGACAACGGCTACATCTACCGGACCGAAGACGGCGGCGCGAGTTGGTCGGAAATCCAGCTTGATTATGCCTTGCTGCCCATCCCCCAGGGCATACGCTTTGGTCAAACGCCGCTCCAGCTTGACGCCTCCCCCTTCTCCACCGCCGTCACCTGGCCCCAGGGCAACAGCCGGGTCTTTGTGGCTTCTGACGCCTACCGGGCCTATGCGCCGTTTACCGGAGCGGGTTTTGGCGGCTTTGGCATCTCGGACACGGGGATTTTGGACTCAAGCAAGCTCTCTACGGGGCTGCTGGCCACGCGCAGCGCGGGGGCACTCAACAACGGTTTGCGCGGCGGAGGTTCAGGTTCATCGCTCTTCTCCGCACCGGTGGATTTTGCCCACGACGCCACCCTCTTGCCCCACGGCAAGCTCCTCTTTAGAAGCCAGCGCTTTCGACGCAGCCTTGGCGCCGATGAAGAGATCATCCAAATCAACTGGCTGGCGGTCGACCCGACCGACTCCAAGACGGTCCTGGCCGCCACCACGCAGGGGCTCTACGAGAGCAACGACGCCGGCATCTCCTGGGTCAGAGTCTTTGACGCGCGCGATCGCGGCCGACGCCACATCAACCACGTCATGATCTCGCGCACCGACGGTCGGCGCTTTAT
>CAKZKQ010000005.1 GCA_937123825.1 uncultured Pseudomonadota bacterium
CTTCTTCTGCGGCCTTGAACGCGGCGCGCAGCGCGGCGTTGCGGATGTGGCCGCCAGAGAGCTCAAAGGCCTCCGCCAGCGCCTCCCAGTCGATGGGCTTGTCGTCGCGGGCGTGGTCGGGGATGTGGCGCTCCCAGAGGGCTTGCCGCAGCGGCGCGTCGGGTTTGGGGAAGTCGATCTTGAAGCGGATGCGGCGCTGGAAGGCTTCGTCGAGGCTGTGGGGGGCGTTGGTGGTCAGGATGCTGATGCCGCTGTACTCCTCAAGACGCTGGAGCAGAAAGTTGACCTCAAGGTTGGCGTAGCGGTCGTTGGAGCTTTTGACCGAGGTGCGCCCGGCAAAGAGGCTGTCGGCCTCGTCAAAAAGAAGCACGGCCTGGGCCTTCTGGGCTTCATCGAAGATCCTGCCGAGGTTTTTTTCGGTCTCGCCGATGTACTTGTCCACCACGCGCGACAGGTCAATCTGGTAGAGGACTCGGCCAAGCTCTCTGGCCAGCACGGAGGAGGTCATGGTCTTGCCGGTGCCGGGCGGCCCGGAGAAGAGCACGCTGAGGCCCAGCGCGCCGTTGTGGGCAAAGCCCCACTGGTTGTAGACCTGGTCGGCGTGGCGCGCGTAGCTGAGGATCTCTTCAAGCTGTTGGCGGCGGTCTTCGGGCAGGACGACGTCGGCCAGGGTGTTGTGGGGGACAACCGTGCGCGCAAGGTCATCAAGGCGGTGGACGATCCGCACGCGCACGGCGGACTCGAGCGTCTCGATCGTCACCGGGCTGCGCTCAACGCGGGCTTGTTCGGTGGCCTGACGCGCGGCGCGGACAATGGCGCCTGGGGTGAGTTGGTAGCGCCTGGCCATCAACTCCCACAAGGTCTCGTCCTTGTCGTGACCGGCTTGTGTGAGCGTCTTAAGCCACATGTCGCGCTGGGTCTTCATCGGCAGCGGGCCGAAGGTCAACTCGGTGGTCCCGGTCAGCCAGGCGGCGGGGATCTCCTGGCGTCTGGCAGCGGTGAAGGCCACCGTACCGGGAAAGTCTCCCAGGAGTTGGTGGACGGCGTTCATCTGGTCGGCGTCGGGGCTCCAGGGCTGTCCATCGAGCCGCAGCAGGATGTGGGCGCGGTGAAGGCGCGCCTCTCGCAGGACCTGAGCCAGCCACCAGGGGGCGTTGATGGAGGCTTCTGGGGCGAGCGTGGGTTTGACCTCCAGGACGGCGCGTCCTCGCGCGTCGGCCAGGGCGCGCATCAGTGTCAGGCGGCCGCTGCCCGGCTCGCCCAGCAGCGTCACCCGGGCCGAGGTCTTGCGCATGGTGCGCGAGAGGCGCTGGGGTTGGTCGGCGGCAAAGGCCAGCTCGCCAAGGGGTCTGGCGCCCAGATGGAGCGTGATGCCCAGTTCGGTGGGGCTCGAGTGCAGATCTTGCCCCAGGGCAAAGTCGATGATCCGCTGGGGCACCGAGACGGCCATGTACTGGAGTGGCGTGCGGGGCAGCCAGCGCTCTTGTTGGTGGCATTCGATCAGCGCGCAGCGCCGCAGCGTGCCTTGCGGGCCGAGTTCGGCGATGGCGTCGTTGAGCACGCGCTTTCCTGGGCAGACCAGTTCGGCCAGGAAGCCCGCGTAGGGTTGTTTGATGGAGAAGTCGGCCCAGGCCACGGCGTAGAGTCGGGCGATCTCTTCGCTAAAGCGCGGCGCCATGGCGGCCAGCAGCAGGTCAAAGGCGATGGGCGCGAGCCCAAACCGGGCGCGGATCATCTCCAGCGGGATGGCGCCAGCGTCGTCGTGGGCCAACTGGCGCTGCACGGCGTCGTCCTGGTGTTTGAGGGTCGTCTCGATGTTGGCCAGCGGGGGCATGCCCAACTCATCGAGCCAGGTCTGGGCGCTGCGGGGCGCGGCCAGCATCAAGCCGCGTTGGAGTTCTGCGCGGCCAACGTGGGCGTCGGTGTAGCTCTTGCCAAAGCCTTGGAGGCGGTCGGCGTTTCGGCGCATGTAGCGCTGGATCATCAACCGAATGCGGGTGAGTTGATCCTCAAGATAGAGGTCCAAGAGGTTGTCGCTCACGCGGTCGTCCTCCCTGGGCGCGGGTGGTCTGGCGGTCTGAGCTTTGGTCATGTCGCACGGCCACGGTGTCAGGATGCTGCCTACGATGGTCGTAACAGAGGCCATCAGAAAAGTCGATGCCGAATGTCTGCGGAGAATGACGCTGGGGTCAGAAGCTGACCCACCACTCCAGGCACTCGTGCGAGCTGGGCAGGTGGCCAAAGGTCTGCAGAAGCGTGGCGTTCCAGCGGTCCATGGCGTTGACGGCGGGGGTCTTGTTGAAGAGCGAGCACGTGCGCCGCGTGCGCGTGCGGCCTTTGCTGTCGCGGTAGGTGCGGGTGACCATCTTGGCGTAGATGCGGCCGATGGCGTGGTGGACGCCGTCGATCATCAGGTAGAGTTGGGCGGGAGGGTAGACGACCAGGGCCTGGTCCAGCAGGGCGTTGGTGCGTTGTGAGAGCGCCTGGATGTCTTTGTTGAGGGCTTTGATGTTGCGGGCGGCGTCTTTTTTGGCCTTCTCGGCGTCGGTGTCCGAGAAGACATTGACCCAGTCCCAGAAGGAGATGTTGGCCTTGGCCTCTTTTTGCCGCGTTTGTTGTTGCTGCCAGCCTGCGGTGGCTTTCTGGCAGGCCAGGAAGTCGAGCCGGAAGGAGGTCTGGCGCAGTTGGTCTGCGACCATGTGGACGATTTCTTGATGGGTGCGGCGTGCAAAGGGGCCGGCCTGGCGCTGTGCTCGGGGGGGTTGTGCCAGGGCATGGGCGACATCGGCCATGAAGTTCTGGCGGTCGCCGGTGATGCCGTAGGCGCGAGTGAAGGCGGCGCGCATCTCTGAGAGGGCCGCCAGCGCGCGGTTGCGGTGGTCGCTGACGCGGCAGGGCGAAGACTGGGTGGTGATGGCGCGCAGGTTGAGGGAGGTGGCCACGGTGCGGTCGCGGATGAGCAGCGGGGCTTGTTCGGCGCTGGCATGCCGGGCCATGGCCATCAGTTGTTGCCAGCATTGCTCCAGGGCGCCCCGGTGGACGGCGGCGCGCTCTTTGGAGTCATGCAGGTCGCGCTGTGCCTGAGAGTCGCTCCAGAAGGCGGCGTGATCGAGCCAGGAGACCTCTTTTTTGAGCGCGCGTCGGTCGAGGATCTGTGCGTGGAGCATGGAGGCGTGGACGAGGCTTTGCGCCAGCAGCGTCTGGCCTTCACGGCGGTCCATGGCCTGGGTGAAGTCGCGCAGGACCTGATGTCTGGGTGAGTTGAGCAGCGCGACGCCGCCTGGGGCCGCGCGTTGGGTGCGCTTGAGGGCCAGCGACGGCAGCGGCAGGCCCGGAAAGATGCGCACAAAGCTGCGCCGCAGGTTCTTGATGGCCTCCTGGACCAGCGCTCTGGGAACGACGACTCGCCGCACGGCGACCTTGCCCTGGGCGTTGATGTGGGTCTCCTGCTCCAGTCCCAGGGCGCTGAGCATCCCCAGCGCGGCGCCGACCTGTCGGTAGAGCTTCAGCGGCGGGTAGGCGTCCATGTGGGTCATCAAGACGCGGCGGCTGTCCTCGTCGGCGGCGATCCACTCCTGCCGGGCCTTCAGGGCACGCTCACCGATTTGATCCCGCGCCTGCTCCTGGGGGGATTTGGACAGGATGTTGATGTCGTCCAGCGCCGAGACCTGCGCGCCGGCCTGGTTCCATTCTTTGTGCCGGCGTTTTCGGCGCGCTTCGCGGCGCTCCAGGCGGCCTTCGACCTGAAAGAACCCGCTTTGGAGCAATTGCCCCGCCACCAACCCCACCAGCTGCTCCATGGAGATGGGCTCAAAGCCCAATTGTGGGTGGGGGTGGACCACGTCCGTTTTGGCCACGGCGGTGCGTTGACAGGTGTCTTCATCGCGCAGCGGCCCTGCCAACATGGTGGGGTCAAAGTCGGGAATGTAGAGTTGTTGGATCTGATGGGCCAACTCATGCAACGCATCGATGAGGCCGCGTGGTGGGGCCACTTTGTTGTTGCGCCAACCCGTGACCTGGAGCTCTGTGCGGGCCAGCCCGGCGCACCGGTCGATTTGCCGCCACAGGCCAATGGGGGGAAAGCGCTCGGCGATGGCGTCGATGGTCTCCTCAAGCACCTTGCGCTGGGTGTCGGCTTTGACGCGGGCCTGCTTGAGGCGCTCGGTGAGGTCCTTCTCCAGCTTTTCGTCCTGGGTGTCGGAGAAGAACACGATGCGGTCCCAGGTGGGGATGCGGTGCTGGACTTCGGCCAATTGGCGCTTTAAAGCGTCTGCGTCGGCCTGCACAGTGCCGAGTTGGTGCAACGACTCATTGAGGTTGGCCTCTGCAAAAAGCGCGTGAACACCTTGTGAGAGTGTGGTCATGGGTCATGTCCTCCCGCTGTCTGACGGCGCGTGTGCGGTGGGCCCGTGTTGCCGCGACAAGTCAGCCCCTCATCCCACCATATTGGGGGATTTGGACTTGGGTTGGTCTCTTTTCTGGACGCGTTGATTTTCGAGGGTCTTTTATAGCACACGCCCGATGTTTTTGGCTTTTCCGGTCAAATTCAACAATGGTGGACTTTTGTGTGGGTTTGAGTGCGGATTCTGATGGTTTATGGGTTGTTTCCAACGGTAAAATACCACAAGATGGATCTGGGCTGTTGCATCAATTAAGTCTGTCCGGCGCTTGCCGAGGCGCTGGTTTTTTGAGGGGCTTTAATCAACTGTTCTGACAAACGCTTCACCTCAGCAGCAACTTTGGCATGCATTTGCGTGCGCGTTGGGTGATGAAGGGTCAGAGGTTGGTGTTGGGCTTTTCAATGTGAGGCGAGCCTTGTTGTGGGGCACGGGATCATGGATCCCTGCGCGGTTGTCCAAGGCAAGGGGTTGTGTCACGGCGGTGTGGATTGGTGTGCCGGCGAGTCAGGGTCGGAGACCGAGGTGGCCAGATCTTTTGGGGTGGGGCTGTGTTGGTCTTCAAGGGGGAGGACCTGGGGTTGGATTGGATGGAGAAGCTGCGCTTTCTGGCGCACGAGCCCGTGTTGGACGCCGGCGCGGTGGCGCGTTGGTTGACCAGGGCGCCCGCGCCGCTGCGGTCGGTGGGGATGGGTTACCTGCGCGATTGCCTGGAACTCAAGCACGGTGTGGTGGACGAGGTTGAGTCGCACGGCGCTCGGCTCTGGTGCACGGCGCCGAGTTGGTCATCGACCGCCACGGGGGTTGAGGCTTCGGTGGGGTTCGCGCTTTGGTCGCTGCCGTCGTGCTGGCGCGCAGCCTGGGTGTCGCTCTTGCACATGGAAGGGCGGTGGATGCGTTTTGGTCCGGGCTACACCTCCAAGACGTTGGCGCGCCGTGGGGTGATGGGTTTGGAGCCGTTGGGGCAGGTGCCTTCGGCGGATCTCTGTGCTTCTCTTGGGCAGCTTCGAGACGTTGTGTCGCAGGGTCTGGAGGCCGGGGCGCTGCGCCGGTGGTTGGAGTCGATGGAGGCGCCCATGGAGCCGTTGGCGGCGACCTTCATCAACGGTGAGCTGTGGACGCGCGAAGTGCGCCCCGTGTTTTTGCCCCAAGTGGCCCCAGCGGCGGCCTGGCGCTTTAAACTCAACAAGCCACTGACCAACATCCAGGGGCACGCGCGCCTGGTCATGACCCCTCGCCGTGTCAGCCCTCTGGTGCAGTGGGAGGCCATCGCCGAAGACAGCAAGGTCACCTACGAGGTGGCCAGCGCCCTGAGCACCCAGCGCGAGGCCGAGCAGGCCTTGCGCGACTTTGACGCCCAGGTCATGGACGATGGCCTTGAAGGCGTTGGCATGTTGGCCTGATATCCAACCACAGAAGTCTGATTTCAGCGCTCCAGCCGTCCCACGGGACCGACCGCAGGCAAGGGGGTCGGCTCATTGAAGTGGGGCCGCGCGACCAGGACGCTGGTGTTGTCGCTGCCGCGATGTTCAAAGACCGCCCGGATCAGATCATTGGCGCTTTGCTGAGCGGTGGCCGCTTCGGTGACGATCTCCGAGAGCGTGGACGGCGGCAGCGGCCCGCACACGCCGTCGCTCATCAAGAGCACCTGTTGGCCGGGGCGCAGGTCGATGTGGTGCTGTCCCGGCAGCGCAGCGCTCAGATCCTCGACGCTGTCCTGGTGGATCGTGTCCGTCGTGTCGCCCACATAACGCATCAGCAAGTCGCCCCAGGCCGTGCGCATCGTGTCGCGGTCCACATGCCCCACATCGTAGGCCGCGCCTGCCCAGGTGTGATCGCGCGTCAGCGTGGTGTGACCGCCGTTGGGCTCGATCAGCACCGCGCGGCTGTCCCCCAGGTGCGCCAGACCAAGGCGCCCATCAACGATCAGCGCCATGGTGCACGTCGCACCGCCTCTCCCCAGCGACTCGTTGTTGCGACAGGCCTCCAGCGTCTCTTGCATTGCCTCTGCAAAGATTCGGCGGCAAAAGAGGGCACAGTGCTCGTACAAAGTGCCCAACGGGTTGGACATCGCGTGGCGATGAAACGCCAGCGCTGCGTGTTGCACCATGATCGTCGCGACGCGTCCTCCGGAGACCGTTGAGCCAATGCCGTCGGATATGACCAATAGCGCGATGGTGGCGGGCTCAGAGCCCGCGATGCCTTGGTGGACAAAGGCGCCCAGCGCATCCTGGTTTCGCAGCCGATCGCGCCCTGGTCCCAGGACGCTGCGCTGGCCAACTTCCAGGCTCTGCATCCGCACGCTGTTTTCCACGCGCGCGATGTGTATCACCTCCAGGAGCGCCTCTCTTCGAGCGGCCTGACGGCGTTTGATGTCGAGCGTGGCCCGCAGCAGTTGCTGCAAGCCCGGCAAGGGGCGCAGCTCCAGTTGGGGGTCGTGTTTGGACAAAAAGGCGGGCAGTGGTCTGCCTGTCAGGCACTCGTAGAGCACGAGCCCCATCAGGTACAGGTCGCTCTGGAAGGTCGGCTGTTGTCCAGCGGCCAGCTCTGGGGCAAAGCGAGTCTGGGGCGGTGGGTTGCCCGAGCAAGGGTCGCCGTTCATCTCGATCTGCGTGGGTCGGCCGTCGGTGTTTCGGGTGACGCTCAGACGCCCTGGTTTGAGGTAACCGACCCGGCTGTTGCGCCGCTCTGGGTGTGCCAGAAACGCCAACATCAACTCCGCCAGATCCAGGACCTGGTGCAGCGTCCAGTGTTGGGGCGGCAAGATGGTTTCAATGGTGCGCATGAAGGCGTGCCTTTGACTATGCGGTGAGCTCAAAGATGAATTCGATGTGGTTGATGCTGATGCGATCGCCGTGTTGGATGTGCGTTGGCGAGTGGATGGTCTTGTGGTTGAGCTTTAAGAGCATGTGGTGGGGGTCGAGCCACATGATCCAGCGGTTTTGGTGCTCTTCTGAGCGCTTGAAGTGCAGTTGGGTCCGCC
>CAKZKQ010000006.1 GCA_937123825.1 uncultured Pseudomonadota bacterium
CAGTGTCCATCTCTTGAGAGTCACTGGCGTGACTCCAAGCCTTTCGATTCTCTCCCTCGACACCATCGACCTCGCCGGAACTCGGTTCCAATTGTCAGACAGAACCTGGTCAACACAGCCTGGGGGGGAGAGTACACAAAAAGGACCGGGAGACCACTGGAAAAGCGGTCAAGGGGGGTGTGCTTGTGTGGATTCAGCGCTTGAGCAAGGCCCACAAAACGGCCAACACGCTGCCGCCGCCCATGAGCTTGCTGCCCAGGCGAGCCCTTTTGACGGTCTTTTCGACGGCGGCGACTTTCTCTTTGAGGGCGTCTCGCTCGGCAGTGACGGTGGAGATCTGCTCTCCAAGGGCGGCCACGCTCTGGGTCATGCCCTCGACCCGTTCGGTCAGGGCGGCGTTGCGCTGATTGATGGCCTCAAGGCGCGCCTGTTTGTCGTCCAGCGCGCTGGTCAGGCGCGCGACCTCGGCGTCTTTGGCGTCAAGTTGTTCTTGAAGCGCTCCGTCGGCGGCGGGCGCCCCTTCAAGGGCCGCGCGCATCGCCTCCAGTTCATGGTTCAGGCGCAGATTTTCTTCGTGGAGCGTGGCTTCCTCTTCGAGCTGCGCCCTGGCGTCATCGAGTTCAACCTGAAGGGCACCCAAGGCGTCTTCAAATTGGGTTTGACTGGCTTCAAGATCGTTGTTCAGGCGCTCTATCTCACCTTTGAGGGCCTCGGCGTCGGCAGCGCGCACCTCCAGCGCGTTGTGGGCGGCTTTAAGGTCGGTCAGCTCGACTTCAAGGGCGCGAACCTGGGCCGCAGACATGTCGCGCGCAGCGCCCGCGTTGACCAGCTCGCCGCGCAGCTCCTCGACGCTCTGCTCCAGGTCGGCCTTTTGAGCCTCCAGGGCCGCATTTTTGTCCTTTTCGGCCTCCAACGCGGCTTGAAGCTCTTCAAGCAGCGCGTCGTCGTCATCGGCGGAATCGTCGTCAGAGTCATGGGCAGAGTCATCGGCGCTGGTCGCCTCGTCCTCGGCAATGGCCGGGGCTTCGGGGGGCTGCTCGGCGGCCTGGGGCTCCTGGGGTGTGTCCTGGGCCTCCTGGGCCGCCTCATCTTCGGGCGCCGCAGCGCTGGGGAGGTCTTTGTGGTCGTCGTTCATGGTGCGTTCCTGTGTCAAATCATCAGCAAGCGCAGCAGCGCCTCGTCGTTTGCGGGATACATAGGACAATCGCCCTGACGCCGTGGTGTATTCCACCAGCGTTTGGGGGCGCCGCCTTCAAATGTCGCCTGTCAAAGGCTCAGGCCACCGCAGTCCACACCCCATATAGATGCGCCGGGCGATGTGCGGGAGCGCGCCTTATGGGTTGGCCAGAGCTGTGCAAGCCGGCGGCTTCATCAAAGTTTAACCTCTTCTAACGTGATGCCAACCACCCGCGCACCATACTCTTGGTCTGCCAGGAGCGGCGCTGCACGCCAAACCGGGCTGAGCACATCGACCAGGGAAGCAACGGAACCATGAAAACGACAAGATCAAGGTGGATGCCGTGGGGCATCGTGTTGGCCTGCGCGCTGGTGGCGTTGGCAGCATGTGGGGACAACAACAACCCTTCCAATGACACCACCCCCAACAACGACTCGCCCATCGAAGATGCATCGGACAACGACACGGGGGACAATGAAGACGCGAACGACGAGGGCGATGACGTCGATGCCGACCTTCCTCCACAGGAAGATCCTCCGGTGTGTGACCCTTGCAGTGACATTGAATGGAGCGATGGTCCGGCGCTGGACCTGGCCCGCGACCATCACATGACCTTCATCTCCAAAGAGGGGGACGACGCTTCGTTGGTGGTCATTGGCGGCATCACCGAAGGCGCGCCGCCGACCTTCATCGATGAGGTCTTGATTGCCCCCATCAACCCCGATGGAACGCTGGAGCCGTGGCAGCAAAGCACGCCGCTGCCCTTTGCGCTGGCGGGCGTCCCGGCAATCCAAACGCCGTCAGGGCTCATCATCCTCATCGCGGGCCGCACGGGACAGGACGGTCAGGTCGCGCTCTCAGACAAGACGCTGGTGGCCAGAGTGACGCCGGACGGCGTTGAGGGCCAATGGACCGAGAGCGCGCCGCTGCCGGTCAGCCGCTTCCATCACGGCGGGGACGCCACTGACACGCACATCTACATCACCGGCGGCCTGGACGGCAACGACGCCAGCAGCAGCGTCTTTGTGGGGCGACTGGATGAAAACGGGGTGGAGACCTGGCTCCAGGGGACACCGCTGCCGCTGCCGTTGACCCACCACTCGACGTTCATCCACAACAAGCACCTCTATGTCATGGGCGGCTTTACGGGGTCGCTCATGGCCCCCAACACCCAGCGCGCCGTGCACAGAGCCTTGATTCTGGACAACGGCAACCTGGGCCCCTGGCAGGTCAACGTGGGGCAGCTGCCGCCCATCGCAACCCAGGCCAACACGGTGTACGGCGAACACGTTTATGTGCTGGGTGGGCTGGGGCCGATGAACTTTGAAGACCAGGTGCTGCGCTCTGAGTTGGACGACCAGGGGCCGGTGGGTTTTGAGGCCATGGAGGGCAGCGCCCTGCCCAGGCCCATTGGCCACACCCACCACGCTCCCATCCACAACGGCTTTATGTATTTTGTCAGCGGCGGCCAGCGCAACCGGCTCCAACCCGACGTCCACATCGGCACACTGATCCCCTGATACCAAATTGCAGACGTCTGACTTGCTTTCATCCGCATTTTGCTATGGGACTTCTACGGTTTGCTCTCAGACGGCGGAGCCTGCACCACCAACGCGCTGTCCAGCGCGTAGCCGCCTTCCTGCGTCAACAACGCATCGCGCAACCCCATCGACCGCAATCCGTGGATCAAGACCCTCAAACGGCCGCTGGCCGATTCGGGGCTGATCCGCTCACCGGGCCATCCCAACTCGATGAGTTGCTCGTGTGAGAGGCGGCGCCCTGGGTGTTGGCGCTGTTGCTCGACCAGGGCCATCAGGACACGGCGAGCGGTGTGGCGGCGGCGCATGTCGTGGCGCTGGCCTCCAAGTTCAAACCACGCGCCTCCCTGCCCCAGGACCAGCACGGACTCTTTCCCACAAGACCCATCACCACGTTGGGCAGCCGCCGCGCGCCCCAGAAGGACTGCAAAGACGTTGCTCGACTGCTTGGCGCCAGAGGACGAGGGCCCGGCCAGCGCCTTGAGCACATCGCCATAGCTGCTGGCAAGCTGTGGGGCGCGCGCCATAAGACGGTTGAGCATGGCCCGCTGGACCTCCACCTCACGGGCATCTCCCAACGCCTGATGAGACAGCATCAACAACGCTCGGCAGACCAACTCGGGTGCGTCCATCTTCATTGCCGTGGCGCGCTCCAGGAGCGCATATGCGCGTCGGCGCACCCGTTGGTGCCGTCCACACTCGGCGTCAAACGCCAGGGCGGCGATTTGGACAAAGATGGGCATGTCCACCTCGGGGCTGGCGCTGGCGTGGCAGCTCCAGGCATCGTCATAGAGCGCCTGGGCTTCTTTGATTCGGCCTTGAAGGTGCTCGGCCTGTGCAAGGAGGCAAAGCGCAAACGCCTCGGACCAGCCATCGCCGTGCAATCTGGCGAGCCCAAGCGCGGTGTGCCATTGGGCCTGGGATTCATCAAGCGCGCCGTGCCACTGGGCGCTCATCCCGACCAGTGTGCGCGCCTCGACCTCCAGACCGTCCAAGCCTGCGGCCATTGCACAAGCTGCGGCCTGCCGAGCCTCTTGACAGGCCTCCTGGGTGCGGGCGCCGATCATATGGAGCCGGGCGCGGAGCATCAACGTCCAGATATTCAGGACCCCATCCTGCTCCTCTTCCTCTTCAAGGGACTCCAACGAGGCCCAGACTTGCTCGGCTTTGGCGTTGAGCACGGTTTTGTGGCGCAAAAGCACGCTTTCAAGGCGCCGCCCGTAGGTCCCCGAGGCCACCTGCGGGTCCTGAAGGGCCTGACGCGTCTGCAACCAGAACCCCTGTGAAGGGCCATCGCCGAGGCTTAAGCGGACGTGTCGCACCAGAAGCAGCGGGGTCACGGCGTTGGGATCGGCCCATTGGCAGGCCGCCACCAAGGTACGCCTCTTGTCCACGCACCACTTCAATAAGGGCCCAAAGGTGCTTTTAAAGGCGCGCTCCAAGGTCTCAACGCTGAGCGTGCTCCACGCCTGGGCCACCGCAAGCTTCGCGGCGGCCTGCTCGTCATGGTCGAAACGCTCCAAAACAAAAGCGCGCCATGTGTCGAGCATCCACAGGTGGTCATCGCTTTGGGGCTGGAGCACAAAGCGCTCCACCAGCCCTTCCAGGGGCTCTTTGGCGGCTCCCACACCAAGAAATTGGGCGACCGCCTGTGCCATTTCATCGCGGCGCCAGGGCTCGGGTGCCAACGCCGCCACCAAGGCCGCTTTTTTATTCGCCTCGGAAAGGGAACGCCAGGTCCTGTCCAAGGCTGGCTGCATGGGGTTTGACAGGGACAACGGCGAGCTGCGCTCCAGAAGTTCATGGGGGTCGGCGGTGCGCATCTGGGCGGCGGTGAGGGTCAACGCCAGCGGCAGGCCAGCGGCTGCAACGGCCAGCGCTTCGAGGGTCTGGTGGTCGGGTTGGGGTTGCCAGGGTTGGGCAAAGCTCTTCCAGGCCTCTTGGAGCAGTTGGGCGGCGAGGCTGAGCGCGGTGTTTGGGGTGCGCTCCAGGGAGAGCGGTTTGAGGTTCAGGGTGGGCTCTTCAGCGTCGGGCCATGCGGCAGCGGCGGTGTAGAGGACGTGAAGATCGGTGCCCTGGCCGCACCACCCGCGCACGGCCTGGGCAAGATGCGGGTGTGGTGGCGCGTCGTCGAGGACGAGCAGGCTGACCCCGGCGCCGCCGAGGGCGTGGCTTACGGCGCGCTCCAGCCCCTGGCCTGCGCGGTTTGAGGCCTCTGCTTCCACGCCCAGTTGCACCAGCGCGGTGGTGTGGATGTCGGCCAGGCAGCGGCACCCTTCAAACGCACGGGCCCTCCAGACGAGCGCCTGACCGGGCCAGCGCTGGACGACTTGCATGGCGAGCCGCGTTTTGCCGACGCCGGGTTGTCCGATCAGCGCGAGCAACCGGTGGCCTTGTTCCAGCGATGAAACAACCCAGGCCACTTCCTGCGCGCGCCCGACCCACGGGCCCAAATCCATCATGCGTTTGTGAGCGACCATCCTGGCACCTGACCGTGGTTGTGCAGACAGCGCGGTGTGCGGCTGCCCTGGCACAAAGAAAATACGTCAGGCTCGGCCCCGGTGGCCATCAATCTTTGCAGGGGCGCGGTGCTTTTAAAACAACAGGAGGAGAAGACTCAGCCCCCGCACTGCCCGGAGGCGATGGCCTTGTGGATGGTGCGCGCTTCGCGCACGTCGTGGACGGGCACAAAGTGCTCGACGCGGGGTCCATCGGGGGTTTGGGAGATGTAGAGCAAGCAGGGCAAGCCGGGCAGCGCGGTGTGGTGGACGGTGCGGGGTTGGCGCTGGGCGCTAAGCGGCGCGGCCAGACCGGGTGGTTTGGCATCGGGGTGTTGGCCGACGTGCTTGTAGGTGGTGATGAGCTGGCCGGGTTGGACGTCGGTGGCGTCCAGTTCCTGATTGACCTCAAAGGTGTGGGAGACGATGGCAGACGCCACCGATTGTCCCTGGCCGTGGTGGTAGCGCGCCAGAATGGGTTGGCCCTTGATGTCGAGTTGTGCGGCGCGCTGGGGGGTCAAACCCATGCGCTTTTGCAAGAGCGCGCAGCCGTCGAGCTGCGGCATCTTGCTGGCGCTGAGCACGCCCACAGGCGGCCCAGACACCGCCCCACACCCCACACTGCCCAAAGCCACCACACCCAACACCATCCACAGCGCGCTCTTCATCGTCTGGCCTCCTGCGTTTGCGGTCCTGTCATGGGGGATTCAACGCGGTGGCTTTGAGAAGGATCTAAAGCGGGTCTGATTTTATGGTGTTTGCGGGTTGGCCGCAGGGTTGGATGGGGTCTTAGAAAGTGGCACTAAGATGCGCCCCCAGCGAGATCCACTTGTTTTGGTCGGGGAGGCTGGGGTTGGAGACTTCGCGGTGGAAGATGGCATGAAAAGCGGCCTGCCCGCCCACACGCCATGTTCTGGAAAGCGGGTGCGACAGGGCCAACCCCGCGTCGATCCACAGCCCATCTTCAAAGGTCGTAAAGTCGCTGCCGTCGCCCTCGATGGAGCCATATCCAGCGTGGAAGAAGAGCGACGGCTCGGGGTTTGTCCCCGCCGTCAGGCGCACGCCGCCGCCTGCGGTCAGCCCCACGAGGTCAATGCTCTCGACGTCTTGGAGTTCGTCGCTGGAGGGAAAGAACCAAAACCCCCCGACCACCTCAGGCTGCACAAAGAGCACCCCCAGCGTGGGGATCTCCCACCCCACCCGAAGCTGCAGGCCCACGCCCGTGCCGGGCTCCAGGAGCCAATCACCCACCGGCGAGGCAAAGCTCAACTCGGCGCCGACCACCGCCTGAGCTTGCGCCTCCTGCGCGCCAAGCCCAAAAACCACCGCACAGGCCCCCGCTGCTGCCACCAACGCCTTCATTGCACCTTTCATCATCCCCTCACCAGCAAAACACGCAGTCCACACAAACAACCCACAAACCCTGTCCATAGGTCCCAGGGTAATCGCCCCTCCAAACCCAAACAACAAGCACACACAAGATCGCGCCCCACCACAGAACAACGAATCATCTTCGCTTTATCTCTGGACAGGAAAGACCACCACACTTATGTTCACCTGCGCTCAGCGAGCAAAATGGCTTTTGTGGCAATTGTCACACCCATGTTCCCCAATCCAATCACGCAGCATCAGCCCCCACAAGGAGAAGAGCGTTCATGTCCATCCAGCCCATCATCGATGCCATCCGCAGCGGCTCCATCAAAACAGTCCGCACCGCCACCAAGGGCGTCGAGTTGTCCGCTGAAGATCTTGGAGAAGCTTTTATCGAGGCCTCAAAGACCGGCAAAAAGCCCATCGTCACCCACATCCACGGCATGGGGGATGTCCCTGCGTCCTCGATCACGCTGGGGGTGATGGAGTTGGTCAAGCTGGGCAAGCAGCCCCTGGTCGAGGCCTACATCGACGCCATCGATGACATCAACACCAAAGACAAATCGGGCAGGACGTTGATGTCCCACGCCGCCCAGGGCGGCAAACAGAAGTTGGTGGACCTGTTGGCCGACCGCAACGCCGACATCCAGCAGGCCGACAAGAAGGGCCACCCGCCGCTGATGTGGGCCATGCGCGCCAAAAAGGCCAAGATCGCCCGCTGGTTCATCGACCAGGGCGTCGTCGTCAAAGGCAAAGCGGGCATGGAGATGATCGAAGCGGCCCCCAACAAGCCCATCAAAGAGGCTTTGATTGAGAGCTTCCTCCAAAACCGCGTCTCGGCCATGTCCAAAGAGGAGTTTGTGGCCAAGTGGGGCCAGATTGAGCAAATTGCACTTGGTGCGCTGGGCTGCGAGGACCCGCTGGGCGACCCCATCATGAAGGGGCGGCTCTTTACCGCCGGATACTTCCGCAATGACCTCGACCCCAACACGCTGGACCTGGACTGGGAGGCTGTGGACGCGGCCAAGACCGTGGCCAACCAGATCGCCGCGGCGCTGACCGAGGCGGGCTGCCAGCCCTTCAACTCCGAGGGCGGCGACGACTTCACGGCCTTCTTCATCCCCTCGCTTGGCCGCATGCCCAAAACCCAGGACCTGGACGCCTGGGTCTCCCACGAGGCCAAAGAAGCGGGCCACGGCGCCTACGACCGCTTCATCCGCAGCTACGACCGCTACGGCATGCTCTTTGACGACCTCGACTCCTATCTGGCCGATGACTTCATCGAGCAACCGCAGTACGACGGCTTCAAGCGCGCCAACGCCATCGCCGACGCCCACCTGACCGGCATCAAGTGCTACTACCTCTACTCAGACTTTGTGCATTTCCCGGTCATACTCGGCGGGCTCGACAAGCACTTCAACTTTGTGGGCGTCATCACCACCAAGGTCTTCACCTGAGCCACCGCCCACCCGCTCAATCCCCAACCTCAGGGGGAGAGCAGGCTCGCCACGCCATCCAAACTCGCGGCGCGGCGAGCGCATAAGGAAAGAGTGAGCCCACACCGGGATGTGACAGCCCCGGGCACCTCTTTTGCACTTTTAGCAGCCAATCCCACCCAGGCTCTGTCTGAAATCCCCAGACACCCGACTGCCTTTCGTCTGTGATTTGGTGTGACGCCTCAAACGCCTTTGCAGCCGTGATTGGGGTCATGCAAAGCCCCAACCCCTGGCGGCTTCAGCACCACACCATCAAAAATCCCGATTTTGTCTTCAATGCGACAAAAAACCGCAACCTTCACACCAAACCCACGTCCGAAGTATGCGAAACCGTCCCAGAAAACCGCCAAAAGAACCTTGAAGGGCAAAACATGTCAAAACCGCACCGCTCCATCAACCCCGAAGACAAGGGCCACCGGGCCTTAAAGTCGCTCGTGCACCGGACCTGCACACTCAGCATCGTTGCAGGCGCGCTGGTCGCCATGACCGGCTGCAGTTCACCACCTCCACCCGCCGAGCCCGTTGCGGAAAAGGGCCAACAAGCACAGCCGACTCCATCAAAGGCAAAGGCCAAGGGCGACAGCGAAAAAACCGACCCAACGGACGACAAAGCGCAGCCTGCCAAAGCCACAAAACCGGTCGCCGACGGCCCGCTCCAAATCACCTTTGAAGGCAAACCCGTCACCATCGCCACCGCCATCGCCACGCGCCCCTTCAACAGCCAACACGTCACCATCGTGGAGCTCTACGAAAAGCCCTCCACGTGTGCCAGGCGCACCCACGGCGAGGGGCTCAGCATCAAGATGCCGGTCGCTGACCTTATCATCAACGGCAAAACCCCCGGCAAGGGCTTCTCCAAGCTCAACTGGCAAGGCGCGACCGTCATCAAAGACAACGGCAGCATGTGGTCCAAGTCTGGCGAGCAGAGCTACATGGAGCACGACTACGTCTCGGTCATCAAAGCCTTTGAGACCAACGACAAGACGCTCAAAATGACCGTGAAGGGCTTCAAGGCCAAGCCCAACAGCGACAAAGCAGACTTTGAACACGTCTTGACGATCGACGGCGAGATAGAGGCCACATTCTGTCCCCCCGCGCCCAAAGATCAGGTGGCCCAGACCCGGGGGTCGAGCCTCAAGGCCACCGTCGAGGGCACCGAGATCGAGTTTCAACACGCGCGCCTGATCACCGACACCTTTGGAGACCAAAAACTGCTCCTCTCGGTCAACCCTTTGCCGTGCTCAGCAGACCCATCCTATTTGGATGACGTCTTGCTTCAAATCCTCTTCACAGACGACGGCAAACCCAAATTTGCCCAGCTTGAGGGACACCGACTCTTTGGCGCCAGCTCGCTCAACCATCCCGACGACTTTGAGATGACGCTCAACACCCAAAAAATGTCCCTGGAGCTGTCCAGCGACCACGGCTCAACGCTCAAGATCAAAAAAAGCAAGATCGCCGTGACCGATTGCCGCCAAAAGAAAGGCAAATAGACCGAGCCCCGTTCAAAGCGCCAAACCACATCCATTTGCGTGCCTTTGATGACCATCAGGAAGAGGCAACGCGGCCGCCACAGGCCCAAAGTGCCCTTTCTGACGGGCTCCAGCGCACGCACACAAACACAGGGTTGACCCAGCAGCCCGCGCCAACGCCACAACCTCCACCAAAGAGGATCCACACCATGGAACAAGTCGCCTGCGCCGCCTGCAACAACACCTTCTGCGCCGATGATCTGGTCTACTCCGAGGCGGGCAAAATCTGCCAAAGCTGTGAACTGGACCAGGCCCCGGCCTCGTTTGGCGGCAACGCCGTCATGACTCAGATCATCGCCGTGCTCTTTGCCGTCGCGCCCTTCTTTGCGTCTTACACCACCGGTTTTGTCAGCCAGATGGGCACCAACCTGACCTTCTTCTCTTTTGGGCTGCAGACCAACATCCTCACCCAGGGTCAGGACCATGTGGCCTTCTTTGGGGGCTTGCTGGCGCTGGCCTTTGGCGCCGCCACGCTCAAAGCCTCCTGGCCCACGCGCGACTTCAAGGGCATCGGCATTGCCGCGCTGGCCGTCCTCTCCGGGCTGCTCAACGTCCTGGTCCGCTCCGGCTACCTCTACTGAACCACAAGCCCAGCGCCGCTTATTTGTCAGATTCGACCGGCACCATGACCTCATTGCGGCGCAGCGCCGGCAGGACCGAGGGCGGATCGTAGCCCGCCACCGTAATGGGCCCCGTCATGCGGTAGCCCTGCTCTTTGACAAGGCGGCGGAGCTTTTGGCGCTGTGGATCGCCGTCTTCGGGCTCCAAAGTCCCCGAACACCGCACCACCGCCCCCGTCCGGGCAGGCGCCTCGACAATCTCGACGCGTTTGTCGTTGGGCACCGGGAGGGTCTCCATGGTCCACTGCGAGGGCATCGTAAAGACCACCTTCCAACGCCCCTGCTCGTCGGGCTCGCTCTCGACTGGCGCCGTCATCGCGATCTTCTGCGGTTCGGGTTCGATCTCAACCGGCGCCGTCATCGCGATTTTGTCGGCCTGCTGACTGGCGCGAGACTTGTTGCCGCCAAAGATGTAGCCCGCCAGACGAGAAAACCCCTCGCGGGTGGCCGCGCGGCGCGTCGGCGCCTCCACCCAGGTCTGGGCCACGATGCGCGGGCCGTAATGCCGGATCTCCAACCCGTCGGTCGAGGCCGGATCGGCGGCAAACTCGGGCATCTCTATGGTCACTCGCACCCCCTGAGCCAACACGCACGCCACCACAACCAGGCTCAACACCGTCAAACCCGCAATCATCCAAACGCGCTTGGTCTTCTTCTTTTTCATGGTCATCGTCCTCCATCAAAGGAGCTTCAACAACCAAAGAGATGCGCACCAGGAGCGTGAAGTCTGCTTTCAAGCTCACCCCAAACACTTCTTTACAAAGCCCCCTGATGGCATGAGCCTTCACACAAACCAAATTCACCCTCGACACAATATTTTTAAAACCTTTGGACCCTTCAAACGTGCATCTGCCCCACGTCCACAAAGAAGGGCTCGAAAGCGCAGCCTTCACGGGAACACAACCCCCAAAGAGCACGCGCTTTCGTGGGTGGATGATGGGAACAAATCAAGAGGACACCTCCTCTGGAAAAAAGCACGCTGCCCAGACCAAAACACGTCTGGGATCGAAGGAGAACCATGTTGAAGATGTGGACGGACCCCACCGACACACCCCAAAACAACCCGCGCCAACACCGCGCCCACAAAGCCGCCCTGCTTGGCCTGCTGACCTTAACGCTCTTGGGCTGCATGAGCGACGACAGCGCTCGCCATAACCACGACATCGTCCCAGACGCCAAAGACTCCCCCAAAGGAGAACAAAACCCTCAAGAAGGCTCGCCCAAACCCACAGACTCGCCCCCTGCCCAACCCAACGGCCTGGGTGCATCCCCTGACCAACTGGCCCTCTTTGCCCAACCTGCTCTCAAAGACGGACACTTCACCATCCCGATGACCTTTGACGGCGCATGCACCCCCAAAGGCGCCGACCAGGTCTGCGAACGGTTCAGATTTGGCCAGGACGGCACCTACATCAACCGCCAACTCAAGGGCTCGGTGGCGGGCACCTACACCATCAAAGGCCACACCTTGACCGCCACCGACGGCAAGCGCTCACGCACCTATGCGCTGAGCAAAGACTTGATGGTCATGTCCGGCGGTTTCAAAGCCTCATACCAACTCAAAGACACCGTTGCCTTTGACATGGGCAACCAGCCCAAGCCACCTGCGCTGGTGTGTCACCCCGACGGCAGCAGCTTCTGGCACGACCGCCAAACGCTCCAGGGCACCCACAGCCAATGTCGGCTTGACCCCATCAAACAAGAACTGAAGCACATTGTCCGCGGCAAAGCGCAGGGCAAAGACACGGTGACCGTTTGGACCACCACCGACGGCTTCAAAACGCTCCAAAAGGACAGTCAAAACGCCGGGACCTTGACCACAAAGCTGCCCACCATGCCCGCCCGCGCCAAAAACTGGTCTTGCCTCAAGACTCAAAACAATCAAAACGTCATCGGAAGCATCGAAACATGGCTCTCGGCTGACAAGCGCATCAAACTGCACTGCGGCGATGAGCGCACCGGCGAGTCCAGCACGCTGGGGACGTTGACCCGCGATGGCCGCACAACTCTGGGGCGTTGCACGCTGGTGATGGGGCGACAACCGGGTCGGTGCAACGTCCTGGCGCTGGAGTTTCAACCCGATGGGGGCGGCAGCGCCGTTGAATTCATCGGGGAACCCGCCCACGCCCACGCCGCCAGCAACGAATCCAACCTCTACAAGCTCTACATGGGACGCCAAATCGGCCCCAAAACCCCGCCCCTGCTCTACATCCAACACTGATGACCTCAAGGTAGGGTTTGCACACGGTCAGCCCGCACGCCAAGAACCAACCCAGCGGCATTCAGAGACTCATCAAGCCCCCTCCTTGTGGTTTGTGTCCAGCAGACGCGCGGCCACCGTGGCGCTGGTGGGTGTCGGCGCCTTGAGGGGGGCGCTGGCCATCGGCGATGCTTTGAAGGGCGGCATCGACCGCCGTCACCCAGCAACTCAAACGCACCGCCAACGCAATGTGCAGCTTGATGTAGACGTTGATGATGTCGGTGGTCCGCTGGGTGAGGGCGTTGGTTTCAGAGGCAAGCGGCAACTCTTCAAAGAGCATCAGCGGCTCTTGCTCAAGGGCATCGGTCATGGCCAAAAAGCGCAGCTTTAGCCCTTGGAGTTGCGCCTTGAGGCTCTTGCTATGGCCCATCAACAACGCCCCGGCCTGTCCGCCGCGCGCGATGGCGGGCAACGCCATGCCAGCAAAAGGGCTGTCGGGCTCCACTTCGGCGGCTGGACCGGTCGTCTGCAGGATCCGCAGCGCAGCAAGGCTCATGCGCAGCTCAGCGATGGCTGCCGCGGAGGTCTTGAGTTCTGCCGCGGCCCCCAAGAGGTGTTGCAAGGCCTCCTGCGGGCTCTGCTCCTGATGTGGCAACAAGCCATCGGGCAACGGCACCAGGGTCATCAACGACAAAGAGGCCAAATGGCGCTCAAGGAGCGTGTGCTCAAAGTCATCCAGAACCGGGACGAGCGCTGACCGAGCATGATGAAGCCCGGCCTGGGTCCTTTGGCGGTGCTCTTCGAGGGTCAGCGGCCAAACAAAGAGTTCACCATCGATCGCCTCTCCGGCCTGAGCCAGTGCCTGGGCCTGGGCCAACTCCACAGCCACATCGGTGAGCTTGTCCCAGCGGCGAAGGGCCTGCCGATACGCCGGGGCTTTGTCGTTGACCTCCTGACACAGGGCATTGATCATTCCCAACAGTTCGCCAGCGGCCGCCTGCGCCGAGGGATGACCGGGTTGGGCCAGGATCTGCGCCTGAAACGGCGCCGCAGGCAACTGTTGGGACCACGGCAACGCCCTCAGGAGCGGATCAAACGCCCCATTCCAGACCACATCCAGTTGGGCGCGGTCATCGACCATCTTGCGACGGGCATCAACCACGTCTTGAAGGCGCCGCAGGTGCTCTTTTGGGGGAACCCTGCCCAGGACCCGCTTGTAAAAGGCCAGCGTGGTCTGTCGGCCGATGGCCTCAAAATCCCCAAAGAGCGCGGTGGCAGGCACCTCCAAATCAAACACCCCGGTGTAGCGCGCCGATTTGATGCGCGCGATGCGGTCGTGAGCGCTTGGATGTGTATCAAAAAGCCCGGTGTCCCCCTCCTCAAAGGGCCGATTGATCCGCGCGCGGACATCGTCATCCATTTGCTTGAAGTTGTGCAGAATCAGCCACGGCAGGTTGTCGCCCAACATGCCGCGTTGGCCCATCTCATCAAGGTCATCAAGGGCCCACTGGCCAGCCACAGCCAGCGCCTTGATCTGGCGCATCGTCTGCGCATAGGTGTCGCTGCCCACCACACGCGCACCGTAGATGTCGGCGTCGTACTCCATTTGCCGCAACAAGTGGCAATTGATGACATGACTGACCCACAAAAGACCATGGAGAATTTTGCGTGTCACCCAGACAAAAAACCGGGCCACATAGAAGAACCAGCCCAGGCGGATGTCCATGTCGTGGGACATGTTCACCAAAAACTCATCCCAGACGTCGCGCTCATGGACAGCGCGGGCAAACCAGGCGTTGACCTTCCAGGTCACCTGGGTAAAGCGCATCCCCGCGCCTTGAGAGAAGTGACCAAACTCGTGGGCAATGACACCCGCCAACTGGCGCGCGTTGAGCCCCGCCACCAACGGCAACCCAACCGTCAACACCAGCTTGTTGTCGATCATCCCCAGCAGTGGATGGCGAAAGCTGGCAGAAGCGTTGACCTCACAGTCAATGTCGATCCGGTCTGGGCGCGGAGCCTCGACGGCCTGACAGATGTGCTCAACGTAATTGAAAAAGAGCGGCGCCTCCGAGCGGCGCAGTGTCCGCCGGGCCGGCGCTGTGGGATGGCGAGCCAACAACGGCTTGATCATCATCAAGAGCAGGATCGAACCCACCACCAACGGCAGCACGTTGAGCACGACCAGCAAGATGATCACCTTGACTCGCCTAAACTCCGAGAGCGTCTCCTTGTTCGGAAAGAACTCAGTCACGTGGTAGTACATGCCGTAGGCAACCGCCGCCATCAACCCCACATAGACCAGCGGCAGCAGCACGCTCACCAGCGCCCCCAACAAGACACCCGCTCTGTAGCCCAACGTCGGCTTGACCGCCTGCACAGGGCCTCCAAAAGCCCGCGCAAGCTCGCTCGCACTCAACACCCTTGATTTGGAAGACACCACTTACCTCCAACCAGAACACACTTCTGGCTGTGCTCTTTCAAAACATGCTGCCCTGACATACTCACCCGTGTTTCTGGGACCAGACGCTGAGCAAACGCTTGGGCCAGAAGATGGCGGGCAACGGCATGACGTAGCGCGGCGGTTCAGGCGCCAACACCATCGGCATCCATTTGGTGTTCAGCGACGGCAGCGGCAAATGGTCACGGACGATGAACGTCCCACCCATCGCCAGCGACTGGCCTTCATTCAAGACCGGAGGCACCGTCCAGTGAATGCGGTGCGTGTGCTCATCGGTGAGGTGGTCGGCGATTGCCCGCAAAGAAGGCGCCTTTGGGCGCGTGCTCTTGAGCGAGTACAGCTCGTGGGCCACCTTTGCCAAAAGCGGCGGATGCACCGGCGCGCCTGGCTGGGCGCTGTAAACCACCTCGGCGGGGCAGTTGTGGGGGTCGTTGGGATCAAAGAGCAGTCTGTTGGCCTGGACGATGTGCCCCCAGACCAGCTCACCGGTCGCCCACAACCGGCCCAAATTCTTAAGATGGTGATAGAGCGGGTGGTCGGGCTCTTGCGCCAACCACTGCGGCAACTCGACGGCCAGCTTTTGGCGAGTGTGCGCATCAAAACGCCTGGGCACCGGGCCAAAGCGATCCCGACAGGCGTCCAAAGCGGCCTCCATAAAGACCTCCAGCGACACCTGGCCCGGCGCAGGCACCACCTTGTGATACACCAACCCTCCGCCACAGCGCGGGCACACAAGATGCTCATCCCCGCACGCCTGACACCAACTCGAAATGCACTCCAGACAAGCATACGCCATCGGGCGGTCTTCGTGCGCTTCGCAATGCATCCCCACACCCTCTCAACGACACACCTCACCCACGCGCACCGCGCCTTCACAGACACAGCCTGCACATCCTGGATGAGAAACTCAGGACACTTGCGCCCCAAGAGCATTCAAGCCCATATGAAACGCCCATTGGTCGATTAAGAGAGTCATTATCACAAAATATCGCCAGGTACCACCAAAAAATCAATCATGCAACACCCGGTTCACATTCAAGGGCGGCTTTCCGCGTACGATGAAATCAGGGATCAGCACTCAGACCGACCCCTTTGACTCAACGACCAATAAGCTTGAAAGTTTGGAGGGAGATGGGGCTTGCGCAGTGAGCGCAGGGCGGCAAACCAGCGCTAAGGACAGCGCAGGCAGACGTGTGGGCGCGCGGACGCGCCAGGGAATCAGTCGTTGGCCAGGTCGTCTTCTTCGACGGCCTCTTCCATAAAGACCCCCTCAACGTAGCCCAGCGCTTCGAGCTGCATGCGGGTCTCTTCATCGACTTCGGCGGCCTGACTGGCAATCTCCAGCGACGGGGCGCCGGCCTGCTCGCTGCTCCACCACTGACCTTTGTGGGAAGCCCCCAGCATCAAACCCATGATGGTCCGGGCGTAGGTTTGGGCGATGGGACGCTCGGCGGCCAGGTCGTGCTGCTCGGTGCGGTCTTCAAGCAGATCAAAGAGCTTGCGATCGCCCCCCTTGTAAATCACAAAGCGGTAACGCCCAGCCCTGACGCCCATAAAGCGGCTCTGCCCCTCAAAAAGGGCCACATCAGGCACAGATTGGCCGCTTCCATCAAACTCGCCCACCAAGCTGCGCCCCTCGGCCCCGTCCCACATGGGCACATCGGCCAGATCCAGGAGCGTCGGCGCCACGTTCACCGTGCTGATGACCTGAGGCAAGACGCGCCCGCGCGGCACCCGATCCGGGTAGCGCAAAAAGAAGGGAGAGTGCAGCAGCTCCTCGTGGGGAGAGTGTCCATGGCCCGCCCGGTCGTGATCCCAGAACTCTTCGCCGTGGTCGCTGACCACAAGAATGGCAGTGTCGTCGTAGAGGCCGCGCTCTTTAAGGGCGTTCATCAGGCGCTCAAAGTGGTGGTCGGTGAAGGCCACCTCGGCGTCATAAAGGGCGTTGACGAAGCGCTGATCGGTCTCGGTGGCCTTAAAACGGCCCTGCTGGACCCGGTTCATCTGACGGTCGGTCAGGTAGGGGACGATTTTGCCCTCATAGCGCTCGTCCCAGAACTTCTTGCGGAAGCTCGGCCACGCACTGTAGGGCGCGTGGGGGTCAATGACGTGCACGTAGAGGAACTTGCGCTTGTCAGAGTCGCCGTTGGCGTCGAGCCATTTGATGGTGTCGTCCACCACGTAGTCCGCCGACGTGTTGGCGGGCGGCTCTTTGATGTAGTTGCGGTGGTGGCTCCAACCCTGACCAAAGCCGTAGGTGGGCGTGATGTAGGCGTTGGCCACAAAGGAGGCCGTCACAAACCCGGCGTCCTGGAAGCGCTCGCTCATCAGCGTCAAATCCCCAGAGACCCGGTCGATGGGCCTGCGCACACCGTGGCTGGACGGGTAGAGGCTGGTCATGATCGACGCCACCGAGGGCTTGGTCCAGTTGCCGGGGTTGTAGGCCGACGAATAAACCAGCGCGTCCTGGGCAAAGCGGTCCATGGCCGGGGTCTGGTCAAGGCCGTCGTCGT
>CAKZKQ010000007.1 GCA_937123825.1 uncultured Pseudomonadota bacterium
GTCTCTCCGTGGCTGGGGCAGGGGCCCCAGCGACGTGACCCCGCCAGTGAGCGCTACAATCGCCTGACCCGAACTGCCTGGGTCTTCTCTTCCAAAAAAGCCCACTGCTTGAATCGACCATGCCCCCCCAACAAAGCCGCCTGTCACAAATCAAGCGCGTTCCCACTGCAAAGCCCAACCTCCAGTGACGTGACCCCGCCAGTGAGCGCTGCGATCGCCTGACACGACCCTAACCACTTGGGTGATTCATCGAAGCCCACTGCTTGATTCAAGCACACTCACCCATCAAAGCCGCCTGTCTCAAATCAAGCACACTCACCCATCGAAGCCACCCACCAAACCGACGGCCGTCGATTCCAGCAGATGAATTCGTTGGGCGATAAACACACCCGACCTGAAGAGCTCGCGTTGAGAGAGCAAAGAAAAGGCGAAGAACAAAGGCACAAAGGAAAAGACGAAGAAAGAAGGCAGAAAGAAGAGAAGAGAGGACAGACTGAGGCGGTCGCCCTCTCGGGCGCTCAAAGGCAAGGCCAACGGGGCAAACAAAGCAAAGCGCTTCAGGCTCAGGCCGCCACGCGCATCGGCGCAGCACTGCGCAGCACCCCCGCAGGGCGCCAGTTGACCAGCGACTCCACCAGTTCTTTTGACTCGGCGCGACGCCAGGGCTTGATCTCTTCAATCACACCCGACTGCCCGGCGGCTTCCAACGCCACCCGGCGGCACAAATCGCTGTAAAGCGCCAACAAAACCCCATTGCGGGCCACGCGCAGCCGCGCCCACCAAAGCTCGCCGCAATCCAGCCCCGCCAACGACTCCAGCACCTCCAGAGCGCACCCTGCACCAAAACGCTCCAGCAGTCCGTCGTAGAGCGCCCGATCACCATCGCAAAGCAAAGCCAGATCAAAGGCCCCATCGCAAAGCGTCACATGGATGCGACCGTCGCTGAAACCTCCAGTAGTCCTTCTCATGGCTCTGTCCTCCTTGCCGATGGGCTCTTGCGCGGCGCCCTCACCCAAAGAGAGACAACCAGGGGCCGCAAAAGTGCGCTTGTTTATGCACAAAATGGCATCTGCACACTGCATGCCACCTCACCAACCAACGACCACTTTTTCTCCCCACATCACCACCAAAGACCGTCAACGCCGGCCACGACGGTGCAGCCGCCCTTTTTGCTCCCAAACACGATCGCCAAAAGATCGTCACCCGCACTTGTCGCCATGACAGTGTTTTGGCGATCCGGATAAGCCCCTATAACCCCCGCGAAACCCCGCTCAACTCGCCTCCCCCGCACCGCCATCAGGCCCACCAACGCCGTTCACGCAGTGAACACCGCACCACACCCACACGCCGCAACCCCACATGACACCCACAGACAACCTCAGGCGACACCGTCCCGCTGGCCACCGGGCAAAGACAGCAAACCCAGATCAAATCTATGGCTGGACCGAGTACCGTTTAAAATGAGTCTTGCGAGGGACTCGGTATGGAACACAGCCACAAGGCAGCCCACCCAAACGTACAAAAAGCAAAAGCGCCGCCGGCCCAAATCTGGGCAGGCGGCGCTTCTACAATGATGGAGTGTGTTGCCCTGAGCCAAAGTGGCTCAGGCCTGCGACCTCACTGAGCACCCTTGAAGATGAAGGGGTAGGAGATCTGGCAGTGACCACCTTTGGGCGGGTCGAAGCGCCAGCGCTTGACGACGCGGATCATGCAACCCTCAACTTTCTTGTTGCCCAGCGTCGAGGACGAGACGAAGGCGCGCATGACGCTGCCGCTCAGACCGACGGTCCAGGAGATGTTGACCTTGCCCGAGAGGGTGGGGTTGAGCTGCAGCTCTTTCTCGTAGCAGTACTTGATGGCACCCGAGCCGCGACCGACAACCGAGCGGATGTTGCTCTTGGCGCAGAAGGCGCCGATGGCAGCCGCACCGCGAGAGACGCGGGCTTTGACCTTGGCTTTGCCCTTGCCGCCGATCTTGGCGTTGACGCCCTTGCCACCACCGGTATCGACTTTACCCAGACCGTGGATGCGACCAAAGCCTTCGCCACCGCCGCCACGGCCGGTGCCGCGCATGCCCATGCCGCCAGCGCCGCGACCGACAACCAGGCTGTTGCCTTCACCGCTCATGGCCACGTTCATCTTGGCGTCAAAACCGTCGGTGTTGCCAAAGATGTTCTTCAGCGCGCCCGAGCCCAGCAGGTTGGAGCCCAGAGCCTTGTTGATGCCCAGGTTCTTGACGTCGATCTTGTCGACCATCTCACCGTCGGTCTTGGGAATCTTGGACTCGGGGATGTCTTTGTCGGGGTCACCGAACTTGCCCTCTTCACCACCGGCTTTTTTACCGGTCGTGTCCTCTTCGGGCTCGTCGATCTCCTCCTCTTCCTCAATGGGCTCGGGAGGCTCTTCGGCGATGAACTTCACAAAGCGGTCGGGAATCTGCAGGTCAGCGCGGTTGACGTTCGGGTCGTAGCTCAGCGCCGCGACCAGCAGGAACGCGCCATGGAGCACCAACGCCAACAACAACGTGCCCAGCAGAGGCATGTCAAAGCCCGAGAAACCGCGCCGCGCAATCACGGCCGCCGCATCCACAAACTGGAAGAAGATCGACACTTCACCCAGTTGGAAGACACCCCAGTCGCCTTCGTTGATGGTCATCTCATAGATGGCCACCGAACCGCTGCCGGACGAAGAACCGCTGCCGGTCTTGCTGACGCCGCTGGCATCGGTCAACTCCTCGATGTCGTAGTCGTCATCGTTGAAGTGAACCTTGCCTTCGAGCGCGTCCGTAAAGCGCAGCAGGTAACCGTCGCCGGTGCGACGGAACATCTCGAAGCTCTCCGGCAGACCTTCCGCAGGCACGAAGAAGTCATTGGTGCGGCCTTCGCCGACCGTAATCGTATCCGCGCTCACGCGGGTAAACATCTTCTCCTGGAAGACTGTGCCATTCCAGACGAGGGCGACCCTCAAGTTTTGATTGCTCACTTTACTCTACCTCACTGGCATCCAGCATCTCCAGTGACCCGTCCACAGTTAACTCTGTGGCGCACTGAAGGGCCCCAACGTACTTTCGGTCGATGGGTCGGGTCAAGGAATTTACACAACCTGTGCTACACAAGCTCAGGCCCTCAATCCGCCTTTCACCTTCTACCGACAAGCCTCAGGTCCAAAGGTTCCCAAAAAATCTTGCAGACACCACCATCAATGATTCAAACAATCTATGGACAACAGCGCTCAGTAGACGTTGAGTGCCCCTTCGATGGTCAGGAAAGATACTCAAAATGTCATGAACGACGCAAGCTTCACACACACACCATCCCACAAACACACCCTGGCGCCCCTGGTGGCCCTGTGCCTGTGCCTGGCGATCGCCGCTGGCGCCCACGCCCAGAACCCCGCCCCCGCCACGGTGATCTCTCCCGATGACCTCGGGGTCGAAAGCCTCAAACGACAGGACAGCAAAAAACGCAGCGCCCAGGTCAACCGCAGCGTCGTGCGCGTCAAAGTCACCCCCCACATCCCGCGCCACATCCGGCCCATCGGGGATCCGGCGGCATACGGCGCCGCCACGCTCATCCAGGCCGAGGACGGCCGCGAGCTGCTGATCACCTCCGAGTTCCTCATCCGCGACGCCCACAAAATTGAACTCTTCGCCGGCGACCGCTCCTGGCCCACCCAGGTCCTGCGCGCCGATCTCCACCAGGGTCTGGCGCTGCTGTCGCTGCCACAAGAACTCGTCACCGAACTGACCGCCGTCCCCCTGGCCGTCGAACTCAAGCCCGGCCAAAAACTCTTCACCGCCGCGCACGACGCCCGCGGCGAGACCCTGGTCTACCCCGCCACGCTCGGCCCGCAAGGCGACGGCGCCCTGGGCTACTACCGACAAGCCTCCCCCGCGCTCACCAACGGCTACCCGCTGATGACCCTCGATGGGCGCCTCTACGGCATCTTCACCTTCCGCCCCGCAAACGACCCCTCTTTGGGCCTGGCCATCACCGCACAAAAAATCGTCGCCTTCCTCGACCCCAAGGCCGAAGCCGAAGAACCCGGCGACCTCAAAATCGAGGTGCTCGGCACCGGCGGCCCCAGACGACAATGACCACCCCACCCTCGCTCGACCTGCCCGATCACCTCCGACAACAACTGCTCACACCACCGTTTGCCGCCGTGGCCTGGAGCGCTGGCGCCGACTCCACCGCCCTGCTTCACCTTTATATTGAACGCCTCCACCAACACCACGGCCCCACCCTGCCCTGCCCCGTGCTGGCCATCCACATCGATCACAACGTCCGCCCAGACAGCCACAGCGACGCCACCTGGTGCCAACACACCGCCCTCCACCATGCTCGCCTTGGCCCACAGCAGCTCACCCTCATCGCCCACCGCCTGCCCGCCGGCACGCTGCCAAAACTTCAGGAAGGCCCTGCCAGACACGCCCGCTACCAGGCCATCGCCAAGATCATGGACCAACACGGCCGCACACTCCTGCTGACCGCACACCACGGCCATGACAACCTCGAAACGCTCCTGCTGGCCCTGCTGCGCGGCTCTGGGCTGACCGGCGTCGCCGGAATCCGACCCGTGGCCCCCATGCCATTGCCCTGGCCCCACAACCACAACAAAACCCTCGTGCGGCCACTGCTGAACACCACCCCGCAGGCGCTGCGCCAATGGCTCACAGAGCGTCGCCTCCAATGGCGCCAGGATCCCACCAACGCATCGCTCGACCACCGCCGCAATGCCCTGCGCCACCTCGTCCTGCCCCCACTGCTCCAACACACCCCCGATCCACACAGCGACGCCCCGGTCCTCCAAACCCTGCGCCTGCTCCATCAGGAACGATCGCTGCTCGAAGAGATCTGCAACACACAGTTGCAACAAATGCGACAACCACCGCCCACTGGCCTGCTCGCTGACCACGGCGTGGCCATCGACTTAAGACCGCTGCGTCCGCTGACCCCAGCGATGATCACCCAACTTTTGCGCCTGGCTGTGCGACAGTGCGGCGCGCCGCACCCCCCAGCACAACATACCCTCAAGACCGTCGTAGAGGCCATCAAGGCCCCTCGCAGCACTCCCAGCCTCACGCTCCCATCACTGGCCGGGCTGCCCACCGCGCTCTACGATCACCACACCCTCTTGCTCGGCACACAACTGGCCCCTACACCCGCAAACTCCACCCTGAAGATGGACGGTAAGGTGCGCTGGGGAGCACACAAACTCAGCGCCCAGGTCATCAAGACCGCCTCCAATCCATCAACCCCCCTTGAAGATCACACCCATGTGGAGATGTTCGATGCTGGAACCCTCCAGGGTCCGCTGATTGTGCGCGCCCCAAGGGAGGGTGAACGCATCAAAAAATGGGGAGGAGGAACAAAACGCCTCAGTCGCCTGCTCATTGACAAGAAAGTCCCGCGCCTTGCTCGCCATTGGACTCCGGTGATCGAGGACAGTCAGGGACGCGTGTTGTGGGTGGTGGGCATCTGTCGAACCAACGCTGCGCCAGTGACCGCCAGGACAAAAGACATCCTGAGCATCAAGAGCGCTGAAGTCCACGGTCTATAGCGACGATTGAATTGGCCGGGACCTTCACTTATATTTCGCTCGTGGCTCTGTTTGGACGACACAGAGTCAAGCAGTCTATTACACGGCGCCTTGCAATCGGCCATTGAAGCGGATGCACGCCACGCACAAGGGACAGAACCTTGTTCAACAAACAATCCACCAAGACGGCCCTGCTTTGGCTGGGCGTCATCGCGGTCTTTGTTCTCCTGTGGCAGATCTTCAACAGCGAACGCGAAGACGCCAAAAAGATCCCCTTCTCTGACTTCCAGGCCGCCATCGAGGCCAATCACGTCGAAGGGGTCACCATCACCGGCATGGAGGTCAAAGGCACCTTCACCGAGGAAGGCGCCAAAGCCCGGAAAAACAAAAAACCGGCCTTCGCCACCATCGGCGTCGTCGACCCCGACTTGCGCGACCTCATGCTCGCCAATGACATCAAGGTCGAGTTCAAATCCGAAGAACAAGGCTCATTCTGGCAGACGGTTCTGATCACCTGGCTGCCCATGCTCCTGATCTTCTTCTTCTTCTTCATCTTCATGCGACAACTCCAAAGCGGCGGTGGCAAAGCCATGAGCTTCGGCAAGAGCAAGGCGCGCCTGCTCAACGAATCTCAAAACAAAGTCACCTTCTCGGACATCGCAGGCATCACCGAAGCCAAAGAAGAGCTGCGCGAGATCATCGACTTCCTCAAGGACCCCAAGAAGTTCACGCGACTTGGTGGGCGCATCCCCAAGGGTGTCCTCTTGATGGGCCCCCCCGGCACCGGCAAGACCCTGCTGGCGCGCGGCGTGGCCGGTGAAGCCGGCGTGCCCTTCTTCTCCATCTCCGGCTCGGACTTTGTCGAAATGTTTGTCGGCGTCGGCGCCAGCCGCGTGCGCGACCTCTTTGAGCAAGGCAAGAAGAACGCCCCCTGCATCATCTTCATCGACGAAATCGACGCCGTCGGTCGCCACCGCGGCGCCGGCATGGGCGGCGGTCACGACGAGCGTGAGCAGACCCTCAACCAACTCCTGGTTGAAATGGACGGCTTTGAGTCCAACGAAGGCGTCATCCTCATCGCCGCCACCAACCGCCCCGATGTCCTCGACCCCGCGCTGCTGCGTCCGGGCCGCTTTGACCGCCGCGTCGTCGTCCCGCGCCCCGATGTCGGCGGCCGCGCTGGCATCCTCAAGGTCCACACCCGCAAGACCCCCCTGGGTCCCGACGTCAACCTCGAGAAGATCGCCCGCGGCACCCCCGGTTTCTCCGGCGCCGACCTTGAAAACCTTGTCAACGAAGCCGCCCTCGGCGCCGCCAGCCACGGCAAAGATCGCCTGGAAATGGACGACTTTGAAGAGGCCAAAGACAAGGTCCTCATGGGCGCCCAGCGCAAAAGCGCCATCATCTCCGAGAAAGAAAAACGCGTCACCGCCTACCATGAGGCCGGTCACGCGCTGGTGGCCACGCTCCAGGCTGGCACCGACCCCGTCCACAAGGTCACCATCATCCCCCGTGGCCGCGCCCTGGGTGTCATGCAGCAGCTCCCCAGTGAGGATCGCCTCAACTGGACCCGCTCCTTTGCGCTCAAGAAACTGGCCGTCATGATGGGCGGCCGCGTCGCCGAAGAGCTGATCTTCAAAGAGATCACCAACGGCGCCGGCGCCGACATCCAGATGGCCACCGACCTGACCCGCAAGATGGTCACCGAGTGGGGCATGAGCGACAAACTTGGCCCCGTGGCCTACTCCTCTGGCGACGCCAGCCCCTTCCTGGGCGCCGCGCACGCCAAGGCCAGCCACATCGCCGAGCACACCGCCCGCGAAGTCGACCAGGAAGTCCACCGCATCATCACCGATCAGTACAACCTGGCCCGCAACCTGCTCTACGAAAACCTCGACCTGCTCAAAGCCGTCGCCGAGGCCCTCCTGGAGCATGAAGTGCTCGACTCCGAAGAGATCGAAGCCCTCATCCAGGGACAGGATCTGAGCGCACTCAAAGCCGCCAAGGCCGCCCGCTCCCAGGAGCGCGCCAGCGTCCCCAAGACCGGCTACACCTCCAAACTGCGCGATGACCTCGTCGGCGACGACAACAACGACGAGGCCAACCCCCTGCCGCCCACCGTCCTCGAAGGCGAATCCTGAGTCGCGCCCCCGCACCCACCCCATCTGGACACACGCCCATGACCCCTGCTGCGATCGACTTCGGACACGCGGCGCTGCGCTTTGACGGCGCAGCCCACATCATGGGCATCCTCAACGTCACCCCCGACTCGTTCTCAGATGGCGGCGTCCACCTCCAAACCGAAGCCGCCGTGGCCTCCGGCCTCCAAATGCTCCAGGACGGCGCCACCATCCTCGACATCGGCGGCGAATCCACGCGCCCCGGCGCACAGCCCGTCTCACCGCAGCAAGAACTCGATCGGGTCGTCCCGGTGATCGCCGCCCTGCGCAAAGCCGCGCCCCAGGCCATCATCTCCATCGACACCACCAAAGCCGCCGTCGCCGCCGCCTGCCTCAAAGCCGGCGCCGACATTGTCAACGACCTCTCGGGCTTTGACTTTGATCCCCAGATGGCCTCGGTGGTCGCCGACGCCGGGGCCGCCGCCGTGCTCATGCACATCCGGGGCACACCCAGGACCATGCAGCGCGACACGCACTACGACGACGTGGTCGATGATGTCTGCGCCGCTCTGGACGCCCGCATCAAGGCTGCTGTAGACAAAGGTGTGCAACGACACCGTTTGATGGTTGATCCCGGCATCGGGTTTGGTAAGAATATGCAGGGCAATGTGCGTCTGATAAAACACGCACACCGCTTTGGCCATGGGGAGCACGCTGTGCTCATCGGTCCCAGCCGCAAAAGTTTCATCGGCCACATCTTGTCTGAGCCCGATCCCACCAAGCGGGTGTGGGGAACGGCTGGTGCTGTGGCCGCCGCTGTCTGTTTCGGCGCGCACATCCTGCGCGTCCATGACGTCAAACCCATGGTCGAGGCGATCCGCGTCGCCGAAGCCATCCACGGCGCCCCTTGAAAGCCGTCACCAGGAGCCCTCGGACGTGTTAGAGGTTCTTCGAGGCATCTTCAACGCATCGAACTGGACCGAGTTCGTCCTTGTCCTCGTCGACATCTCCATTGTCTTCTTCATCATCTACCGCGTCCTGCTCCTCATCAAAGGCACGCGCGCCGTCCAAATGCTCATCGGCCTGCTGGCCATCACCATCGCCTTCTTCATCTCCAAGCCCGATTTCCTCAACCTCCCCACCCTCAACTGGTTGCTGGACACCTTCCTGGGCTCGTTCTTCCTCATCATCTTCGTCATCTTCCAGGACGACATCCGACGCGTGCTCAGCCGCATGGGCCAGGCCCCCATCTTCTCGGGCCTGGGCTCTCGCTCGGCCGAAACGCAGATCCTCGAAGAAATCGTCGCCGCTGCGGTCAAGCTCGCCGAAGAAAAAACCGGCGCCCTGATCGTCCTCCAACGCGAAGCCGACCTGAGCAGCTACACCGAGCGCAAAGGCGCACAACTCGACGCTCGCCTGACCACAGATCTGCTCGTCTCCCTCTTCCAGAAAAACAGCCCGCTGCATGACGGCGCCGTCATCGTCAACAAAGACCGCATCCTGGCCGCAGGCTGCGTGCTGCCGCTGAGCAACAAGACCACGCTCAACAAAGGCCTCGGCACGCGCCATAGGGCTGCGCTGGGCCTGTCTGAGGAGAGCGACGCCGCCATTGTGGTCGTCAGTGAAGAGACCGGGACCATCTCGCTGGCCTACAAAGAAGGCCTCACCCGCGACTTTGACGCCAAACGCCTGCGCGAGCGCCTCCAACGGATCTTTTCACCCGACACCCCCAAAGAGCCCGGCACCGAGCCTGCGCCGTCCACCTCCTGGTGGCGAGCGCTGATGCCAGGGCCCAAAGCCTCCAACGCCGACGGCACGCCCCCTTCGGGCTCTGGCAGCGACAAAGGGGGCCAGAAGTCATGATCAAGGGCTGGCTGACCGAAAACCTCCTCTTGAAGCTCATCGCACTGCTGCTGACCCTGGTCTTGCATCTGGTGGTCAACGCCGATGAGGTCGAAACGGGCATCTTCTTTGTCGACCTGAGCTACACGCTGCCGCCCAACATGGTCCTGCTTGAGCAACCCGTGCCCAAGCTCAACGTCAGCATCAGCGGCAAACGCTCCGCCCTTGAGCGCCTGCGCTCGGCACCGATGGAGCCCATCATCATCGACCTCGATGAGTCCTCCGACGAGAACTACCAGTTTGGCCCCGACCTGCTTAAGCTCCCCGCCGGGCTGCGCGTCACCGCCGTCGATCCCCCCAGCATACGGGTCCCCATGGACGTGCGCCGCAAAGGCACCGTCCGGGTCGTCCCGCGCATCGAAGGCCAGCCCGCCACAGGCTACCGCATCGTCTCCAGCAAGATCATCCCCGAACAGGTCGAAGTCCGGGGACCCTCCACGGTCCTGGGCGACGTGGTCGCGCTGGCCGAGCCGCTGAGCCTTAATGAGCGCCGCCGCACCATCGAGGCCACTGTCGCGCTGCGCAACGCCGGCAAAGGCGCCGGCGACGTCGAGTTCATCCCCACCAAAGTTCAAATCGTCGTCGAAATCGCGCCCGTTGAGATCGAGCGCACCATCGATGAACTCCCCCTGGCCATCCGAGAACTGAGCATGCTCTCCAGCGTCGAGCCCAAACGCGTCTCTGTGACGCTCCTTGGACCGCCAGAACAGCTCCAGGAACTCGACCCAGACAACATCGCGCCCTACCTTGACGCTTCCGAAGACGACAGCCGGCCCCCCGGCACCCGCCTCAAAGAAGTCATGGTGGACAACCTCCCACCCGATGTAAGGGTCAAGAGCATCACGCCGCCTCAGGTCCAATTGACCACCATGGCGCCGCCGTTGCCCGAGGAAGACAAGCCAGATGGCCCGGCGCCCGAATGATCACCAGACCACCAACACCTTCAACAGGAGAACAAAGCCCGTGAGGAAACTCTTTGGAACCGACGGCATCCGTGGGGTTGCCAACCGCTATCCCATGACCGCTGAAGTGGTTGTCAGACTTGGACAGGCCGTCGCCCATCACTTTGGGCAATCCGGCAAGCGCAGCCGCATCCTCGTCGGCAAGGACACTCGCCTCTCGGGCTACTTCTTTGAGTCCGCCCTGGCGGCGGGCATCACCAGCATGGGCGCTGATGTGACCTTTGTCGGCCCTCTGCCCACGCCCGGAATTGCCTTTTTGACCACCAGCTTCCGCGCCGACGCTGGCATCGTCATCTCTGCCAGCCACAACCCCTACCAGGACAACGGCATCAAGATCTTCGGCCACGACGGCTTCAAGCTGCCCGATGAGGTCGAACTTCAACTCGAATCCCTCATCCTGGCCACCGACCCCCGCTCTACGGCCGACATTGAGGCCGAGGGCGATCCGCTGGCGGCGCTGCTGGACTCGGAGCGCATCGGCCGCGCCAAACGCTACGAGGACGCCTCGGGCCGCTACATCGTCCACGTCAAAAACGCCTTCCCCAAGGATCTGAGCCTGTCGGGGATGAAGATCGTGGTCGATTGCGCCAACGGCGCCGCCTACAAAGTGGCCCCCGCGGTGCTCGAAGAACTGGGCGCCGAGTTGATCGTGCTGGGCAACCACCCCAACGGCACCAACATCAACGCTGAGTGCGGCTCCACACATCCGCGCTTCGCTGCGGCGCGCGTGCTGGAAACCGGCGCCGATCTGGGCATCACCCTCGACGGCGACGCCGACCGCGTCATCCTCATCGACGAAAAAGGCCAACTCATCGACGGCGACCACATCCTGGCCATGTGCGCACCGGCACTCAAGGCCCAGGGAGAGCTGCCGACCAACAACGTCGTCTCCACGATCATGAGCAACATTGGCCTGGAGATCGCCCTTCGCCGCCATGGCATCGGGTTGGTCCGCACCAAGGTCGGGGACCGCTATGTGGTCGGCGAGCTGCGCCGCTCGGGGGCAGTGCTGGGCGGTGAGCAGTCTGGGCACCTGATCTTCTTGGAGCACGGCTCCACGGGTGATGGCGTGGTGGCGGCCCTTCAGGTCCTTGGCATCATGCAGCGCACCGGCAAGCCGCTTAGCGAACTGTGCAAGGCCATGGAGGCCTTCCCCCAGACGCTGGTCAACGTGCGGGTCACCTCCAAACCCCCGCTCACCGAGCTGCCCACCGTCATGGAGGCCATCGCGGACGTGGAGCAGAGCCTCGGCGACCGCGGGCGCGTGGTCGTGCGCTACTCCGGCACCGAGCCCAAGGCGCGCGTCATGATCGAGGGTCCCGACAACCGCACCATCGAAACCTACGCCGCACAGATCGCCGACGCCGTCCAGGAAGCCATCGGCGCCTCCTGACACCATCAGGGCTCCACAAACGCTCTCCCGCCCGTCAGGAGCCTATCAAAGCGCCCTACCCCATTTCCTGCTGCCATTCTTGATCTCAAGCTTTCCTTTTGGAGCCGTGTTGTGCTTCCATCGACGGCGCTCGGGCAGACCAGAAACCCGGGCGTTGATCTTTTGCTGGGCCACGCACACCGCGCCCGGCAGACCACCTTGGCTCAAGGAGCACACCTGCATGTTCATCCCTCGTCTGGGCGTCAACGTCGACCACGTCGCCACGCTGCGCCAGGCGCGCGGCACGCGCTACCCTGATCCCGTCACCGCCGCAGCCATGGCCGAACTGGCCGGCGCCGATCAAATCACCATCCACCTGCGCGAAGATCGGCGCCACATCCAGGACCGCGACGTCCATGTATTGCGCCAGACGGTTCAAACCAAACTCAACCTGGAGATGGCTGTCACCGAAGAGATGGCAGGCATCGCGCTGGAAGTCTTGCCCGACATGGTGACGCTGGTGCCCGAAAAACGCGAAGAGCGCACCACTGAAGGCGGCCTGGATCTGCTGCGCGACACCGCAGCGCTGACCGCCTACGTCACGCGCCTCAAAGACGCGGGCATCGTCGCCAGCCTCTTCATCGACCCAGACAAAACCCAGATTGAAGCCGCTGTGGAAATTGGGGCACAGATCGTCGAACTCCACACGGGCGACTACTGCGACGCGACAAGCGAGCAAGAGGCCCTCCAGGAGTTGGAAAAGCTCAAGACCGGCGGCGAGCAGGCCGAGCAGTTGGGGCTGATCGTGGCCGCTGGGCATGGGCACGACTATAAGAACATCCTCCCGGTGGCCAAACTTCAACTCTTTGAAGAGTTCAACATCGGCCACTCCATTGTCTCCCGCGCAGTGTTGGTGGGTTTTGAGCGCGCCGTGCAGGAAATGATCGACGCCATCGCGCTGGGTCACCACAGCGGGTCTTGAGCATGAAACTGGCCACCGCCGCACAGATGCGCGAGTGCGATCGCATCGTGATAGAAGACCTGGGGTTGCCGGGCGTGGCGCTGATGGAGTCGGCGGGGCGCGCCGCGACGCTGCACCTGCGCCGCACGCTGCAGCCCGGGCAGCCGGTGCGCATCTTTTGTGGCGGCGGCAACAACGGCGGCGATGGCTTTGTGATCGCCAGGGAGTTGCTCAATCACGGGCACCGGGTTGAAGTCGTCGCCATGGCCGCCAGCCAGAAATACCGTGGGGACGCGCTGATCAACCTCCGCGCTCTGGAGAAATGGCTGACACTGAGCACCACCGACGGCCAAATCCTGTGGTGGGGTGATCAAATCAGCCAAGGACAGCCGATCGAGTCCCTCCTGAACGCGCTGGCCCCTTGTGATGCATTGGTGGACGCGCTGCTTGGCACAGGACTGACAAGGGCCGTCCGAGCGCCCTACAAGCAGGTCATTGAGCATATCAACCAAAGCGGCGCGGCGATGGTCTACGCCGTGGACATCCCCAGCGGGCTCTCTTCGGACACGGGGCAAGCCATGGGCGTCGCCGTTCAGGCCCACGCCACGGCCACCTTTGGGTTGGCCAAGGTGGGTCAGCTTGTTCAGCCAGGCCGCGCGCTCTGCGCCAAGCTCGAAGTGATCGACATTGGCCTGCCTCCAGAAACCTTTGACAAGGCGGGCATCAACGCCGTGGCGCTGGTGCCGTCAAACGCCCACGCCATGCTGCCGCAGCGGCCCACCACGGGTCACAAAGGCACCTTTGGTCACGTGTTGGCGCTGGGCGGCGCCAAAGGAAAGACAGGCGCGCTGACGTTGTGTGCGCACGCCGCCTTGCGCAGCGGCGCGGGGCTGGTCACAGCGGCAGGCAGCCAGGATGTGGTGCAACAACTGGCCACAGCGGTCCCAGAGATCATGACCGCCCAGGTTTTTGACGCCAACCAAAGCACAGATGAGGCGTTGGAGACCTTCGAAACCCTCTTGGAGCGCAAAGTCGTGGCCGCTGGCCCAGGGCTTGGCACCTCGCCGCGGGCGCGCGCGCTGCTTGGCAAACTCCTTGAGCGCGCCAAGCGCCCAATGGTCCTCGACGCCGACGCCCTCAACATTCTGGCAGACGATCCCCACACACCCGCCCACCAGCGCCTGTCCAGGGTTTCGGTGCCCATGGTCCTCACACCACACCCGGGTGAATTTGGGCGCTTGACGCAGCAGCCCACAGGTTCAATCCTTGAAGGGGCCATCGAGCAATCCCGGCGTTTGGCCAGACTCAGCGGCGCCATCGTGGTTTGCAAACTGGCCTCCACCATCGTGGCGCACCCCGATGGTCGGCTGGCCATCAACACCACAGGCAACCATGGCATGGGCACCGGGGGCTCGGGAGACGTCTTGACGGGGATCATCGCAGGGCTGCTGGCCCAGGGCTCTGAGCCCTGGGAGGCCGCTTGCGCAGGGGTCTTCTATCATGGCCTGGCGGGAGATCTGGCCGTCACAGACCGCGACCCTCGCTCTCTGACGGCAGGGGATTTGATTCAGAACCTGGGACGAGCACTTCTGAGACGCTGAGATGCCATACCGCAAAGCACCACATCAGCCCCAGGCGAGCGCCAAACACGCATCGGACCTGACAACGCGCTGGGCCATGATCTTCCTGGGGGCACTGCTGGCCTGCCTCTGCGCTGGTGCGACCTGCAACAACCAGGACTTCAGGACCCAGACCCTCAACTTCGACCTCACCCAGGGCGAGTTTCTCCCTGTGGAGATCTCCATCCCGTACCGCGCCCGTCACACCGTGGACTTTGTGATCACCAACACGGGCAGCGCCACCATGACGGGCACCATCCTGGGCACCTCTGAGACCTTTGACGAAGACGACCTCAACGCCAACAACGACAACATCGACCCCACCGACGTGGGCATCCCTGGACTGACCGACGCCTCTTTGGACAACCTCCTTGATGCCAGCACAGACGACGTCGGCGTGGAAGGCGACGCCGTGGATGAAGACGATCCTTTTGGGGGCTTCGACTTTGACTTTGGCAGCGGGGACACCGGCACCAACACCAACAGCCAGGCCATCAACCTCGACCCGGGCCGCTCCACCACGGGGCGCTTCGCAGAAGACCAGCTCGTCAACAGCATCCGGGTCGATCTGGCCTTCATCTGCGAATCGGCCGCTTGCCAGGGCACCATCGATTACGCCGTGCAAATCATCCAACTTGAGTGTCGCACCAACGAAGAGTGCAACTCGGACCAGCGCTGCTCATTGGACCGTGGAGTCTGCGTGGCGCGAGACGGCGCGGGCAGCGGCTGCGCGCAGGCCACCGCCGACCATCGCGACAACGGCCTCCCGTGGGAACTTTTGTTGGCGCTGGCGTTTGGGACGCTGGCGATGGGCCGCCTGAGGCGTCGCCCCCATACCATATGCCTGACATCACCCCATGCCATGGTTCGAGGGCTGATGTCGCTGATGGTGTTCTGTGCACTGGTGGTGGGTTGGTCGGCCAGCGCGTCGGCCCAGCGCGCCACCTTCAACCGCCCCTCGGCCCAGACCTCTTTTGGGCTTGGTTTTCGGCGCTGGACCGGCATCCTGGCCGAAGACACCCAAACGGGCGTGACCGTCGACTGGGTGCAGTCACTCCAATACCGCTATTTTGGTTTTCAGGCCTCCATCGGCACGGGCTTCTTCCTGACCGATCAGGAGCCGCCGCCTTTGGAGCGCGGCATGCAGACCTATTCACTGCGTTTGGGGCCGCGCTTTTTGCTGCCGTGGCGCACGTTTCGCTTTTACGCCGATCTTGAGTACGAGCGTCTGGGGGTGATCTCCAACGCGCTGGTCAGAAAGACGGGGCAGGCGCTTGGGTTCAACGCCCTTGGCGGCGCGCTGGGAGCACGGGCGCTCTATGGACCGGTCTTGATCGACGTGCGCGGCAGCTATGTCCAGGTCATGGAATTTGACGCAGGGCTGTTGGGACTCTCGGTGCACATTGGCATCAACGGCATCTTCTAAAGACACTCTGAACGCCCCATCGCCAAACAAGCTGGCAGACGTCAGCACGCAGCCATCAAGCCACCTCGGCGCTCACAGACGCCGCCAAGACCCATGGTTTTGGTCCACCGCGACCGGTGGGCGAGTCACTTGTTGGCGCTGGTGGGGGCACCGTTGCCAAAGTTGTCCACGGTGTGGGAGCTGCGCTGGATTTTGTGCTGGCTGTAGAAGATGAAGGCCACCACGCCAATCAAGAGGAAGATCGACACCACCGCCAGGATCACGGTCACGCGCGTGCCGCGGGCCTCGGTGACCGACTCTCCGCGGGCCTTGGTCTTGGGCAGGGTCCGGACGCGGGCTGTGTTGTGGCTGTTGTCGGCGGTGGACACTGCCGGGGCCGGGGCGCTCTTGTCCACCGGCTTCATGAAGGATTTCTTTTTCTTCTTCTTTTCGGGCAGCGAGTGGAGGATGTCGTCCAGAGCGGGGCCATCGCTTGAGGGCGCGGGGCTGATGGCTGGCTGGGGCTGAATCGCAGGGATGGAGACGGGCTGCTCAGGCTCAAGGTCTGGCTCTTCGGCAGGCTCAGGCGCCGATTCAATGGGCGGCGCAGGGGCGCTGGGCGGCACGATCGCAGGCATCCCACCCGAAACCACGCTGTCGCGGGGCTGCTCGGTGGTCGTCAGGTCATCTTCGTCCATGAGCGAAGACGGCTCGGGCAACGGGGCCGGGGGCACACCATCGCGCACCAACGGCGGCATGGCGGTGGTGGCCATGCCGTCGTCTTCCACGTCTTCTTCTTCCAGGATCTCCAGGTCCTCGGCGGCGTTGAGGACGATGGTGTTTTCGCGGCGCTGGGAGAGCACGGGCTGGCCGCCCCCACCGGGCCCTTCGCCGATGTCCATCGGGGTGGGGATGTCCAGCGGGTTGAAGTCGGCCGAGGGAGAGCTGGGCGGCTCATCATCAAGGCGGTAAACGGCGGTGTCGTTGGGCAGCAGATCGTCTTCGCCCACCTCCAACACCGGGGCGCGTTCGATGTCTGCCAACGCCTCCACAAATGCCCCGACGCTCTCAAAGCGCTCGGCGGGCTCTTTTGCCGTGGCACGCTCAATGATCTGATCCACCAACGCGGGCAACGCCGGGTTGTGGGTCGTGGGGGCGTCGAGCGGATCGTCCCCAAAGGGTTTGCCGCGCAGCAGCTCGGCGGTGATGACCGCCACAGCGTAGACGTCGGCGGCCGGTCCGGCGTCGTTGGCGTCGAGCTTGCGCTCGGGGGCCATGTAGACGCTCTGGCCGCTGGTTTTGTGGAAGGCTTCAGCACCCAGCGCATCGTGGATGAAGAAGTCCGTGATTTTCAGGCGTTCGTGCTGGAGGATGATGTTTTCGGGCTTGAGGTCACCGTGGAAGCCACTTCGGTGGCAATACTCCAGCGCCTTGTCCATCTGCTTGAGCAGCGGCACGATCTCTTCAAGGCTGAAAGACTCTTCTTTTTCCTGGCGCAGGCCCATGACCTTGCGCAGGTTGAGCCCTTCGAGCAGCTGCATGGCCACAAAAGCGCG
>CAKZKQ010000008.1 GCA_937123825.1 uncultured Pseudomonadota bacterium
ATCAGCGCTTCGAGGCGTTTGCGTTGGCAGGCGGGGTGGGTGCCGGTGAGCAGCTCGGCGCCTTGTTCGTCTTGGAGGCGATAGAGGGCTGGCGCTGTGTTGATTGGGGCGATGGTCAGGCCAAGGACGTCGTCGATGAACATGGGGCTCCTGGGGATGGTGCAGGATCTAAAGGGTCATCCATGAAGCCGTGCGGGTGGGCGCACGCCGATGCCAACCTGCACACCATAACAGAGGTGTCGGGCCTGGATCATCCACCAAAGAGGGTTCCTGACGAGCGGGCTTGTCGAGAGTGTGGTGTGGGGAGCAAGTGGGTGCGTTATGTGTCTTGGGTCAGGGGCGGCAGCAGGCCGGCGAGCAGGCACAGCGCCGTGGCAAAGAGGGTCATCAACATGTAAACCGCGTTGGCGGCCATGTAGTGGATGGACTCGGGGCTTGAAACCGTCGCCATCATCAGCGGAAAGACCATGTTGGCGATGAAGGCTGGCACCCAGACAAAGGCCACCAGGATGGGGCGGTGTCCGCGGCCGCTGCACAGCCCTGCCGACCAGGCCAGCAGCGCCAGCGTGGTGGGAAAGCCCACTGCGGCCAGGAGGTTGGCGCCCCAGTCGGGGCCGTCGATGGGGGTCGTGATCGGAGAGAAGAAGCGTTGGTAGACGCTGATGGCGATGGTGGTCAGCGCTGTCAGCGCGGTGGCGGCGGCCATGACGCGCCCTGTGGATTCTTTGGTGCTTGTGGCCATCAGTCCGGCGCCTGCGGCCACCACCAGCATGAGCACCCCGAAGAGTCCCATGGAGATCATGCTGGAGAGCTCAAAAGCGCTGCCCAGATCGTCGATGCTGCCAGCAAACCTGGGCAAAACGGCGCTGTTCAGGCATTGGCACATCAGGCTGCTGACCATGTGCACGGTCAGCGCCCCAGCACAGGCACCCAGCCCAGCGCGCACCAGCTTGGGCGTTGTGGCGCTTGGCTCGCTCATCGCTCGGGGTTGGAGGCGGCGCCAAACCAGCGCACGTCCTCAAAGGTGTGGACCAGGGTCCCGGCGCCGGTGGCGCGGTCGATCTCGATCAGCTCCCCGCGGCTGTTGAGCCCAAAGAGCTTGCCCCACCCGGCGGTCAGGCCAAAGACGTTGGTGAAGCGCTGCTCGCGGTCGTTGGGGTTCACGATCTGACCGATGGCCGTGCCCCGGCCCGTGGCGCGGTCGATGACCACCAGGGTGTCGGGCTCGTCAAAGGCCTTGGAGGTCATAAAGAGCGTGTCCTGCTTGTTGACCACGCAGTCGCCGCTGGAGAAGAAGTCGCCGCCGAGCGCGCCGACAAGCTGCGTCTGGGCGTTGTTCAAGTCCACGGTGTAGACCTGATCCTCGGCCGTCACAAAGGCCGTGCCAAACGAGTCGATGGCCAGCCCGGTGCCGCCCTCGATCTGGGGGAAGTTGCCCACCAGGAACCAGCGCGCCAGCGCCTCGTCAAAGCGGTAAAGCTCGGTGGCGGTGATGCCGTAGAGGGTGCCGTCGGGGTGGGTGTCGATGTCAAAGAGGTTGGGGACCTCGGCGACCTCCTGGATGGTCTTGGCGAAGGGATCAAGGAGGTAGAGGTTGTCGCCGGTGTGGGCGTAGAACGAGCAGGCCACGCCGTCGTTGACGATGGCGTTGCAGTCGTTGTCGAGGTCATCGCAGCGCTCGGCCTGGAGGGGGCTGCGCTGCGGGTCGTTGTCGTCGCAGTCGTTGCCGCCGCAGGCCTGGGAGAGCGAGTTGTCGCGGTCCTGATCGCAGTTGGGATCAATGACGTCGGGCTCGTCCATCATGTCGGGTTCATCGACGATGTCCGGCTCGGGCTCATCCTCGGTGATGTCTTCCATGCCGCCACCGTCGCCTTCACCGATGTCCTCGGGGTCGTCGTTGGCGTCGGGCGTGTCGTTGTTGTCGTCGTTGTTGACGTCGTTGTTGCCCGCGTTGTTGACAGTGTTGTTGGCGACGTTGTTGCCGTCATCACCGTTGTCGCCTCCGTTTTCGTCGCTGCAGGCAGCGGCGCAGAGCGTCAACGTGGCAATCATCAGGGAGACAATCAGGTGGCGTGTCATCTTCTTCACCGTAGGTGCGTCTTCGGTCCATTCGACGTCGAACGGGTCGACTTGAGGTGCGTTCTAGCGACTCGCCGACCCGTTTGCAAACGCTATGGGCACAGAGGCGGCTTTTCGGTCCCTAATCGCGGCTTTGGGGCCTGACTGCCACGGCTTTGTCACACAACCAGGCGCCGAAACGTGCAACTGATGCGGGGCTGGTCGATCTCAGGGGCCGAAGGCACGCCATGTTTCCACATCTCTTGCACCCCATCGTCCATGTAAAGCAGGCTGCCGGGGTTCAATTCAAAGGCATGGGTAAGACGTTTGTTGCCCTTGCGTTGGTAGATTAGTTGGCGCGCGGCGCCCAAAGAGACGATCGCCACCCCGGTGCCCGGTTCCAACCCATCGAGCCGATCGCTGTGAAACCCCATCCGGGCCTGACCGTCGGGGTAGAGGTTGAGCAGGGCGCTGTTGGGCTCAAACCCAATGCGCTCATTTAATCCAGGCAGCAGCGCCGCCAACGCCGGTGGCATCGGGCAAGCCGGATAAACCATGTCAGAGTAGTTGTACGGGACGCCAAAACAGGCCGTCTTGCGCGCCTTCATGCGCTCGTCCCACGCCACCGTGTCCATCAAAGTGGCCATCAAGGCGCCGTGTTCGGCCACAAAGTCTGAGACAAAGAGCACCTGCGGAGTTTCCAAGGCCGCACCTCGCAATCAAGAACCAGAGCCGCGGGTCCGGGTGCGCGCACCCGGTGGGGGATGCCCAATGCCAAGGCGTTGGGACCGAGCAGGGCGAGGCAGATGGAACGTCAGACGAGGCGGCAAGCACAGGTGATGCAGCGCATCACCGAGCATTGCCAACGACGTCTGTCGTTTCATCGGTCCGCTCTGTGACGGGACAAAGCCTTGGCATTGGGCAGAAGGGGGCTAGCCCCCATCAAACAACCTTGGAATCTATCTTAAACTGACCGCACCTGCGTTCAAACCCCTCAAAAACAGTTGGCCTCCTCCAGGTTCATCCAAACCGTCCCCGTGCCCTTATAAACATTCACAAAACCCTCACCGCTGGCCGCCGCGCTGAACATCCCCCGCGAGGACTTCTCCACCGAAAAGGCCAGATCCCCCCAGTACGCCATCACAAAGGCGCCATCGACCTTGAGGGTCTCGTTGTTCATCTCCACAACCATGATCTTCTCTTGCGGCACCGGGCTGCTGAGCATCACCACGCCGCTGCCCTGCACCCGGGGCTGGACCATGCCTTCACCGCTGCGGATCGCCGAGCGGTTGACCTGCCCATCGACCGTCAAGGTGCCGTCGCAGGCCACAAAAAGCCCCCGATCACAGACCAAACGCTCGTTGTTGAGCTCCACAAAGTAGAGAAAGTCCGTCCTGGGCTCCAAAAAGATCTCACCAGTGCCGGTATAACGGGGTTTGACCATGCTCTCGCCGCTGGCCAGGCCGCTGGCGGCCTTCTTCAAAAATCCCCCCACACCCGCGTCCTGAACCCCGTCGATCTTCATGTCGATGTGGCCCTTGGAAAAATGCAGCGCGCCGGGCTCCAGCAAGACCGAGGCGTTGTTGAGCGCCACGCGCACGTGCTTGCGCGGGTAGATGGGGTGGATGGGGGTGACGCCCATCGGCGTGACGGCGTGGATCATCGCGTCGCGCAGCGGCTGACCCGAGGCCAGAATCCGCGACGCGTCAAACCCCGTCGGCTGCATGTCCACAAACCGCGGATAACCCATGATCTGCCATTGGGTCCCCTGACCGGTGGCCTCTTGAAGCAGCTTCCAATGATGATAGTTGATCATGCCCTCACCTGTGTTGTGCTCATTTTGTCGCGCGCGGACACACACCAAGGCCCTTAAAGAGCGTCAGCGTCGTTCTTTGCGGCAATGGCCAGCAGCGTGACATTGCCTGTAGGGATGTGTCAATATGCCCACAATCCGCGAGGTTGTGGCCGTGTTTGCAGACCCGATTGTGAGGTGAGCGCCAGCACAACCTGGCACCTCTTGGAGGAGCCCCATGTCTGTCCATGGGTGCGGCCGGGGATGCGGCTGCAAGATCTACGTGTCATCGATTCCTGGCGGGGGCGCACCGGTCAGCATGCCCGGCGCCTCCCAGTACAAAGCGGCGGCCATCTACTGCGCAAGCTGCGACGAATACACCTGCGTCTCCTGCGCCGCGCGTCCCCCAGCGCTCAGCCCCATGCACGATTGCCCCAAATGCGGCGCGCCGTTGTCGTGGCCTGGAGTACGTGCGCCTTCTTTGGGCGGCGGGCTGGGGTTCAAAGCCCCAAGACCCGAAGCGGTGGCCCAGCGCGCCGCCGTGGCTTCTTCCCAAGCGGCAGCCCAACAAATGGCGGGTCCCTCAAACACACCCGCGACCGCCGCCTTGATCCTGGCGGTCGGAGGCTCGATGTGCTGCCTGGCCAGCGCCATTCCGGGCGTGGGTTGCCTGGGCGCCGTGGTCAACATGATGGCCATTGGCTTGGGCGCGCTGGGCATGCTCAAGGCCCGCGCCACCGGTTTTGGCACCACCCCAGCGCTGGTCGCCATCCTGCTGGGCATCGTCAACCTCATCGTCAGCATCATCGCGCTTGTGGTGGTGGGCCTACAATTCCTGGGCAGATGACGCTGTCTGTGGCGCCTTATTGTGCTTGAGCGGCCAGCAAACCGTTGCGTTTAAAGAAGCCTTCCAGGTCTGCCCGAATGCGTTCGGTGCGGCACGGCGGGTTGAAAGGGATCGACATCATGACCCCCTGCATTTCATCTTTGAGTTGTCCCTCCTGAAACACCATCAATGTGGGCACGCCTTGAGCCGTGGTCATGCCTGGGATGGGTTTGGAGTTGTGTTCGTCGAGTACAATCCAGACGCCCACCTCGTCTGATACCATGGGCAGGGCACGTTCAAAGACGGGTTCAAGGACGCGGCAAGCACTGCAACTTGTGGAGGTGTGCAAGACCATGCTGAGCGGTTTGGCCTTCCAAGCTGCGTGGTGTTGTGTTGTGAGCCTGGCGATGCTGGGAAGGATGGTTTGCTTGTCCACAGGTGTGGGGTGTGTTTCAGGAAGTCGTTCGGGACATTGGCTGAATTGTTCCATGAACCAAGACAGTGCAGGTTGACGGTCTGCGGTGAACCAAAGACCGCCCGCAGCGAGCAAACAAGCCAACGCCACCAAAATACCCACACCAACAATCTTGGTTTGTCGCTTCATTCAGCTCCAACCTCTTTCAACCAATCGACTTCAAGGCAGCCGGCCTGGGTGGAAGGCTTTGATGGTGGCCCGCAGGTCAAAGTTGGCCGAGCGGGGGTTTGGATAAGAGGCGCCGGGGGGATCCAGCGCGCGATCCCAGTCAAAGGCGAAGCTCGATCTCAGGTGAAGGCCCGCTGGCGTGCGGCGGACGAGCAATAGGGGTTGGTCGGCGTAGAGGGTGATTGGCGTTTGAAGCAAGGTCTCAAAGACCATGCCGATGTCTTCTTCCAACAGGAACAACTGAGCCTGGGGCAAGGCGTCGGGATCCATGGTTCCTGGCTCCAGGCTTCCCGAGAGCCACAGCGGCTGATCGTCACCGGGACGGCGCAGCGCCAGGTTCCAGTCCGCCACCTCACCGTTGCAGTGGTAGAACTCCATTTCGGCGCTTGAAAACTCAAACCTGCGCCCGTCGATCTCAATGAAACCGCCCATCGCTCCTTTCTCCAAAGCCATCGAGGACATGTCTGCGCGCCACCCTTGGAAGCATTCGCTTCCAAAGGCAGCGCTGGTTCAGCCCCGGCGCCGCCGCACCGCCCACACAAACGCGCCCAGCCCGATGGCCAGGAGCGTGCCAGGCCAAAGCGGCGTTCCCTGACGGTGGGCCGTGCTGCATGTGCAGCCACAGACGCTGCCTTGGGCCTCGGGCATCTGGAAGCCGCCACCTTCTGCCTTGATGTCCAGGGAAGGGACATCTTCCCGCACCAACGAGGCGAGCTTGACGCCCTCTTTGCGGTCCACATCCCCCATGTTTTTGGCGGCGTGGGTCTTGTTGCCGCCTTTGGGCGGACCGCCCCAGACGCCGCGCTTGGGATCCATGCAGTTGATGTCGCCCTCCCAGAGGTTGAGGATGATGTAGCGCCCCTGAAAGTTGTTGACCGGTCCTGGCTGAGAGCCGCGCTCGGCAAGCTCGCCCTGGTTGTCCGGCGTCCCGCGCCCACCCACGATCGGCGGCGCAGCCTTGAAGACCAGATCCTCACCCAGGTTGTCCTTGGTGTAGCGGGTGTGGAGGCGAGTCAGGACCCAGCGCCAGGGGTTGGTGTTGGGCATGACGTCGGCGCCAAGGAGTCCAAAGTCTTGTGAGTTGAGTGTTGGGCCGGGGCAGGGGTCGCAGGTGGAGGCGGCCCAGGAGTATTCGGTGACCACGGCGCCGGGGTTGGACTCCAGGGTGCGGTCAAAGAGGGCGGCGTAGAAGCCCGCAAAGTCTTCCCGCACGGGCTCATCGACGATGATGTTGGTGGGGACGGTGACGTTTTTGTAGTTGGCGGCCTCGTAGCGCTGCTCCTGGGCCAGGATGTGGACGATGAGATCCTGGGGGCCGTTGGCGTTGAGCAGGCCCAGGCGAATGGGCAGGTTGAAGTCCTTGGTGTCGTAGTGGAAGCGCAACGGCGAGAGCTTGGCCTTGCCGTCTTCAAACTTGACCTTTTTGCTGTCCACCTTGGCGACAAAGAACTTGGTGCCCGCCTCCACGTAGGGGCGCAGCACCGGCTCGGCGCCGCTGGGGATCTTGTACTCCTTTTCTTTGAGCCAGGCGTCGAGCGCGCCGGAGTCGTTGGCGCTGAGGATCACCACCTGGTACTCCCCGACGGCAAACTCGGCCTCGACCTTGACCGCACCGCCATCAACAGCGGCGGCGGTCGGCGACGGTGCGGCCTCGTTGTAGACCTTTCCGTCGTCAAAGAAGTCCCAGTCTCGCGGCGGTTTGTAGCATGGGTCGCGTTCCCAGTACTCGACCAGACGCGGGGCGGCCATCTGGTCGACGCGCTCAAAGACGTCTTTGGGCAGCGTCTTGACGTTCTCTTCTTGGAGCACGACCGGCACGGGGATGACCAGCGCAAAGTCTTCGGGCGGCCCCTTGTAGTTGTTTTGCATGGACAGGACCGTCCGCTCGCCGTGGCGCATCAGCGTCACCTGGGTGGCGTTGTTGGACAGGTCTTTGCTGGCCCCCGAGACATAAAAACCGCAAAAAGCCTGGGCGCTTTGAGGGGTTAACCACGCCGCAGCGCTCAGCAGGATTGTCAGCAGCAGCGCGGCGCTGCGTTGGGTTTTGTGCATCATCTTCCTCCATTGCAGGGTGGTGACCCTGGCAGTCTGCGGTGGTCCATGGCAACGTGTGCCCCGACATGGGCGCGCCAGCCAGACCAGCAAGCCCATGGACGCCCAAGCCCTTTGCAGAGCGCGCAAGTGCGTTCTGAATGGGGCTTCTTCTGGTGCGGAGCCCTTTGGGTATCCAACAAAGTCCCTCCGCACGCAACCCATGGAGTGCCCGCGTGGTGACCGTTGTGGACGGTCGGACTCGATCATCGCGGGCATGCCCTGACCACCAAGACGGACCAGGAGCCATGCACCCTCAACGCCTCAAGCCCGATAACTTTACACCCGCCACGCGCACGCCCTGGGGTGGGCGCAAGATTTTGACCCGCTACAAGGCGGCGCTGGGCCTGGACGTTCAGCACGCGGTGGTGGGGGAGTCCTGGGAGGTGTCGGTCGAGCCGTCGTTCCCCAGCTCAACCCTCCAGGGAACGGCGCTGTCGGAGTTGATCGCCAGCGACCCGGTGGGGTGGCTGGGTGGGGCGGTGGCCGAGGCTTACGGCGGCGCGTCGCCGCTGCTGGTCAAGCTTCTCGACACGGCGGACAACCTCTCGGTGCAGGTGCACCCGGCGCCCGATGATCCGGCGTTGGCCCCCGATGAGAGCGGCAAACCTGAGAGCTGGATTGTCCTGGACGCCGAGCCGGGGGCGGGGATTTACCTGGGGTTTCGCGACGGGGTCTCGGCCCAGCAGGTGCGCCGTTGTCTGGAGACGCGCGGCCCGCTGGATGAACTGATGAACTTTGTCCCTGCTGTGCCGGGAGACGCCTTTGTCATCCGGGCCGGGACGGTGCACGCCATCGGAGCGGGCGTGACGATGATCGAGCCCCAGCATGTGACGCCGGGTCGGCGCGGGCTGACGTACCGGTTCTGGGATTGGAACCGGCTTTACGATGAACAAGGCCGTTTGGACATGGTCGGCGGCAAGCCAAGGCAGCTCCACGTCAAGCGCAGCCTTGAGGTGACCGCCTGGGACTCTCCAGGGGGTGAAGCGTTCGTTCAGAGTTGCCGCGCGAATGGGGAATTGCTCCAAAGTGGGTCTTTGGAACAGTGGTTGGTCTTGCGCACCCCGTATTTTGAGGCCGAGCGTTGGCAGGGCACAGGGGCGTTGGAGGCATCGACCGGCGATGCGATGACGGCGCTGACCTGCGTGGCGGGTGAAGCCACTGTGGAGACGCCGCTTGGGTCGGTGTCGTTGGAGACGGGGGTGAGCGCCGTGATTCCAGCGGCTGCGGCGTCGATGAGCGTCACGGCGAAGGGGGCGCAGATTTTTGTGTCCCGATCTTGCGCCTGAAATTTGACAGGTACTGATGTTTTGGGCAGTGTGTTGCCCATTCGTCTGGGTGCTCAGAGGATAACATTCACGATTGGGCCTTGCGCCCAGGTGACATCATATACACCATCTCTTACCAAATCTGATTTCGGAGCCATCACAGGCCCCTTCGTCAAGCAAAAGAGGACTTCAGGGACACATGTCTGTTGGACCCACGAAGTGATGTCCACGGGCCAAAATGGTTGTGCTGAGGTTTGAATTGCGGCGGGCAGGGCTGGGGTTGTTTGGTGGTGGTTGTTTCAAGTTGTGGGGAGTTTATGAAGCGCATTGTTTCTTTGGCGGCCTTTGGGGCCGTCTTTGTGGTGGGGGCGGGGGTCGCAGGCGCCCAGACCCAGGTCAGCGGGGGCATCAACGCCGACGCGACCTGGACTGTGGAGGACAGCCCCTACGTGATGACCAGCGACGTGGTGGTCAACAACGGCGCCACGTTGACGATCGAGCCGGGCGTCGAGGTGCACGCCGCAGGCGACAGCGACACGGAGTTGATCGTGCGCGGGGCGCTGGTGGCGCAGGCCAGCGAGCAGTCGCCGATTGTCTTCCGGCACGAAAGTTCGGACATCAACGGCTCCTGGGAGGGGCTGCGCTTTGAGTCCGGCGCCTCTGGGCTGGTGCGGCACGTGACGATCCGCAACGCGGACTTCCCCATCGAGATCGACACGCCGGTGGCGGACAACTACACGCTTGAAGACGTCACCGTGCGCAGCTACCGCTCGCGCGGGGTCAACTTTGTGGGCACGGGGGCCATTGGTCTGACGCGCTTTGACATCGACGGCACCGGCTCCAGCAGCGGCAACGCCCTCTTTGGCAGCCAGGTGGCGGTGACGATGACCGGCGGTCGCCTGTCGCACAACACCATCGGCGCGCGGCTCTCCAACGCCAACCAGACCTTTGACCACGTGGTCTTCGACCACAACACCAACTTTGGTTATGAGTTTGAAGGCACGGTCAACGGCATCTACACGCTGAACTTCACCAACTGTACCTTCTACGCCAACAACCACGGCATCGACATCGACCGCAACACCTCAAGCTCGAGCCGCCGCGTGACGCTCAACGTCAGCCGCTCGATCTTTGGGAACAACACCGGTTCGATGGTGCGCGATTCGTCGGGCGACTCGTTCCGGCGCTTCACCTTTGGCCTCTTCCGGGAGAACATCTACTGGGGTGGGCCGACCTTCTCGGGGATCTCGGCGCCTTCGGTGGCCGACAGCCTCCAGTACAACGCTCTGCTGGCCGACCCCGACAACGGCGATTTTGAGCCCACCGACCGCAGCCCCGCCCGTTACTTCAACCCCACCAACCCCGAACAAACCGTCGGGGCCATTCCCCACGCTGGCGCGGAGACCGGCGAGGGGGTTCACGGGTTCTGGTATGTGGATCAGACCTTTGCGGCGCTGACCGAGACGGTGGTGGCTGGTGACATGGTCATCGCCCCGGGCGTGACGGTGAACTTCCAGCCCGGCGCCACGCTCTTGATGGAGACGGACGACCTGATGGAAGGCGGCGTCGATCAAAACCGCATCGAGATCCGCGTGGAGGGCACGCTTGAGGCCGACGGCACCATCAGCCGCCCGGTTCAGTTCACCTCCAACGACGACTCCCCCAGCCGGGGTGACTGGTACGGCATTTTGATTGAGCCTGAGACCGAGGCCTTCAACGTGGCCCAGGTGGATGTCGGCTACGCGGTGCGCGGCGTGTCGTTGACGGGCAACGACCACATCGTGGCGGGCTCGACCATCCACGACTGCCAGGAGGCGGGCATCTACATCTCTGGCGGCACACCCCAGGCCGAAGAGATCATCATCGAGAACAACCAGAACGGCATCATCGTCAACAACGGCGCGCAGGTCACTCTGGTGGACATCATCGCGCGCTCCAACACCATCTACGGTGTCCAGATCAACTCTTCGAGCGTGACCTGGAACAGCGGCGAGGTTTACGACAACGGCAGCGACGGCATCCGCGCCGATGTGACCGTCAACGGCTCCTGGGTTCAGAACCTGACCCACCTGACGGTGGCCAACAACGGCAGCAACGGCATCGCTTTTAGCCGCAACTCGTCAAGCAGCAGCCGCACTCAGACGATCACCATGGAGTCCTGCTCGGTGTCGCACAACGGCCGCTACGGCCTTGAAGACCGCGCCAGCGACTCTTTCCGCCGCACCACCTTCAACTGTCGCAACTCCAACAACTGGGGCAACGACACCAGCGAGGTGCGCAACGTCTCCTTCTCGACCAACACCTGCTTCTCCTACAACCCGCTCTACGCCGACATCGACAACCGCAACTACGCCCCCACCACCCACTCCCCCAACCGCAAGCTGGGTCTGGGCGCGGGCAAGGTCGGTGCGTTGGAGTACGACGGCGTCGATGGCCCGTTCCTGATGGGTTACTTCTGGGAGGATTTCACCTTCACGGAGGAGCTGAGCCCCTACCCGATCCTGGGTGACCTGGTGGTGCCCAGCGGCGTCACGGTGACCTTTGAGCCCGGCGCGACGCTCTTGATGACGCCCAACGCCGACGGCATGGAGGGCGGCGCCAACGCAGGGCGCGTGGAAGTGCGCGTCCTGGGCGGCGGCACGGTGGATTTTGAGGGCGGCGGCGAGCCGATCACGTTGGCGCTGGCGACCGAGACCCCGACGGCGGGTCAGTGGGTCGGCATGCACCTGACCGACGCCAGCACCTCGGTCATCGACAACGCCATCATCGAGTACGCCAGCGTCGGCATTGACATCATCGGCCCGCGCGCCCCTCAGGTGGTGGACACCGATCTGCTCTACAACAGCACCGGCATCCGCGCCAGCAACGTCACCTCGGCACCGCTGGTGGACATCCTGGCCACCGAGGTCATCGGCGGCGGCGGCGGCACCGGCATCAGCCTGAACAACGCGTCGGGCGACGTGCGCAGCAGCTACATCACGCACCACAGCAGCGGCATCGTCTCCAGCATCACCGCCAACGGCACCTACAACGTCTACCTGATCAACAACACCCTCGTGCACCACAGCACCGGCATCAGCTTCAGCCGCAACTCGTCCAGCTCCAGCCGCCGCCAGAACCTGTGGATCATGAACAACGTCGTGGCGGCCAACACCAGCCACGCGGTGCGCGACACGGCCAGCGACTCCTTCCGCCGCAGCGTCGTGCGCTTTGAGAACAACAACACCTTTGATCAGAACCGCATCACCAACGTCTCCTTCACCACCAACAGCGGCAACGTCACCACCGATCCTCTCATTGAAGACGACGACTGGGAGGCTTTCCCGCGGTGGTACGACGGCAAGCTCTGGGCCGAGTCGCTGGCCATCAACGCTGGCAAGACCAACGCCGACCACCTGCCCACGCGCGACCTGACGGGCAAGGCCCGCAACTTCGCTGGCGGTGTGGACATCGGTGCCTTTGAGTTTGACCCCGACGCCAACCAGGAGCCCCGCGCCGATCCCGTCGAGGACGCCATCATGGTGCCGCGCGGCGAGGTCTTTGAGGTGGACGGTTCGGCGGCCTTTGACCCGGATGGGTCGATCGCTTCGGCGTTCTGGACCTTCAGCGACGGCACGGTCAAGCCTGGCATCATCGTCGAGCACACGCTCTTTAGCGCCGGCGAGAACCGCTGGGGTTACCTGACGGTCATCGACAACGAAGGGGCCGAGGACCACGCGCTGGTCGACATCAACGTCAACATTCGCCCCGTGGCCGACGCTGGCCCGGCGGTCTTCCAGGACGAGGGCGACAACGAGTCGGTCTTCTTTGATGGCACGCTCAGCCAGGATCCCGACGGCTCGATCGTGGCCTGGACCTGGGACTTTGGCGACGGCAGCCCCGTCACCAACGACCCCAGCCCGCGCCACAGCTACCTCAGCGCCGGGGTCTACACCGTGACCCTGACCGTGCGCGACAACGAGGGACTGACCCACACCGACACCACCATCGCCACCGTCTTTGGCAACGAAGACACCGTCGGCCCGCTCATCCAGCACGTCGAGATCCCCGACGGTCAGACGCTGGGCGAGCCGGTGACGGTGCGCGCGACGATCCAGGACCCGGCTGACGTCACCAGCGCGGTGCTCTTTTACCGCGCCATTGGCCAGCAGGGCGCTGCTTTTGCCGTCATGAACGACCTGGGCAACAACCTCTGGGAGGCGGTCATCCCTGGCAACGCCATCACCGCCGCCGGTGTCCAGTACTGGTTCACCGCCGTGGACGGCGTCGATCCCAACCCCAACAACTCCACGCTCCCCGTGGGGGCGCCCGACGGCGGCGTCTTTGACTTCCTGGTCACCGGCGACCCCGATCCCCCGGCCATCACCCACACCGAGATCGCCGACGGTCAGGAGGCAGGCGCAGAAGTCACCGTGACGGCCACCGTCACCGACGCCACCGGCGTGGAAGCGGTCAACGTCTACTTCCAGCCGCTGGGCGGCCAGAGCTTCGGCGCCCGCTCCATGACCAGCATCGGCAACGACCTGTGGACCGCCCAGATCCCGGCCTTCATCGTGGCCGAGCCCGGCGTGGCCTACTACATCGAGGCCGTGGACTCCTCGCCGGTTCCCAACACCGGCTTTGCCCCCGAGGGCGCGCCCGACACGCTCTTTGACTTCACCGTCGGCAACGGCGACACCAACGCCCCGCTGATCGCGCACACCCCGGTGACCAACGGTCAACCTGCTGGCGTGGCGGTCAACATCGTGGCGGGCATCGTGGACAACGACGAAGTCACCGCCGCCACCGTGCACTACCGCACTGTGGGCGGTCAGGCCTTCGCCACCGCCGCGCTGACCTTTGAGTCCGGCACCACCTGGCGCGGTCAAATCCCTGCCAACGCAGTGACCCCCGCAGGCATCGAGTACTACCTGAGCGCCTCCGATGAGGCAGAAAACGAGGCCCTGGAGCCGCAGGGCGCCCCGGACACCGTGCACACCTTCACCGTGGCGGACGTGGACAACGTCGGGCCGGTCATCGAGCACACCCCCGTGGCCGACGGCCAGGCCGAGTTTGAGCAGGTCGACATCGCCGCAGTGGTCACCGACGCCGCGGGCATCAACTTTGTGCGCCTGCACTACCGGCCCCAGGGTTTCCCCTTCTTCCAGGAGGTCACCATGGTCGCCGGCGACAACGACACCTTCACCGGGGCCATCCCCGGCTTCTCGGTCACGTCCCCCGGCGTGGAGTACTACATCCGCGCCCAGGACGACGAGTCCAACGAATCCTTCTTCCCCGTGGGTGCGCCCGACGAGCCGCTGACCTTCTCGGTCGGCTCCAACGACGAGGCGCCCCCGACCCTGGCCCACACCCCCGTGGCCGACGGCCAGGAAGCGGGCACCGATGTGGAGATCACCGCCACGGCCTTTGACCCCTCGGGGTTGGCCAGCGTGACGCTCTTCCACCGTGCCCTGGGCAGCGACGACGACTTTGCCCAGGCGACCCTCACCGAGGGCAACAACAACACCTGGGCCTTCACCCTGGAGGCCGTTCAGGCCCCCGGCGTGGAGTACTACATCGAGGCCATCGACGAGGCCCCGGCCGAGAACAGCATCACGTCCCCCGAGGACGCCCCTGAGACGGTCCACAGCTTCACCGTGGTGGTCCCCGACGTGGAGGCGCCCGCGATTGCGCACACCCCGCGCGCCACCCCGCTGACCATCGGCCTCGATCTGCAGATCGACGCGGTGGTGACGGACAACGAAGGGGTTCAGAGCGCCGTGTTGCGCTTTGGCTTTGACGCTCAGCCCTTGACGGCCCGCGCCATGGTTCAGGTGCTGGACGATGTGTGGACGGCCACCATCAGCGGCGCCGAGGTGCCCCAGGGCACCACCTCCATCCGTTACTTCATTGAGGCCACCGACACCTCGGACAACAGCGCCACACTGCCCGAAGGCCAGGAGGTCTTCACCGTCACCGTGGCCACCCCCGACGAGACCGCCCCGGCGGTCAGCCTCCAGGGCTTGCCCGCCAGCGTCGAAGAAGGCCAGGCGGTGACCGTGACCGTCGATGCCACCGACGAAGACTCGGGCGTGGCCGCCGTGCGCGTCTTCTTCCGCGTCCAGGGTCAGGAGAACTTCCAGACGCTGACCGCCACCGGCAACGGCCCCTACACGGCCACCATCCCCGGCGAGCAGGTGGTCGTGCCCGGCCTGGAGATTTTTGCCGAGGCCGACGACAACGAAGCCAACACCGGCACCTCCGAGCAGGCCACCGTCACCGTCACGCCTCCCCCGGATGTCACCGCCCCGGTGATCGCGTTGGGTGTGGTGCCCAACGGTCAGCCCGCTGGCCAGCCCGTGACCGTGGTCGCCGAAATCACCGACGACACCGCCGTCACCGGCGCCACGCTCTTCTACAAGTCCCCCGAGGACGACGGGCCCTTCCTCTCGACGGCCATGGCTCTTGAGGGCGACTCGACCTTCACCGCCACCATCCCCGGCGGCGCCGTGCAGCCTCCCGGTCTGGACTACTATGTCGAGGCCACCGACGAGGCCAACAACACTGCGGCGGCGCCCGAAGGCGCGCCCGCTTCGCCCGCCAACTTCACCGTCACCGAGGACGACACCTCGGGTCCCAGCGTGACCCCCGCGCAGCTCGACGGCCCGCTGACGGCTGGCGACGCCGTGGAAGTCTCGGCGACCATCGTCGATCCCAGCGGTGTCGATGCGGCCAGCCTCTTCTGGCGCACCGCCGGTCAGCAGGACTTTGTCGAGGTAGAGATGAGCGCCGACGGCGATCGCTACAGCGCCCAAATCGACGCCGTGGAGGCCCCCGGCCTGGAGTACTACATCACGGCCACCGACGCGCTGGACAACACCACCTTTGAGCCCGTCGGTGCCCCCGACGAGGTCTTTGAGGTGGAGGTCATCGCCCCCGACCGCCAAGGCCCCGCCATTGACCTGACGCCGATCGCCGATGGTCAGGACGCCGGTGTGTCCGTGGACGTCACCGCCACCATCACCGACCCCAGCGGCGTGACCGCCGCGCGGCTCTTCTACCGCCCGATCGGCGGCGGCGCCTTTGGCGAGGCCGTCATGGGACGCGACGGCGATGTGTGGTCGGCCACCATCCCCGGTGTGGTCGTCAACGAGCCCGGTGTGGAGTACTACATTGACGCCGTGGACGGTGCCGAAGAGCCCAACAGCGCCACCGAGCCGCCCGGCGCGCCCGGTCAGGTGTTGGTCTTCACCGTCGGTGCCGGTGTCGTGGACCGTCAGGCGCCCTCGATTGTCTTTGAAGAGGTCCCCGACGGCCAGGAAGCGGGTCAGGCTGTGACCGTGACCGCCACCATCACCGACGATGGTCTGGTGGCCCAGGCCCAGCTCTTCTTCCGCCGTCAGGGCGAAGACACCTTCATCGCCGCGCCCATGAACCAGGACGGCGAGACCTGGACGGCTCAGATCCCCGGCTTTGTGGTGGCGCCTCCCGGCGTGGACTACTACATCGAGGCCACCGACGCGGCCTCCAACACCGCCACCGAGCCCCAGATCCCGGCCAGCTTCACCGTGCCGGTCGTCGATGTCGATGGCCCGCTCATCGAACTCGATGACATCGACCAGCCCGTGGCCGAAAACACTCGCCTGCCCATCGCGGCGGTGGTCACCGACCCCGCTGGCGTCGAGCGCGTGGAGGCCTTCTTCCGCGCCACCGAGGCCGACGATTGGACCGCGGTGTCCATGGACGGCGACGGCGACCGTTACTCCACCGTCATCCCCGCCGAAGTGGTCGTGCCCGAGTCCTTTGAGCTTTACATCGAAGCCGAAGACGGCCTGGGCAACGTCTCTGCCGAGCCCGAAGAGGGCGCCGACGAGCCCATGGAGATCGAGGTCGAGGCCGAGCCCGAGGTGGACACCACCGCCCCGACCATCCTGCACAGCCCGCCCGCGGTGGGCCGCAACGGCGAGCCCGTCGGCATCCAGGCCATCGTCACCGACGCCTCTGGCGTGGCCGACGTCAAGCTCTTCTTCCGCGAGCAGGGAGAGGGTGCCTTTGTCTCGGTGGACTTCCAGGAGGACGGCGACGATCGTTGGAGCATCGAGATCCCCGCCTTCGCCACCCGTGGTCTGGCTGTGGAGTACTACATCGAAGCCGTCGACACCGCCGCCGAGGCCAACGCCGCCACCGACCCGGCCGACGCCCCCGACGATGTCTACGTGGTGGAACTGCTCGGCGGCGATGAGCCCGACGCCGATGACATGGACGGCGGCGATGAACCCGACGCCGACGATGAGCCCGACGCCGATGACGAGCCCGACGTGGTCGAGCCCGATGTCGTCGAGCCCGATGCCGACGACGATGACGACGACGCTGGAGACGATGATGACGACGAGCCCAACGTCAACACCGGCGGCAACGGCGGCGGTGGTTGCCACACCGCTGGCGACGGTCAAACCCCGCTGGGCGGCGGCACGCTCCTGCTCATCCTGGGTCTGATGGCGCTGATGGTCATCAAGCGCCGCGACTGACAGGCAGCGTGAGATTGTGCGGGGACTTTTTGAAGTGACCCGCACAAGGCTCGCCCATCCGCCCTGCCACGGCGATGCGCCTTGGCAGGGCTTATACCAAATTGCAGACGTCCGACTCACTTTGGGACGGCCCTAACGGCGCCAGGAACCACGGAACTCACTCGCGGTGGCGCTGCCACAGCTTCGCTCGTCCAGAGGTCCCTGCCATCCGTTATTGCTCGCCACAAAGCAAGCCTTTCG
>CAKZKQ010000009.1 GCA_937123825.1 uncultured Pseudomonadota bacterium
AGGACGAGCGCAGCCATAGCAGCGCTATTGCAAGCGAGTTCTGTGGTGTCTGACGCCATCAGGGCCGTCCCAAACCTTTAGAGGCCGTCGACGAGGGCTTGATAAGCGGCGGCGTCCATGAGGTTGTTGAGTTCGTCGGGGTCGCTGAGTTTGACGCGGAACATCCAGCCGTCGGTGTAGGGGGCGTCGTTGACCAACTCGGCGGCGTCTTCGAGGGCTTCGTTGACGGCCGCGATCTCGCCTCCGACGGGGGTGTAGACGTCGGAGACCGCTTTGACGGATTCGACGGTTCCGACGGTGTCACCGGTTTCGAAGTTTTCGCCGACTTCGGGGGCGTCCCAGTACACGACGTCGCCGAGCTGCTCCTGAGCGTAGGCCGTGATGCCGATGTCCACTGTGCCGTCACCGTTGTCACGGATCCATTCGTGAGAGTCGGTGAACCGCAGATCCTGAGGGATTTCCATCTTTGTTGCTCCTTTCCTTGCTGAACGCCGCCGGGAAGATTTCAGGCCAGACCCATCAGGCCATTTCAAAGAGGCCCTGGCAGCGTCCCGTAAGCGCCCTGAGGCCGAGCCTCAGAGCAGTGTCATATCCAGAAACCATCGCCACACCGCCAATCGGCAGCTTGGCGCATGTCAGTGCACAACCAAATCAAAGCGTGCGCCGTTCACGGACGCTTGTAAAAGGGCTTGCGGGTCAGTGTGGCGCTGATGCGGCGCTTGCGGATGCCAATGTCCAGCGACGCGGCCTTGACGTGGGCCACATCGACGTAGCCCAGCGCGATGCCCTGCTCCAGGGTCGGCGACCAGGTGCCGCTGGTCAACTCTCCGACCTGCTCTTCACCGTTGAAAACCGGGTAGTGAGAGCGAGGCACGCCTTTGCCCTGGAGCACGAAGCCCCGCAGGCGGCGTTTGACCCCTTCGGCCTTGACCTGCTCGATGGCTTTGCGTCCCACAAAGTCCTCGGGCTTGTCCAACTTCACCGCCCAGGACATGCCGGCCTCAAGCGGGTTGGTCTCGTCGGTCAAATCCTGGCCGTAGAGCGGGAACTTGGCCTCCAGACGCAACGTGTCGCGACAACCCAGGCCGCACATCGCCATCGAGTGGGCCTTTCCGGCCTGGGCGATGGCGTCAAAGACCGCCAACGCACCCTCCGCAGGGATATAGACCTCAAAGCCGTCTTCACCGGTGTAGCCCGTGCGCGCCACCATGCACTCCACACCGGCCACCTGACCCATCGCAAAGTGGTAGTAGCCAATGTCGTCCAGGTTCAGCGCGGTCGTCGGCGTCAGGGTCGCCTGAGCCTTCGGCCCCTGAATGGCAAGCTGCACCCACTGGTCGGACTCGTCGGTCATCACCGCGCCGTCGCCGGCATGCTCACGCATAAAGGCCACGTCTTTGGCCCGGTTGGCGGCGTTGACGCAGATGAGGATCTCCTGGTCACTGAGCTTGTACGCAATCAGGTCGTCTACGATCCCGCCGTGGGGATGGCACATGACCCCATAACGGGCCTGACCGACCTCGGTGTTGCGCATGTCCTGGGAAATCAGTCCGTTGACGACCTCCACCGCTTTGGGGCCCTTAAAACGCACTTCGCCCATGTGGCTGACATCAAACAAACCCACGCCTTTGCGCACCGCGTGGTGCTCGGCGATGATTTTGTCGTAGTTGATGGGCATCTCAAACCCCGCAAACGGGGCAAACCGAGCGCCAGCCTCAGCGTGGCGGTCGTGCAGCGGCAAGCGCTTCAATTCCTCGGACATGGACAGGGGTCTCCTTTGGTCACATCCACCTCCAGGCCACCTGGGTTTCAGGCGCGGTGGATGGAAGGCTCTTGAAGGCCTCGCACAAGGCGAGCACAGCGGACAGTGTTTTCAAGGAGTCGGGCGATGGTCATGGGGCCGACACCGCCCGGGACAGGGGTGATGCCTGCGGCGCGCTCAAGGGCTTCATCAAAGCGCACATCGCCGCGCAACTTGCCGTCTTCACAGCGCGTAATTCCCACATCAAAGACATACGCCCCAGGCTTGATCCAATCGCCTCGGATCAGCCCCGTCACTCCGGTGGCCACCACCAGGACGTCGGCCTGGCGCACATGGTCTTTCAAATTGGCCGTATGGCGGTGACAAAGGGTGACGGTGGCGTGAGCGCGGGCCAGCATCGCCGCCAGCGGGCGCCCCACAATGACCGAGCGCCCAACCACCACGGCGTGCTTGCCGACCAGGTTCAACCCCATCATCTCAATCAAACGCATGACCCCAGACGGGGTGCAGGGCTCCAAAGGACCGTGGCCAGCGAGCAACCCACCCAAATTGGTGGGGTGAAAGCCATCGACGTCCTTGAGCGGGTTGATGAGGTTGAGCGCAGCTTTGGTGCCCACAGAGTCGGGCAACGGCAGCTGGATCAGCACCGCGTCGGTTTCTTTGTCGTCGTTGAGTTCGTTGATGACCCCGGCCAACTCTTCTTGAGTCGTCCCGTCGGGCAGGTGAACGTGTTCGGAACGAATGCCGACCCATCCACAGGCTTTGACCTTGGCGCCGACGTAGACCTCGCTGGCGGGGTCATCTCCCACACGGATAAAGGCCACACGGGGGTGGATTCCCTCTGCGCGCAAGCTCAAAACGTCTTGTTTGACGTCTTTGCGAACCATGCGAGCCGCCAGGCGGCCATCGATGATCCCATCGTTCAGAATGGCGGATGAAGCTATGGTGTCCATGGGCCCTCCCGCGGTCCGTTGATGCGCCGGCAATAAACCATGGGCACGTCAGGAACACAAGGGCGTTGTTCACCACAAGAACAACAATTCCCAAACCACACCCAGCACCCCTCCAGGGGGGCTCAAAGCGCAATGGGTTGGACACTGATAGGACGGGCGTCAAGCTCTTGAGCAGAGTCTAGGAAACGCGGCGCTCTCGGGCATCCTTGGATGCCGCTTGCACCTTGAGCACACGCGGCCTGGCCGCGGTGACGTGGATGACTTTCTTGTGGGGATTGAGCATCGTGCGCGGGGGATGTGTGCGCAGCGGTTCTTGTTGTGCGCGAAGCGGCACAAAAGCCTGAAGGTGTGGCATCCTTGCCTCCGACAAACCAACAAAAGGTCCTTGGTAACCCGTGACATCGCCCGGCACATCCTGTACCGGGCTTCACTGCCCCAATTTACCCCAGAAAACCCTGCGGACCAAGAATAATGGGGGACTTAGAAGTTGCGCCGCGGACGAGAATCAAGGCCACAACCAAAGCGCAACTCCAGGTAGTCGTCGCTGAGGGCAAAGCGCAGCAAATCGGCTGCCTCCGGCAACTTGCGCAGGCGCTCCTGAGTCGCGTCGTCATGCAGCTCGCCGCGCCACTCGCGGCTGCGCAAGATGGCCTGCATCGCCGCCGATACCTGACCGGAGAGGATCAACCCAGAGCGCGTCGCCAGACGGCGAAGCATCGCGGGCCAGGCTTCGCAGTGGGCGTTGCGCAGCACCTCAAGGTGCGGCATCGCCACGTCCACAATCCGCCGCCGCATGGAGCGATTGAAGGGGCTGCTGATACGGTCGATAAGCTCCATGGAGCGCGGGTCGGTGGTGTCGGTCATCCCAACGCTGGTCTGCTTGATGAGGACCGCCTCAAGCAAGTGCCACAGGTCGCGGCCATCGAGGTGAACCATGGAGGCCACCCCACTCCAGCCAAGCCCGGCGGCGTAACCCGCCAGATAGCGGGCCACCTCGGCGCCGACCCCTTCAAACATCCCGGCGTGGAACCACATCGCGCAGCCACTATGGGTGAAGACCTGAGGCGCACTGGGACCGCCATCGCCGATGTAGAGCTTGACCTTGGAGAGGTCGAAGGTCTGCGAGGCGAGCATGGCAAAATCGCGCACCTGCTCAATGTCTCCGCCCCCTCGCCAGCGGCGGCTGCCAAGCGCGTCAAGCGTGGGCAACGCGTCACCCCAGATCTTCACAGCCAGCGGCTCCAGCGCACGCAGCGTGTCGAGCACGCCGTCACGAAGGCCCTCGGGCAAGAGGTACTGGCCAATGAGATCTTCGCCCAGCGCGCGGCTGGGCAAGGTCTTGCGGCGCCCGTGCGCGTCGGGGTTGCCGTCGTAATCTTCGTTGAGCACGCCGCGGACCTGCTGGACAACGCGAAGGCGCGCGTAGTCATCAAAGTCGCGGTAGAGACCCTCCAGACCTTCGTAGGGGGCCATGTCAAAGGGCTCTTCGCGCTGAAGCTCAAGCATGAGCTTATGACACTTGCTCTCTTCGCCGGTGACGTGTGAGAGCGCCAGCGCCTGACGGACACGCAAGCGACGAACTTCGCCCTCATCTGGGGCGCCGTCGGCCAACTCTTCCCAGATGGCGGCCGCCTGGTGGTGGTGGCTCAACTCGCGGTCGAGGATCCGGGCCTGGAGTTGGAGCAGCTCACGGCGGCGCGAGGCGTCGAGGACTTCGGGAGCCGCAAGGCGCGCCACGCGGTCCACAAGCTCACAGCTTTGGTCGAGGGTGCCGTTGCTGCGCGACACGTCCAGCAGGCGCTCCAACACGTCTTCACGGGCGGGACAGGACTCAAAGACCACGTTGAGGACCTGCTCGGCGTTGTGCAGGTCGCTCAGCGGGCCGCTGTAGACCTCGGCCAGCGCCATATAATCTTCGATCTGACGCTCGTGAACTTCGCTGGAGAGCACCTCCTGGAAGAGCTCCACGGCGCGGAACGGTGAGCCGACCTGAGCATGGGCATGGGCCAGACGCGAGATGCAGGCCCCCTCCTGCTCGCTCTCGCGAGCCTCTTCCCTCAGACGCGTCAGCAAATCGATCGCCTTGCGGCCGCACGGGCCACCGTCGTAACGCACGGGACCAGCGTAAGGGTCGTACTCATCGCCCTCTGCCTCGGGAGGCTCGACCTCAGCCAGGTAGAGTTCGGCCAACTCAAGGCCTGCCTTGATCCGCGCTTCGGGCTCATCGGAGAGCGTCATGAAGGCTTCCAGACAACGGATGCCCTCCCAACGATCATCCTGGGCCTTGGCCAGACGCGCCATGTGCAAGAGGGCCTCGTGGCGCTCCTGACCAGACTGGAAGCTGGTCCGATAGGCATCAAAGCTCTCGGCCTCGGCCACATCGAGCCGCTCCAGCGTCTGTCCCAGGCGGAAGGCCAGGTGGCTGCGGCGCGGGGTGGAGAGGTTTTCGGCGCAGAGGTGACCTTCGAGGGCCTTGCGCATGAGCGCGTCGTGGCCCGACTCCTCCAGACACTCGTAGAGCTCTTCCTGGATGGGAGAGTGGTAGGTCTCCTGGGCGACGGCGTCGGCAAAGCACTCCTCGGCATCGACGCCTTCGTAGCGGGCAAGCTCAAGCAGACGGCGCACGCGCAGCTCAGGGGTGGCCAGACCGTCGATCTCGGCGCGGGTGGCCTTGATGTAGGACTGGTTGTCGCGGGCCGCCAGCAGCGCGCGCAAGCGCAGCGAGGCGGGCTCCACAGTGCGGGCACGGTCCAGCGTGGCGCGCGTCAGACCCGGGCCGCCAGGGCGCGAAAGGAGGCTCAGGGCGCAGCGGCGACGGACGGCGTCGGGCAGGCGCGCCCAAACTTCGTCACTGACAGCGTTGGGATCGGCCATGACGTCCACACCGCCCTCAGAGAGTTCACCCAGCGCAGCGTGCCAGACACCTCGATAACCGGGCTCCGTCAGGCCGTCTTCGAGTTGGTCTCCCCAACGCTCCAGGAAGGCCTCCAGGAGGCTGGCGGCGTTGATGCCTGCGCTGACCCCCAACAGACCCAGCAGGCCCTCTTCGAAGCTGCGGCCAGCGGCGGCCCAGAGGCCAGCCAGACCGGGCAGGTTGCGCTCCCAGGCGTAGGCGGCTTCGAGCATGTCGCGGGCTTCGCGGTCTCCGGCGTGCTGAGCCACAGCGCGCTGACGAAGCTCGAGCGCCGCGGCGGGGTTGCCGCTGGACTGCTCGGCGTGACGCGCCAGATGGCGGCGTGCCAGGCGGCGGTTGAGGGGCTCGTCAGCCTCTTCGCTGACGCGCTTCATCAGACCCACCAGCGCTTGCTCGTGGGCGTTGCCGGTGCGCAGCGCGCCTCGCAGCGCGTGGGGGTGGTCGGGGTTGCGCTCCAGGCAGCGGCCAAAGGCCTCCAGCGCGCCGGCTTCATCGGCCAGACGACGCTCGCGGACCTCACCAAGCTGGCACCAGAGGTTGGAGGCCACCTCGGTGTCTTCGGTCAGGTGGGCGCGGCGCTCCAAAAGATCGGCCACCAGATCCCACGTGCCCTGGGAGGCATAGAGCCGCCCCAGGCGGCGCAGCGGGCCGACCTCGTTGGGGAAAGCCTCTTGCATGGCCTCGACCAACTCAACCGCCGCGGTGCGACGACCAAGGCGGACTTCGAGCAGCTCGGCCATCGCTTCCATGCGGCGCATGCGGGCGCGGGGCTCAACCAGCGCGTCCAATTCGGCCTGGGAGACTTCCAGAATTTCATCCACGCGCCCTTCCCTGTCGAGGAGGCGGCACAGGGCCTCCAGCGAGGGCAGGAAATCGGGCACGGTGCGCAGCGATTGGCGGTAGTAGTCTTCGGCACGACGAGTGTTGCCAAGAGACTCTTCGGCGACGCGTCCGCATTGCCAGAAGAGCGTGGCGGTTTCTTCGACGTCGTCGGTCAGGCCGGCCTCGCGCAGGTAGAGGGCGATGAGCTTCTCCCACTGACGGGTGCGCTTGTAGAGCTGCAGCAGCGAGGAGATGGCGCCGGGCGATTCGGGATCGAGGCCGATGAGTTGCTCAAGGATGTCCTGGAGCAGCACATCGTTGTCGAGATGGGTCTGACAGTGGCGCGCAGCCTGCTCCAGGAGGTGGATCTGGCGGCGGCGGCTGCGGACCTTCTCGACCATGTCGAGCTGCAGGCGGACCAACTCTTCCCACTCCCCCTCTTCGATGTGCAGGCGGATCATGGCCTGCAGGGCGGGCAGGAAGCTGGGCTGAGCGTCGAGGACGGCGCGGTAGTGGCGCAGGGCGGCCTCGCGCAGGCCCAGACGCTCTTCGTAGATCTCGGCCACCTGGAAGTGGCGGCGCCAGGCATCGGGCAGCGGGTCGGGGGCAGCCAGCTCTTTTTCGTAGAGGTCGGCCAGGCCGTACCAGTTGTTCTGGCGTGTGTAGATCCGGCCGGGGGCCGGCACCGTGGAGCCGTGATGGGGGCAAGCGCCCAGGGCCTCGTGGAGGACCTCCAGGGCGGCGGCCGTGATGCCGGAGGACTCCTCAAAGAGGCGGCCCATCTGACCCAGAATGGCGGCCTTGTCTTCGGGCAGACGCTCAAGCTCAACGAGATTGCCCAGCGCGTCGATCAGCCCTTGGCCCTGGTCGCCCTGTTCGAGCACCTCCAGGACCTCCACCAGGCGACGGGCCAGGGTGTGGTCGTGGGGGAAGCGCTCGGTGGCCAGCCGCAGCACGTCGGCGGCGGCGGGCAGATCGCGATAGCGGGTCTCGAGCAGGCTGGCCAGCGCGCCAAAGTCTTCGCTGCGTGCGTCGTCGCCGGTGATGACCAGCGAAAAGACCCGGCGCAGCCGATCCCATTCGCGGTGCTCGGCCAGCAGTTCCGTCAGGGCAGACAGAAGCTCAAAGTCGCGGCGGCCGCGCTCAAAGAGGCTCATGAGCAGGTCGAGCGCAGCGCGAGAGTCGCGCATCAGGAAACGGCGCAGGTTGGCCTCGCTCCAGGTCCACTCGTCGCGCGCGGCCATCTCCAGCGCGCTCTCCTCGGCCAGGAGCGTCTCGTCGGGTTCGGGGGCGGCGGCGCCCATGGCGCGGCGAAGCTCCAGGGCCCGGTCGACCTTGCGCTCGGCCAACGCCTGACTGGCGTCGAGCAGCGTTTGCAGGCGTTCGTAGATGGGGGCCAGGTCTTTTCCGGCCGTGGGATCGGCCCATTGCTGGTTGCTGGCGGCCTCGCGGCGCGTGCGCACCAGCATCTCCAGCGCCAGGGTCAACTGAGCGCGGCGCTCGTCATCGGCGGTCTGGGCGATCTCCTGGTCGAGGAGCTGGGCCACGGTGCGCCAGTTGCCCGCCGCGCGGTGCAGGCGGCGCAGCGACTCGTGGGCCTGATCGCAGCGGCCGTCGGTGCGCAGCGCCCGGCGATAGAAGGCCTCGGCCTCCTGACGGTCATCGAGGACCAACTCCATGGTCTCCCCTGCCGCCGTCAGGCGCGAGGGAGCATCGGGGCCCTGAGGGACTACCGCCACGTCTTCTTCCAGGTCCTCGACATAGCGCCGAGCCGCGCTCTGGCCATCCTCGGCCGTCCCACCGGGACCCGCAGGGATCACCACGGCGCCGTCACGCTCAAAGGTGGCGGTGCGGGGCATGGTCACCTTGATGGGGGTGACCTCTTCTTGAGGGGGAGCAATGGGAAGATCTTCCTGCTGAAGATCGGCAGACACCGACAAATCCACGATGACCTCCATGTCGTCGTTCCTTCGTCGTCACAGACAACCAGAATTGTTTCGAGCGCCAGCGGTCACGACCGTGTGACCCCTTCGCGGGCGTCGCCCTCCAGCGCGCACAGCCGCCCTGTTCCGTGGGCATGGTTGGCAAAGTGTGCGGGCTTCAGGTTCGCCTTGGCCACACAACATCACACCGACACCACCACGGTGTCAAGAGGTCAAATGACAAAGAAGTTGCGCACAGGACAAATCGACGCACACTGGCGGGCTGCGGTGGGGAGAACGCTGTACCCATGGTCAGACAAAGGCAGGCTGATCGATGGGCGCAGGCTTTGAGATCATACCAAAATGCAGACGAAAGCGGACGTCTGCATTTTGGTATCAGCCTTCGGCGGCTGCTTTGACGCGATCAAAGCCCTGGACGAGATCCACCAGGCGCTTGACGTTGTCAGGGCTGGCCTCGCGCATGATGCCGTGGCCAAGGTTGAAGATGTGGGCGCCACCAAGACCAGAGCGCAACACCTTGATCGCCTCGGCCTCCATCACCTCGGCCGGCGCCAGGATGATGGACGGATCGAGGTTGCCCTGAAGGCCGCGCCCGGGCATCACCTGACGGACGTAGGACAGCGGCATGCGCCAGTCCGCGCTGAAGACCTCCATGGGGAGCTTGGCGATGCTCGGGTAGAGGTGCAGCGAGCCCACCGCCAGATAAATCCTCGGCACGCGGCCCGCAAGGCTGGCCATCACGCGCTTGACGGAGGGCGCCGCGAAGGACTCGTACATGTCCTGCGCGTGGATGCCCGCCCAGGAATCAAAGAGCTGAATCGCCGACGCCCCCGAATCCACCTGCTTGTTGACATAGCGGATGGTCACCTCGGTGAGCTTGTCCAGCAGCGCGTGGGCCGCCTCGGGCTGCGAGCGCAAAAACTGCCGAAAGAGCGCATAATCCTTGCTGCCGCTGCCCTGCACAAGGTAGGTCGCCAGCGTCAACGGCGCCCCCGCAAAGCCCACCACCGGCACCGGGCACTCCTCACCCAGACCCCCAAGCAAGTCCCACACGTAGGGGGCGATCTCCTCGACGTCCGGCACCCGCAGCGCTTCGACCTGCGCCATCGAACGGATGGGATCCTCGATCACCGGCCCAGGGCGAAAATCAATGTCCACGCCCATCGACTCCAAGGGGGTCATGATGTCGCTGAACATCACCGCCGCGTCCATCCCGTAACGGCGGATCGGCTGCATCGTCACCTCAACGGCCAACTCCGGCGTCCGGCACAGCTGCCAGAAGGTGTACTTCTCCTTAAGCGCACGGTACTCCGCCAGGTGACGGCCCGCCTGACGCATCAACCAAATCGGCGCGCGCTCTGTGTCCTTGCCCGAAGCTGCATCCAAAAAGAGGCTCATATCCACTCCATATCTTCCATTCGGGACATGCGCACCAACCATCGGCCACCCAACAAGAACGCTGGCGCCAACACGCACACACCCGGTTGCTTCGATCCCTTCCCCATCCCAGCATCTGCGTGGATGGTCTCCAAAACCACAGGGCACCGCCCCAGTGGTCCTTGGCCCCGAAGCTACCAACGCCCATGGCATTTGGCAATCACCAACCTACCTACTGGTAGAAAGAAAAGAAAAGAGGGGGAAAGAACACCAAAATCCACACACAACCCACCGGCCAAACCCCCGCTGCGATCAATGCGGTTGACGACGCCCGATCCGCGCCCATCTTTTGTCCGTCCCACCGGCCATCGCCTGCGGACAACCCCACCGACCCACAACGCGAGGTCCCCCATGCAGCACACCACCACGCCCCTGTCCCAAAACCCACTGCGGACGCTGCTGGCCATCGTGACCCTCACCTTTGGCCTCATGCTGGCCTGGTCCCCCGTGGCCATCGCCGCCGACCCCCAAACCACAACCGGCCAGACACACGTCCAGGACGCCCGCGACGCGCACGGCTTTCCAATGATGGACCTCGAAGGGCTCGAATCCTTTGAAACCACACACCTCAAAGCCTGGGCCGTCCCGCAGGCCGCCGTCGCCATGGAAAAACTCGTCGGCAACAAAGGCGAACAAGTCCGCGCCCGCATCTACTCAGACCTCGGCCTCGAAGAAGAAGCCCCCATCCGCGTCCTCTTCCTGCCCGACCTCAACGATTACTTCCGCCGCCGGAACATGAAACCCCGCGCACCGCACTGGGCCGTCGGGCTGGCCATCCCCTCCGAGAGCACCATCCTGGTCAAATGGGGGCGCACCGAAGCTGGCCCCTGGGTCGCCCTCGAACCGACCTTCATCCACGAAATGGCCCACATGGCCCTCGACCGCGCCGTCGACGCCAAAGGCATCCACATCGACGGCGCCATCGAAAAACACACCTCCCCCACCGCAAAACATCAGCGCATCATCCCGCGCTGGCTCCACGAAGGCTTTGCCATCGCGCAGGCCGGAGAATGGAGCCTGGAGCGCAGCACAGTCCTGATGCAGGCCGGCCTGCGGGGGCGCATCATCCCCCTGCCAGACCTCCACCAGGGCTTCCCCGCCGATGGCTTTGACGTCGAGCTGGCCTACGCCCAGAGCTACCACTTTGTCCTCCACCTGCGCGAACAATACGGACAACGGGCCCTGGCCCCGCTCATCAAGCACATGTCTGAAGGGCACGACTTTGAAGCCGCCTTCGCCAAGGCCTACGGGCGCTCCTTCCGCATCGAAGAGCGCGCCTGGCGCGACCACCTCAACGTCGCCTACACCTGGATCCCGATCATCACCGGCTCATCCACCATCTGGTTCCTCGGCGGCATCATCTTTGTCCTGGCCTGGCGCCGCCGCCGCAAAGAGCGCAAAGAGCGCCTCGAAGCCATGGAAGTGATGGAAAACCTCACCCAGGCCGCCGCGCGCCGCGCCGTGCCGCTGCCCGGCATGGGCCTGACCGTCGAACACGTCCGCGCGCGCTCCACAGAAGAGCGCCGCGACGGCACCGCGCTGACCCCGCAAGAGTGGCACAGCAGCCCCGTCTGGCGCCTGCCCCCCACCTCAGATTTGCCCGAAGAACTCGACATCCCACGCACAGACGACGGCCACACCATCCACTGACCCTCCCCTGGCACAACCCCACCCCCATCTCTTTTGGGATATGCTGGCAGGATATTTTGGCCAGCGGCCCATCAACCGATGTATCATGGGTCATCTCAAGTGCGATCCATCGGGGGGTTTGTCTCTCACAAGCCAGAAGGCCCACCCGACGGATGGTTTTGACGCCAACGCGCGCCACAACCCCATGCCACCACCGCATGGCGCACCACAGCACCGGATGGATGTCCCATGGACCGCGCCTTTTGCTCAATGTTGATCGCCGCGATGACCCTGACCGCGGCCATCTTGCCCGGCCAAACCGCCGCAGCACAAGACACCGACGACCCACCACCGCGCTACGATCCCCACGAAGAGGATCGCCAGGTGGTCAGTTGGACCTTGATCGGCGGCGGCGCGCTCTTTTTGCTGGGGGGATTCGCCGCTGGCCTGCGGGTGGATGACCTCCAGGCCCAGATCGACGATCAAAAACTCGAAGACCCCGACGACGAAGACCAACTCAACACCCTGCGCGACAAACGCAACACGCTCTCAAACCTGCGACTGGTGGGCTACATCGGCGGCGTGGGGTTGGCCATCGGCGGCGCCACCATGATCATCATCCAAGCCGTCAGCGACGACACAGAATCCACCCTCTCGCTCTCACCGTGGTGGACCGAAGACACCGGCGGCGTCATCTTCGAAGGACGGTTCTAAAGCCCCAAAAGAAGGTTCACGGCGTCACATCAAAACGCACCTTCACCTTAAAACTCTGCGCCGGCGCATCATCTCCCAACAACCGAGCGTGCACGATCGACTCTTCCACACAAGCATCAAGCGCCCCAAAGCCCTGTCCGCTGAACGACAACCCCACAACCAACCCTCCAGCGTCCAAGTCAATGTGAACTTCCACATCAGAAGGCAACCCGTCGGCGCCAGCGGCGTGTGCCTCCTTGTAACAATGGGACAATCGACCCAAAAAGCGCCGCCTGACCCCCTGTCGCAGCGCGTCCAATGAGTCCTGGGGCCCATCGGTGATTTCAATCGCCTCAAGCACAACGCGGACGTTGACCTCCGGCGCAGGCTCCACAACAGCCACATTACCCAAACTTCCAACCACACCAACACCGTCGCCACCTGCCGCACCACCACCGCGATTGACCCCATCGCCATCGGTCACAGCAACCCCATCAACATCTTCCAGCGCAGCATCCAGGTCCGCAAAACCCTCGCCGTCGGCAAAGACATCCACAACCTCGCCTTCACCTCCGCCCTCCCCAGTCCCGATGAGGGCCAGCAAAAGCGCGGACTTCTGCAAGACCTCCTCCTTGGCCTCTTCTCTGGCTGCCTCGGCGTCCTTGGCAGACTTCCCGTTGGCCTCCTTTTTGGACAGTTCTTTGGGCTCCATCACCGTCCGCTGAGGCCCAGAAGCACACGCCAACGCCAACATCGACGCGCACAACACCACACCCCATAACACCGCACCCGAGCACCAGGACTTCATCGCTCATCCCCCCAACGCCGCCATAAAATGCAGCACATCCACACCCTTGACCTTCAAGCGCTTGCGTCGCCCGCTGGCACCTGAAGCAATCTCCACATCGCCGCGTCCCACACCCAGGAGCGACGCAAAATACCTTATGATCTGCTTATTGGCCTTGCCATCAACCGGAGGCGCCGCCACTTGAACCTTCAACCGGCCGTCGTGTTCCCCCGCAATCGCCGTGCGACTGGCTCTGGGCGCCACATAAATATCAACCAGGAGATCACCACTGGCCTGCGTCAGGTACTCGGGCACCTTGGCCTGTGCCATCAGCGCCCTCCCCCACCGGCAGGCAAAGCCTGAATCAAGCCCACCGCCAGGAGTCGCCCGATGATCTCTGCAGCGTGCCCAGAGGCATAGTGGGTCGCACGCTCCAAAACCTCATCCGCAGGCAAACCAATCAAGAGGCTGTCCAGGATGTCGGACTCGGGCGCGGTCAAGGTCCCGGGCGTCAACAAGCGCCGCGCGCTGATGTCCGGGACCAACAACGTATCGGCAGTCCCAGGGGTCCTTGAAGCAGCGCCTTGGTTCGCCAACACATCCAGGCAAAGGCGCGTCAGCGGCATGTTGAGCGCCAACGGCGAGTGAAGCAGCGGGTCCTGGGGGCGATGTCGGAAGGTGAAGGTGCCGCTGGAGCGCGCAAACAAATCGGTCAAATCGCCCATCACCTGGGCACGCAGCGCCTCTTGGAGAATCTCGGCGGAGATCACCCCGCGACGCACCAGCGCCAGCCCCAACGGCAGCCGCACAGGCTCAGCATTGATGTCGCGCAGCGCCGTCAAAAGCGCGGCTTCGTCAAGCGCGCCAGCGCTGACCAACAACTGCCCCAGTTGACGGCTCGGCGGCCTGGCATCCAGGTAAAGCGACAAGAGCAAATCACCGCTGAAGACCAACCGCGCGTGGTGCATGCCGGTGTCAAAGTCGATGATCCCCGACGCTTGCTGGCGCCGCAACGAGGCCAGCAACGCCAACGGCCCCATCCACTCCATGTCTCCCGCAAATCCCCGGGACTGCTCCAGGACCTCCATCTGGTCGGCCGCGGGCCCTGCCACCTCCGGACGGCGCCAATGGGGGTGCTCCAGGACCCCTGCGGCCGCCAAAGTGGCGGCGATCAAGCGCACGCGGGCCTCGGGGCGCCCTTCGCGCTGCAAGACTGGCATGATGTCCGTCAACACCGTCACCCATTGCGGGATGGGCTCGGAGTCTGAGATCGCCAGAATGTCATTGTCGCTGGCCACGATCGCCTCGGCCGAAGCCAGATCAGTGACCATCTCATCAAACTCACCAAAATCCAGGATGTCGGCGTCATCAATGAAAACCCTATCCACGCTCTGCGTCGTCCCGGGATGCAGGGAGTCCTCATTGGAGCCCATCGCACCAGACCAACTGGCGCTGCGGTCATCAAGAAGCTCCATCTCGGCCTGAGAACCCGGTGTCTGCTCGTCAATGGGGATGCGCAGGTGGACCCCGGAGTCGACGTTGCTCTCAAAGAAGCTATCATCAACAAGCCCCGTGCTGGGCTCGTTGAGGCGCGGGAATGGCGGCTCCCCGCCTTCGGGCCGCAGCGAAGGCTGGAGCATGAAGGCGGCAAAGCACAGTTGTCGCGGCGAGAAGGGTTTGAGCAGCGGGACACCGACTTCGGGCCTGGCCACAAGGTGGGTGGGCAAGGTCTGGGGGCGCACCGACACGGGCAAAACCGGCACCTGCCCCTCGGCGTCATCCAAAAGCTTGATGATTGAGTTCCAGTAACGCTGGGATGGGCGACTGCAGTCGATGACCACCAACGCGGGGGGCTCGACACTCTCCTTTTGCGGCGCCACCAACGACTCGGGTAGCGCGTCCAATTCCTGAACGCGCGCCCCCAGGATGGACAGTGTGCGCCGCATGCAAGCCCGGACGGTGATGTTGGGCTCAATGAGCAGGACGTTGACCATGGCCGCAGCCTCCCCAGAGCGCGCACAGGCGCCCCATCTACGTTGTCTGTCGCCGCTGCCGCTCAGATCCCGTGCCGAGAGAGCTTCTTGTGAAGCCCTTCGCGGGTAATCTTCAGCGCCGCCGCTGCACGCGTCTTGTTGTTGTCGTGGGCTTGGAGCGTCTCAATCAAGATCCAGCGCTCGACCTCGTCGAGCATCTCTTTAAGACCACCCTTGCTGGGGTTGACCTTCTTGAGCAACGAGGCCGCACGGCTGATCCGGGCCGCCAGGTGCTCGGGCATGATGAGATCACCGGGCACCCCATGGATGACCAGACGCTGGATCTCGTTTTGCAGCTCGCGGATGTTGCCCGGCCAGTTGTAGCTCTGAAGCAACGCCGCCGATTCGGGGCTGAACGACACCGCCGGACGATTGAACTCCCGCGAGAACCGAGCCAGATAATGCTCGGCCAACAAGAGCACGTCTCCCTGGCGCTGACGCAGCGGCGGCAAATGGATGGGAAAGACGTTCAAGCGGTAGTAGAGGTCCTGCCTGAAGCGCCCTTCGGCAACCTCTTTGTCCAAATCCCGGTTGGTCGCCGCCACAACCCGCGCATGGATCTTCTTTGGATAGGGCGCACCCACCGGGCGCACCTCGCCTTCCTGCAAGACGCGCAGCAATTTGGCCTGCAAGGCCGCCGACGTCTCGCCGATCTCATCGAGGAAGATGGTCCCCTTGCCCGCCAACTCAAAGAGCCCCTTTTTGTCGCTGTCAGCGCCGGTAAAAGAGCCCTTCTTGTGACCAAAGAGCTCGCTCTCAAGCAGCGTCTCGGGCAGCGCCGAGCAGTTCTGGGCCACAAAGAGGTGGTCGCTGCGCTCAGAGCGGTCGTGGATGAGCCGGGCGATGACCTCTTTGCCCGTGCCGGTCTCGCCAGTGATCAGGACCGTGGCGTTGGTGTCCACCACGCGCTCGACCAACTCAAAGACCGACCGCATCGGCGGCGACTCACCAATGATGTTCTGGAAGAGCCGGGCATCCCGGTCCTTCAAAAAGCGGTTTTCGCCCTGCAAACGCTCTTCAGCAATGCAAACGCGCTGAAAAAGCCTGGCGTTCTCAATCGAGAGCGCCATCTGCTGGGCCAAAACCACCAACGCCTCAAGATCATCCTGGCTGAACGACCCCTGGCTGGAGCGGTTGTCGACCTGAATCAAGCCAATGATCCGGTCGGCCACCGCCAACGGCACCGCGATCACAGACCGAATCTGCGCCCGCAAGATGGACGCCGACGGGTTCATGTCGTCGGTATCGCAGACCACCACCGCCGCACGCTCATCAAAGACCAGCGACACCACCTGGCGGCTGGGCCGCTCGCCCACAATCTGGTTGCCCTCGCGGTCGAGCGACAAAAAGGGCATCAAATCCCTGGGTTTGGGCGGCTGAGTCCGCTCAATGGTGGTCGAAATCGGGTGCTGGTCCATCAGGACCGTCATGTTGGTGGCGATGGGCAGCAGATCAAAGATCGCTGCGCAGGCCGCCTCGCAGACCTCGCGCAGGTTGAGGCTGGAGCGCATCAACTTGCTGGCCCGATAAAGGCGGCTGGCCCGCTGCGGATCCAGCGCCAGACGCCCCTCAAGCGCACGCACGGTGTGGAGATGGGTCAAGGCCAAAATGGGCGCCTCTCCCCCAAAATCCAGCGGCACGGTGCGCTTGGAGTCGATGTCGATCAAGAGCCGCACCGCCTCGTTGACCGTCCCCAGGAGCAGCTCATCCTTGTGGCGCAGTTGCGCCGCCCAACCATTCTCCTCACCGAGCGTGATCCGAGCGCCGTCGCGCACCAGGAGCGTGCCGTTGGTGCTGCGCAGATCGCGAAAAAAGAGTTGCTCACGGTGGTAAACAAACTCTCCGTGGTTGGATGAGACGTGATCGGCCTTCAGGGCTATTTCGCATCCTTCATCGCGCCCCACCGAGAAGACCATCCCTTCGGTAAGGTCCTCGGGTGCAACCAGAGTGCGGGGCGCGGTGGGATCAGATTGGACGTGGATTTTGAACATACGCTCGGGGGATGGTTGGTGTGTAGGACAAGCAGGCCCTGGGTTGTGTATGGATGCTTGCGCTCGCCGTCAACACATAACAACAAACACCCCCGCCTCCAATCCCCAACCACGTGCATTCATCAAATGCACGTGCCCAAAGATTAAAAACGACGCTGTGCCGCCCTCGTCACCACCGAGCGCGACCTTACAAACATCGACAAAACCCAGCTCGCCCCGTTCATGCTCCTGGCCAACGGAGCGGTGTGTTCAGCCCTGACGTTTGACGTGCGAGCGAAGCGCTTTCATCTTCACGTGCAGCAGCTTGTACTCGGGGGTCGCCTTGCCGGACTCTTTTTCAAGCACTTCGGTCACCTTGGCGCCAGCACCAGCGGCCGTACCCACGCGGTAGAGGCTCTTGATGACCTTAAAGCGCAGGTCCACGTTGGCGGTGTCGAGGGCCTTGCCGGTGTTCTGCTCGGCGAGGTAGGCGGCGGCGTGCCGTGCCTTGTAGCCGTTGA
>CAKZKQ010000010.1 GCA_937123825.1 uncultured Pseudomonadota bacterium
TGGCCCGGTGACGCTGCCCGAAAAGCTGCCCGTCCTGGCCGGTTCTCCCAAGCCCAGCGCCGTCATCGGCCCCGAATCCTACGACAAAGACAACCCGCTGACCTGGACCTGGAGGGTGGGTGACGGACGCGTGACCCTGTGGAGGACGCTGCCTCAGCGCACCGGGCGGACCGCGACGCTCAGCCGGTGGAGCCACTGGCTCTCTGGCCGCGCCAACCCGCTGCGGCACAACCACGCCTGGCAGGCGGTGCGTCAGGATGAGCCCAAGCTCGATGTGAGCATCATTGGCATTTTGCTGATTCTACTGGCTTATGTGGGCATCATCGGGCCGCTCGATTTTCTGGTGCTGCGCCAGATGAAGCGCTTGGAGTGGACCGTGATCACCTATCCGGCGGCCATCGCGGTCTTCTCGCTCTTGGCGTGGCTGGCGATGATCAACTCCGTCGACAGTCAGTCCTTTGAGGCCCGCTACAATTTGATCACCTGGCACCTGCCCGACAGCGCCGTCACTGGCTTGGAGAGCCACCACAACCCCGCCGGGGGCAGCGTCGACGTGAACCTCTACTACGGGCATTTTCCCACCACCCGGCAGCGCATGTCGGTCAGCAGCCCGCAGCCCGACGATGACATCTGGTTGGGGCGCGCCAACTACTTCTTTGGCCCCATGGCGTCGGTCGAGCAAACCCTGGTCGGCTCGCCGCCCAGGCTCGACACCATCGCCTCGGCCTACGCTTTGGTGCCTTTTCAACTCTCCGCCATGCGCCAACAAGAGCGCTCGCCGGTGAACCTGCACATCGATGAGAGCCCCGATGAGGACGGGTCGCGGACTGAAGTGAAGTTCTCGGTGGAGAACCGCCTTGATGTGCCGCTGACCCGGTGCTGGGCCCGTTGGGGCACCCACCGCAGCGCGTCGTTCTTTGATGTGGCCCCCGGTCAAAAGCTCGAAGGGTTGATCCTTGGGTTGACCGCCCCCGACCGCCCCCAGGCGCTCGTCGAGGGTTGGGACACGCAGCAGTCCATTCAACGCGAGTTCTACAACGTCGCGCCCCCACAGCGGGAGCTTGAGGGCGGGGAGTTGGTGTGCATGGGCGACGCGCTCGATGTGCTGGGTGTCGGGCTGGAGTTGAAGCCCAAGGCCGAGTCTACGGTGAGGCGCGGTGCGCTGCGATTTTTGTTTTAAAGATGGCGCACACGCGCATGTGCGATGACGGAAGGTGAGAGCGATGATCGAAACCCGTGGCCTGACCAAGTGGTACGGAGAGTTTCTGGCACTCAATCATTTGGATTTGAAGCTCGAAGAGGGGGACCTCTTTGGGTTCATCGGCCCCAACGGCGCTGGCAAGACCACCACGATGAAGATCCTGGCGACCTTGCTGACGCCCAGCGAAGGTCAGGCCTTTGTGGGCGGCGTGAACGTGGTGGACCACCCCGAAGAGATTCGAACGATGGTGGGCTACATGCCGGACTTCTTTGGCGTGTATCGAGAGATGCGCGTCTCGGAGTATCTGGCCTTCTTTGCCGCCGCGTACCGCGTCCCCGGCAAAGAGCGCCAGCGCGTGGTGGGCGATTTGCTGGCGCTGGTGGACCTGGAGAGCAAGGCGGACGAAACCGTCGGGGCGCTCTCCCGAGGGATGCAACAGCGTCTTGGGTTGGCCCGCGCCCTGGTGCACGACCCCAAGGTGCTGATTCTTGATGAACCCGCCAGCGGCCTTGATCCCCGCGCCCGCGTGGAAGTGCGCGAGATCCTTAAGGAGCTCTCGGCGATGGGCAAGACCATCATCCTATCCAGCCACATCCTCCCCGAGCTGGCCAACGTCTGCAATCGCGTGGGGATCATCGCCCAGGGACAGCTAAGGGCTTGTGGCAGCATCGATTATGTCGCCGCTCAGGTGGCGCCGCCCAGGATTCATGCACGCGTGCGCGAGACCGAGCCGCCCGCAGAGTCTGGGCCAGAAGAGGATGGGCTGGCGCAACACTTTGTGACCGCCAGCGCCGCCGTTGAGTCGCTGCGTCAGAACCTTGGTTGTGAGGTGGCGCTCGGCGACGAAGACCACCCGGGGATGATCATGGTCACCCCTGGTGGGCATGGTGAGGTGGGGCCTGGACAGGTGGCCCAGGCGCTGCTGCAGGGGGGATTTGAGTTGGCCTACCTGGAGCCGGTCAACCCGTCGCTCGAAGAGGTCTTCTTGCACCTGACCCAGGATCTTGGCCTGGGCCAGAGCCCCGTGGAGGAGTCATGAGGCCATGGACGGCGCTTTTGCGCCGAGAACTGCTGGAGCGAGTGCGGACCCCCAGCCACTTCATCATGCGCACGGCTTACGTGGGGATTTTGCTGGCCATTGTGTTGGCGTTTTCCTGGGAGGCGCTGCTGGTCAACTACGACGAGCCCATCAGCCGCGCGCCCCAGTTGGGGCAGCTGCTTTTTCGCTCTTTTGCCTTTGTGCAGTACACGCTGGTTTTGCTCCTGGTGCCGCTCGTTGGGGCCGGGGCCATCAGTGAGGAGCGCGCGGAGCGCTCGTTGCAGCTTCTGCTCTTGACCCACCTGACGACCACCCAGATCGCGCTGGGGAAGTTCATTGCGCGGTTGGGGTTGATGGTGCTCATCATTTTGAGCAACGTCCCCGTGCTCTTTTTTGCGGCCCTCCTGGGTGGCGTGGAGCCGATGGACGTCGTGCGGGTCTTTTCGCTGACGACGGCCACGGCGGCGATGCTGATGGGGGTGGCGTTGGCGGCCTCGGCGGCCTGTGAGACGACCTTGAAGGCCTCGCTGGTGACCTACATGGGGCTGGTGCTGCTGATGTTGTCCCTCTTTGGGTTGGTCGAGGTGTCCGAGCAGTGGTTTATGCCCTGGCATGCGCCGATGGCGTTGTCGATCGCGGTGGTGGAGCCGCTCAATGTGGGCTCGGCCTGGTGGACGGCGTCGCTGCTCAATATTGGGGCCGGATTTGCGGCGGTGGGCGTGGCGGTGTGGCTGCTGGGCAGGGATGTCCGGCGAACGCGCGTGCGCAGCGAGGCCGGTCAGACGCTGGGTTTTGGAGGGGGTCCTGCCCGCGTATGGGACAACCCGATTGCATGGCGAGAATGGATTCGACGCGGTAAGCCCCGCCGTTGGCTGGCGATCAACACCATTGTGGGGTTGATTCTGGCGTTGGTGATGCTCTCGGTCGATGGGCGCCGTCCCGAGCAGCCCTTTATGGTGGGCCTCAACATCGCTTTCTTTACCGCGTGTATTTTTTGTCTGGCCATTGGCGCCAACGCCTTTGCCCAGGAAAAGCGCGAGCAGACCCTGGACATGCTGCGGCTGACCTACATGCGTCCGTGGGAGATTTTGATTGGGAAGATGGGGGCGGTGTGGCGGATGTCGGGGCTCTTTGTGGTGCTGGCGCTGCCCCCGGCGCTGATCATGGGCATCGCCAGCGACCGTTTTCCTGTGGTGGCCTTCTGGATTCCGCTGGCGGCGATGGTGCTGGGGATGACCTTTGTGGGCTCGGTGGGGACGTTTTACAGCCTGGTGTCGTCGACGCCCATGCGCGCCACGATGCCTTCGGTGGCCAACTTCCTTTACACCTCGGCGATGCTCTTTGCCTGGCCCATGATCTTCTTTCAGGATGAGAACGCCGGGCCCATCGCCCTGATCATCGGCTGGGGGTTGATCTTCATCCCGCCGCTGATTTTTGTGTCGCGCGCGGCGCCCGACAAGGTCCCGGTGGGAGGGATGTTGGCGGGGGTGTGGGCGACGATAGGGCTGTGCGGGTTTCTCTTTGATGAGCCTGTGGTGATGGTCTTTTGCTCCAACATCTTCTTTTTGGTCAACGCCTCCACGATCTTCTTTGCAGAAGGGGGCACTGGGGCCGAAGGGGTGCTTTTGTTGGGGCTTTGCGCCGGGACGGTGCTGGTCTTGCTCTCTTCGGCCTTCTTTTTGTGGGCGGCGTCGGTGCTCCTGGAGTCATCGGTGGACACTGAGAGCGTCGAGGCCGACGATCCCATGCGTGCGGCGGGCCTGAGCCTCTTGCTGCCGGGTGCAGGTCAGCTTTACCTGGGCCATTCAAAGCGTGCGGGCATCATCATGGCGGTGGCGACCATGACGCTCTGTTTGTTGGGGTTGATCAACCTGGCCGCCGCGGCCGACGCCTGGCGGCTGGCGACCGAGCAACGCGCAGCGCGGCGCGACACTGTTGAGCGCAGGCGTCAGGCCGCGCGCCACACGCCCAGCGTGGAGGCGTTGCCGCAGGCGCCCATGGGGTCTACTGACGAAGAAAGTCTGTGACGATGCGGACGCTCTCGGAGGGTTGCTCGGTGGTGAAGTCGTGTCCAACCCCGGGCAAGAAGACCAGCTTGGTGTTGGGGATGCGGTGGGCCAGCAGGTTGGAGTTGAACGGCGGCATGAGCTTGTCGGCGTCGCCGGTGATGACCAGCGTCTGGTGGTCCAGCCCAGGCAAGGCATCCCAGGTGTCGTGGCCTCTGGCGGCCAGCGCCTGACGGACGTAGTCGTAGTTGCCCAGCGGCTCGCGCTCAAAGTGGTCGGCCCAGGTGTCGAGGATCTGCGGGTTGTCTCGCAAGAAGGGCGCCGAGAGGATGGCCGAGGCGGTGATTTTGTTGCGCACGGGGCGCGACTGGGCGCTGGCAGCGGCGATGCGTGCGATGAGCTGCGGGTCGGGCTTGCGCCCGCAGCGTTGGCCGGGGGTGGTGGCGCCCAGCACCAGCTTGTCCACTTTATGACCGTGTCCCAGCGCCACTTGTTGGGCGATCATTCCGCCCAGGCTCATGCCAAAGACGTGGGCGTTGTCGACGCCCAGCTCGTTCAGCAGCGCGGCGCAGTCCGCGGCCAGCGCGGCGGTGTTGTAGAAGCCCTTGGGGGCCTGTGAGCGGCCGATGCCCCGGTTGTCAAAGACGATGACCCTAAATTGCTCGGCGAAGCCGCTGACCACCGGTCCCCAGAAGCGCGACGAGCGACCCAGGCCTCGGATCAGCAAGAGCGGTTGCCCCTGGCCGTGCTCTTCATAATAAAGTTGGAAGCTCTGTCCTTTGGAGTCGCTTATCTGTGCGTAGGCCATGGTCTTACCTGCAATGGTCTTGGTGTCGCTTGCGTGGGGGCGTTGTTGGTGGAGCCCTTTGCAGCGCTGTGGCACAACAATGAGGGTGTTTACCATACAAGGCGCGTGCGCGTCTTGTGCTTCCTTCTGCGATTGAGTGAACAATGGATGAGGTCAAAGGGCCTTCATTGGCCGTGGTGTTGGAAGGTTTTGCCTGGCTGTCGAGGGTGCTGGGCGAGCTTCGCGGTGTGGCGTTGGAGCCGGGTCGCTGGTCGGTGGATGGGTTGGATCATTTGGGAGAGTTGGCCCATTGGGCGGCGTCTCCAAAGATGCGCCCTGAGCTGGAAGAGGCGATGGCGGCCGGGTCTGAGGCGCTGTGGGGTCTGTGGCAGCGTCAGATGGCGTTGGAGCCGGTGGTGGCCAGGGTCAGCGCGGCGCTTTTTCGCCAGTGGGGTTGGGGGTTGATCGAGCGCGCCCAGCTGCCGGTGGCCGAGCGCTGGCTTTTGGCGGGGATGAAGGCCTTTGAGGCGTTGGTCTTCAGGGACGATGACGCGTTGGGGCGCGCGGTGGGCGCCGAGGTGTGTTTGGAGCCAGGGGTTGGGGAGGCGTTGTTGGAGGCGCTGGTGGAGGAGCACGGTCAAGCGGCGATGGCGGCGCTCGACGCGCAGCGCTGGCCGCTGGCGGCGATGCACTGGGGTTTGATCAAGGCTTCGGCGTTGGCGGACAAGCCGCTGGCGCAGCGGTGGCGCACCGAACTTGTGGAGCGCTGGCTCTATCACGCGGCCACGGTCTCCTATTCTGGGCTCTCCAGGGGGGCGTCGGCGGGGGATTTGAAGGCGCTGGAGCACATTCGGGCGGGTCTTGGGATAGAGCCCGACGCCTGGCCGCTGCATCAACGGTGTGTGGAGTTGGCCAGTAAGGTCGCCGAGGGGGCCTGGGTGCTGGGACATGAGCAGGGTCCGCAGCAGGCCGAGGCGTTTGTGGCCCCGAGCCGCCGTTGGGCGCTGGAGCGGCCGTTGTGGTGGCGCGCCGATGTGGTTTTTGAGGAGCGTTTGGCCCAGGTTTGTGTTCTGGGGGCCAGTTTGGAGCGTCACCCTGCTGCGGCCGCGTCGCTGTTGAGCCAGGCGGTGTGGATGTGTCCATCGCATCCGACCGCAGGGGAGCTTCTGGGGCAGGCATTGGCCGCTTTGGCGGCAAGGTTGATGGGGGCAGGGCGGTTGGAGGAGGCGCGGGGGGCGTTGGAGCAGGCCCAACGGCACGTGTCGTCACCGACGCCGGCCTTTGAGCGTCTGGTGGAGCGCCTTGGCGCTGCGTGATCAGGGTTCGGGGTGGGCGAACCTGGTCGGTCAGTGGGGGCGACGGGTGTGCGTTTTGAGCAAGGGGGGGGCAGGTGTGAATCCTTACGATGAACTGGGGGCTGATGCCACTGTGGGTGTGCAAGGTCTGCGGGCGTTGATGATGGAGGCCATTGACGGCAGCGGGCCTCGTCAGCGGGCTTTGTGGACCGAGCGGTTGCAGGCGCTGGAGCGCGATCCGCAGATCCGGTGGGTGTGGTTGATGACATCCCGGTCCAGAGGGCGCGTGCATCCCTGGGATGAGGCGTTGGGTCGTTTAAAGGGGCGAGTTGTGGCGCGTCCGCTCAAAGAGAGCGTGGCCAAAGAGGCGGCAAAGAAGAGCGTCGATGCGCTTTCTGAGCAGTCATCTCGTCAGGGGGCGCTGCGCGATCTGGTGGAGTTGCCCCAAGGGCCTGCCGATCCTGTCTTTGAGCGTGGGTTGATCGGTTGGGAATCTTCAGAAGACTGAACGAATGATGTGTTTTGGGCGCAAGAAACCCTGCGAAACAAGATGGTGAGACATATTGTTCCACGCGAAAGGGTTAATCGTTGTTTTCACACATACACCGTGCTATACCTTTCCTTGGCGATAAAAGTTAAGGCGATATGGCCCGGTGGGTGTTTCTGGCGGCGTGTTCTGTTTTCATTCGATGAAAATGGGGACTCTTTTGCCAGATGCTCAAAAGGTCTGGCAGATTCGTTACCTCCTTAATAGGTCCTCAGACCTGCGGGCGGCTCGGTGTTTTGTGTCCTGGTTTTAGACAGGCGCAGACGCACTCCACGCTCTTTCTGAAGACTCTTACGAGGCAGGTCGAAGTTCTGGTGGATTTTTTTGAACTTTCTTATGCACCTTCTTCGAACACCCCTTCAAAAGGTCTCGAAACCGGCCCCATTCAAAAGGCTCACGCAGTCTTTTGGATAAGACACCCCCGCTGCGCGATGCCCATCAGGTTCACACCGATCCAGGCAGCATCAAAGCACGCATCGGGAAGCTCGCCTTCTGTGCATCCAAACCACCCCTCTAAAATAGACACACCACACTACACCACACCACCCACAGCGACTCTTGCGGCAGATGCAGCCGTGGACTTCGATTGCAAGGGCATCAAACCCTTGCGTTCAATGTTTTTAAAGTGGTTGAAGTGGTTGAAGTTGGGAAGATGTCAGGCGTTTTTGGGCAGGTAGACCAGCCCTTTGTCGCCGTCGATGGTGATGACGTCGCCCGTTTTGATCATCGCCGTGCCATGGCGCACATTGACCACCGCAGGCAACCCATACTCGCGCGCCACAATGCACGAGTGGGACAGAGGGCCGCCCTTGTCCATCACCACGCCCGAGGCTGCCAAAAAGAGCGGCGTCCAACCCACGTCTGTAAACGGCGCCACCAAAATTTCCCCCGGGCGCAGCTTCGAGTCTGGCTCCGAAGGATCCACGATCACCCTCGCCGGTCCCGTCACTCGCCCCGGTGAACCCGGCAGCCCTTCGAGCGCTTCGCGTCCTTCAACCGGTTCGGGCTCGGTGGTCATGATGACACCGTCGACCAACGTAAAGTTGTCCGGCGGGTCCGGGGTCGCTCGGAAGGCTTCGTACGCCACGCGCCGGGCCACAACCCGCAGCGGGTAATCCACACACGGGCGGCCCGCCAGAAAGTCCCTGGCCTCATCGGCCGTCAAAAAGAAGACGTCCTCCGGGTCACAGAGCCCACAGCGGCTGACCATGCGGCGGCCCACCTCCAAAAAGATGTGTCGATACATCGCCAACGAGTCCACCACGCACGAGCGCAGATCTTCGCGCTGACGAGCATTGTGGTGGCTCCAGGACAACGCCTGACGGAAAATCACCCCCAAACCAGTGGTGAAATGGCGCCGGATGGCCTCGGTGGTCTCCCGGCGGCTGGCCTGAAGCTCGTTTTCCAACGCTTCGGGCGTGGGCAGGAAGGGGGCCGTCAAATAGGTTTTGATGGTGTCGACCACAAAGGTCGGATCTTCTCGCCAGCGCGGCGTGGCGATTTCAGCCTCGCGCGGCGCTCGGTGGCCATACTCGCGCAAAAACTCTTTGATGTCCGCCAACAAACGCGCGCCGCCCGGCAACGCGCGCAGCTGCTCCATGTCTTCAACCAGCGCTTTGGTCGGAGTCTGCGTCCAGTGCTCTTCAAGGGCGTCGTGGCTGCGGATGTGCTGGGCCATGCGCAGCATCTCCAGGCCCGGCTGGGCGCTGCGCATGCCGGTCAGGCCGGTAAAGAGCTGGCGCTCGCGCGCGGCGGCCTCCTGGCCTCCCCAACGCACCAGCAGCTCGTGGGCCACCACGTAGCTCGACAGGAAGTTGCTGGAGCAGGCGATCATCACCAGCCCCGTGCGTTCAAAGAGTGCATCGACGTCATCGAGCGCGGCGGTCAACTCGGCAAAGCTCAGGTGCCCAAGCCGACGGGCAAAGAACGCGTCGCGGCGCTTGCGAAAGGTCCACGCCCACCAGCGGCCCACCATCGGCATGGTCGCCTGTGAGCCCAGCGCTTTGGGAATGGTCAGCGGCAGGCGCATCAAGAAGCTGCGGCGGCTTTGGCGCTCGTAACCCCCCTCAATCTGGTTGACCTCGGGGCCGCCCGCCAGCCGCAAGAGCATCTCGGGCTTCATCCAGGGGATTTGGGAGATGACGCTGGCGAATTGGGTGACGTTGAGGTAAACGCGCCCCTGAAAAGACCCGACCAGCCCAAAGTTCTCGGGGACATCGAGGCCCAGCGCGCCAAAGGCGGTTTCAAAACCCTTGCGGCTGAATCCTCGGATGATGGACCACGTCATTGGGGTCCCCACGCCCGGCAGCGCTTCGCCCACGTTGGCGTTGGTCCAGACCGAGGCGCCGCCCGGTGAACCCGGCAGCGCGGGGCGCGCGGTGGTGATGGGCCTGGACTGGAGCAGCCACAGGCCGCCGTCGTCGTCAAAGGCCCACTCGATGTCCTGAGGACCTTGCATCAGGTTTTCGATCTGGGCGCCCAGGCGCACGATTCGGCTCAAGTCTGCCGAGGTCAGGCTGGGTTCGGCCGCTTCGGCGTCGCTGGCTTCCTGGTGTTCGGTCCCGTTCTGCGAGGTCACCAGCCGCTGCGCTTTGTGTCCCAATTCCTGGCGCAGGACGCGCCCGTTTTGCCGGTCGATGTAAAAAGTGTCCGCTTCGCCGCCCGACACCACCGTTTCTCCCAGTCCAAAGGCCGAGGAGACCACCATCTCGCGCCGCGCCCCGCTGACGGGGTTGACGGTGAAGCACACGCCAGCGCTGCGGGCCTCGATGAGGCGTTGGACGACGACGGCCATCTCTGGGGGGCGAGCTTCTAAAGAGGCTTCGCTGCGGTAGAGGAGGGCTTCGGGGTTGAAGAGGGAGGCCCAGACGCGCCGGACGTGTTCGATGACGGTGTCGAGGCCGCGCACGCCAAGGTAGCTGGCTTGTTGGCCGGCAAAGGAGAGCTCCTGGCCGTCTTCGTCGGTGGCGCTGGAGCGCACGGCCAAGGGCATTTGCGGGTTGTCGCCGGTGAGCGTTTCAAAGGCGGCGGTGAGTTGTTCGATCAGCGCCTGGGGAAGCTCGGCGGTGAGGATGCGCTGGCGCAGTTGGTCGCCGTTGCGCACGCCTCGGACCTGTTGGTGGATGACGCGCTGGTAGGCGGCGGTGGTCACCACAAAGCCCGGTGGGACGGGCAGGCGGTGTCGGCGCAGCACGGCCAATCCGGCGCCTTTGCCGCCGATGCGGTTGCGGGCGCTGGGGTGTTGGGTCGCGGGCGCGTCAAGGGAGACCACCAGCGTTGGGGCGCTGGTGTGGGCGCTGTGGGCGTTGGGCTGAGCGGTCACGGGTGGTGGGTCTCGACTTCCTGAGGGTTCAGGGGGCGCAAATCCATGGTCCCCTGGTCCAGCGGCCTTGTGTGATCCTGGGGGAGGGCGTCACCGGGTTTGGGTTTGGCGCTGTGGGCGCCGGCCCGGTGGTGCGGGGCCGTTGGCGTCTGGTGTTGGGATGGCCGGTGCCTGGTTTCGAGTCAGAACGGCAGGCAGAAGCCAAAGCGGCATTGTTGATCGCCGGGGCAATCAGGGGTTGCGTTGCAGGGCCTGGGGATGGGCACGCTGTCCGGGATGCAGATGGACAAGAGGCAGCTGGACCCATCGGGGCACTGGTCGTCGGTGATGCAGGTGCCGGGCACCGGCGGAGGCAGGTCCTCCGGCACGCAGAAGCCAAAGCGGCAGTCTTCGCCCTGCTCACAATCGGTCTGGACCGAGCACTGCGCCGGCAGACACACCGCCACAATGCAGGCCTCGCCGTCCGCACAGTCGCGGTCATCGACGCATTCGTCGGGGATGAAGGGCAGGTCGGGGGCGCAGATGCCCAGGAAGCACCGGCTGAAGAAGCCGCTGCAGTCGCTGTCATCGTTGCACTCATCGATGGGGATGGGCAGCTCAAAGGGCACGCAGAACCCACGGATGCAGGAGTCGCCGCCGCAGTCGGCGTCGTCTTCGCACTGGCGAGGCACGCAGAGGTTGGCCAGGCACTGGCGGCCCTCTTCACAGTCCCCGTCCTCACGACAACTGTCGGGCAGCGGGAAGTCTTCATCAATGCACTCGCCCGAGAAGCAGCGCTGCCCGGTGGGGCAGTCGTCGGCGTCAAAGCAGCGCTCGGGGGTGCAGAGGTTGAAGGAGCAGACCAGACCTTCGTCGCAGTCGTTGGTGTCTTCGCAAGAGTTGGAAGGCAGGCGCGAGGCGGGCAGGCACTGTCCAGCGCGGCACAGGAAGCCGACTTCACAGTCGCTGGTGCTGGCGCAAGGGGTCAGGCGGACGCAGGAGCCGTCGTTGCAGATGCTGCCGGGGCCGCACTCGTCGTCGGTGTCGCAGTCGGTGGCGCCGTCGCAGGCGTCGCCCTGGCCGTCACCGTCGGTGTCGATTTGGTCGGTGTTGGGCGTAAAGGGGCAGTTGTCGCGGCCGTTGGGCACGGCGTCGCCATCAATGTCGCTGTCACACTCGTCGCCCTGACCGTCGCCGTCGGTGTCGGTCTGGTCGGGGTTGGGTGTCAGCGGGCAGTTGTCGATGGCGTCGGCCAGGCCGTCGTCGTCGTCGTCGCCGTCACAGACATCGCCGATGCCGTCGCCGTCGGCGTCTTCCTGGCCGGGGTTGGCGCCTCGGGGGCAGTTGTCGAGGCGGTCGATGACGCCGTCGCCGTCAAGGTCGTCTTCGCAGGCGTCGCCCTGTCCGTCGTTGTCCAGGTCAGCCTGGTCGCGGTTGGGGGTGAAGGGGCAGTTGTCGATGGCGTTGCGCAGGCCGTCGCCGTCGACGTCCTGGTCGCAGGCGTCGCCCTGTCCGTCGCCGTCAGAGTCGGCCTGGTCGGTGTTGGGCGTGCGGACGCAGTTGTCGAGGTCGTCGGGGATGGTGTCGCCGTCGGAGTCTTCGGGGCTCAGGTCGACGCTGAGGTTGACGCTGTCGGAGCAGCGGTTGTCGGCCTGTGGGATGGACAGCTCCATGGAGACGCCGCCCTCGTTGAGGGTGACGCCCGGGAAGACCACGCGGCCGCCGACCAGTCGGTCCTGGACAAATTCGCGCCCGTCGTCGATCCGCAGCACGGCGGTGGCGGTGGGCGGGAACTGGCCGATGTCGGCGGTGATGTTGACCTGAAGGCCGCGCCGGTCGGGGTCGTTGTCGTTGCGCAGGGTCAGCGTAGCGCCTTCAAAGGGGAAGACAAAGTTGACGAAGCACTCATCAAAGGGGACGTCGGGTTCGTCGGTGTCGGGTTCAATGACATCGGGGCCGGCGTCAGAGATGCCACCGTCCTCGGGGGGAAGGTCGAGGTAGACGTCGCGGCCGGGGTCTCCGGCGTCGGGGTTGTCGGGGTCCTGAACCTGTCCGATGACGCTGAAGGCCAGCACGGAGTCGGGGGCGTCGGCGGGGAAGGTGCTGCGGCGGCCGCCGTCGTCGATGGCCTCGACGTAGTAGGTCACCTGGGAGCCGACGGGTTGGCCTGCGATGCTGGTGGACCAGGTGTCGCCGCTGAGCGGTCCCATGTCCTGGGGGACAAAGACAAAGCCGGGGTCCTGGTTGGGGCCGTTGACGTTGACCCAGAGCCGAACGGTCGAGACTTGCCCGTCGTCGACCACGGTGCTGCGCACCGCGTAGGGCCCTTGAGCGTCGGTGGTGTTGCTCACCGAGGTCACTTCAATGATGGACGGTGCGCCATCGGTGCCGCAGGCCGAAGCCATCAAAACCAGGGCCATGCCCACAATAAGGAGAAGTCTCCGGTACGCCTTCAAGAAGAAGCCTCCTGCAACGCAAGCGCCGTGCTTGCTCAGATGCCGTGCTTTTCAGGACGCCTGCAAACCGCTGTCGCCAGACCCATCGGGGGATGTTGAATTCCCCTTTGGAGTGGTCTGACTCAAACCTGGTCTGTGTTTGCAGCTCTGGCCCTGATTGTTTGCGCAAAATGTTCTGGCGAGTGTCGGTTGGGCAATTTTGAGTGCGGCCTTTGCGGGCTTCCCTTGGTTTTGGGGGCGCTGCGTGGCGTTTTCTCTGCTTTGCCGCAGGTCAGGGGCCATTTTGCAAGGACAACCTAGCACCTAGCCCCCCGCAGGGCAAACCCTCAAAGGGGGTCTTATCAATGCCATGGGACAGGAGAGTCACACGGGTTGCCAATGGGTGTGACACCGCCTGCGATTTTTGGAGCGCAGGCAGCGTCACACCATCATTTCAGGCCATGGGAGCGCCCATCTTGTGGATGCCTTTTAAAAGCGTTCGATGACCTCGATGGTGCCGACGATGTGGTCGTTGAGGGCGTCGAGTTCTTCGGCGGGGACCCACCACTCGGTGTGGTGTTGGGCGCCGACGGTTTGGATGTCGTAGCGGGCCATGAAGTCGGCGTCGACCTCAAAGCGGGTCACGAAGCCGCTGCCGCTTTCGGGGACGTTCCATTTCTGGGCAATTTCGCGCGCGTACTGTGCGTTGGTGACCGGGTAGAAAATGGGTTGGCCCTCCAGGCGCGGGGGCCAGCGCTTCCAGTCGGCGGCTTCGAGCAGTGCCAGTTCCTGAGGGCCGACGGGGCGGTAGAGGGTGGTGGTCTGGCGAGTCATGGTGGTCTTCCTTGTGGATGATGGGGCCGCGCGGGGCCGTCGGGGGCGCAATTTAAGAGATGATGCGTGCTTTTCAAGGGGTGAGATGACGATTGAGCGTGAGGCGGCGGTGCGGGCCGGTCGGATTTTGGAGCAGGTTGGGGCGCCTTTGTGGTTGCGGCGTCATGGGGCGTTGGTGGCTGAGGCGGCGCAGTTGTTGGTGGATGGGGTGGGTGTGGAGGGGTTGGATGCCCGGTGGGTGCTTTTGGGGGCGTGGCTCCACGATGTGGGCAAGGTGGAGCATCCCGGCGAGCTGAGCGGGCCGGGCAAGGCGCATGAGGTGGCTGGGCGGAGGTTGCTTTTGGAGTTGGGGGTGGAGGAGAAGGTCGCCGATGTGTGTGTGAGCCACGGTCGGTGGCAGGGGGTGGAGGGGTTGGAGCCTTTGTTGGTGGTCTTGGCCGACAAGTTATGGAAGGGCAAGCGGGTGTCGGCGCTGGAGGAGAAGGTGATCGATGGGGTGGCCTTGCGGTTGGGTGTGTCGAGGTGGGCGGTTTGGGAGAGGTTGATGGCGCTTTTTGATGGTGTGGCGGCCGATGGTGATGGGCGATTGGGACGATCTTTGGTGTGAGCGGGGTTGTGTTTGAGGTCGGGGTGGTGTCTTTGTTACAAACAGTGTGCGTCACACAACAAGGCAGGAGGCAACATGGCCTGGACCATCATCGATACCGGCAAGCTGCGCCAGATTGATCTCTTTGGACACCTCTCGGAGGCGTCGTTGGAGAAGATCGCCGCGCTGACCTACACGCGGGAGTACCGGCGCGCCGAGAAGATCTTTTCGGAGGGCGCCGAAGGGCGCGCGATGTACATGATCATGAAGGGTCAGGTGAGGATCTCCAAGAGCATCCCCGGGATTGGAGAGGAGGCGCTGGCGATCCTTAAAGAGGGCAGTTATTTTGGCGAGATGGCCCTTTTGGAGGATGAGCCCCGGTCTGCGGATGCCTGGGCGGGCAAGTCCTGCACGTTGAGCGTGATTGACCGCGCCGATCTGCGCGAGTTGATGGCCAAGGACTCGGAGTTGGGCTCGGAGCTGCTGTGGAGCTTTGTCCGCACCCTCTCGGCCCGCTTGCGCGAGGCCAACAGCAAGGTCACCTTTCTGGCGGCTGCCGGAAAGTTTTAAGGACATCCTGCAACATTTGAGAATTGCATTGGATCACATGTCGATCCTGGAAGTTGCTGGTCACCCAGATCTTGCCAACCCATCGGTACTTGTTCTGTTTCATAGATAAACCAGCATATGCTGTCTTTGAATAATACCGATTCCACCCCATCTATTGTTGGGTGAGCATCCCCGCAAAAGGCATATTGAACTGGGTATGAGCATCTCCTTTTGACATCTAAAGAGTATCCGTGGATTGGCATGCAGCGTTCGTCTGTCATGCATTCATCTTGATCCAATTTGAAACAATTTAAAGGCTGCTTAGAGGCGACGGAATGATCCGTTGTTGGTGTTTTGGAGTCTGTGTCTGGTGTGTCTTGATGAACGCAGGATGACAGGGCCAACAGTGTTAGGGCCATTTGTGTCAATGGTGCTTTCATTGTAGAGCCTCCGCCTGTGGTTGATGTAGAATGGAGAGATGTTTGTAATGGACACCACCGAGTTAAACCTGTCGATGGCGACATGGATGAGACTCAGCAGAGGTGGGTCCACAGGCGTCCCGTTCTATTCAGTGTCATCCATTGGGCCTTCATCTGGATTTCTTAAGTCTTCCGGTGGGATTTCTTCGCAGTTTGACGCTGATGCTATGAAAGCATTTCTTCTTGAAATGAACTCTAGGCTTCTTTCATACTCGTCTTTGGTGATGTGCCATTCTTCCATGCAGACGGACGGATATCTGCCGATGATGCTTTGAGACTCAGTGGAAAGATCCTCGAAGTTGTCTGGCAGAAGATTAATGTCCGCCGGATTCTGGTTTGGTGAATTTGATGTTAGCATTTCTATAGGTATACAGCCTCTTACAACTTTGTAGCCATCTTGAATCATTAATGACATGATGCTTATCCCATAGGCACAATCGCTGCCAACACCTTCATCAAAAAAATACTTTCTCTTCTCTGTTGAGTGAACTTCCTGCCAATACTCCAAGAACGTTAACTGTGGCATCGGCTGTTGTATATGGTTCGTGGGACTCTACGCCAATGCATTCGCTGTCGTAATGTTTATGGTTTATTTGTCCATTGCCTTGCGTTATTGCAAAGGAATCTGCAAATGTCACGAATGTGCACATATCAGTTGTTTCAATACAACCGTCTGGATCCTCACAGTCTTGTGAGTTGAGTGTTGGGTATTTTATGGCGTTTTTGCCCGTGAAGTTCTGTCCTGCAGATATAATGTCTGGGATGCTAACATTGGTTTCGGCACTCTGTTGGCATCCGCAGCTCAAAGAGACAATGATTGCGCTGATTGTTGCAGTTGGTGTTTTGTGCAAAATAAGCCTTTCGGGTTGGTTTTCGTCCATATGATGACTGGTTTGAGGGCGAAGTTGTCTGAATTGCCTCACCTCCTTGGTCTTTCTCACATTTCCACAGACCAATTGGTTGAAAGGACTCAATCGTTAGGCGATTCCTCGCCTTCATCGTCTTCGGGTGGATCGTTGTTAGGCACGAAAGGAGCTGGGGGAGGGCATTCTTCCAAACGTGCAAAAATGTTATCTGTTATCTCAAAATCTCCTGGTCGCTCATCGGCGCAAACATTCTCAAAGTCAGCCATAGCTTCAATGCTTTGCCGAGAGAGTTCTTCAAAAGAACTTGGCAGCTGTATTCTTCTTGAACTGTTGAGAGGTTCAGGTTCCAAGTTAGTTGGTTCTACAGGCAGACAAAAACCAGCCCAAGGACGTCCATTAACCAAACGAACACTGGCAAGGAACACACTTGACTCTAAGCATTTTTCTGTGTCAAAGCCAATCTTAGGTGTGGACATGGTTATCATTTCTGGTAGGCTTGCACCAGCAGCAACTCCGAGCACTTCCGCCTTGAACTTAAAAGTCTTTGAAAATGCAGAGTTTGAAACACAATCACTGTCATATTCAGACAGTATGTAATCAGAAGCTCGCATCAGCACGAGCGAATGAGTTCCGTTTACTACGTTGCAAACGTCTGTAGTGGAATCACAATCACCGTCGCAGTCATTGTCCCCATCGGGGTTAGAGTATTTAAAGAAGGATGATCCGCTGAGGTTCTGACCAGCCTGGACGATTTTTATGTCATCCTCTTCAGAACAACCCAGCAGGGCGACGGCCAACATCAGGGTGAGTGAGGCCATAGAATCGTACTTCATAGTGATTTTCCCGAAGCCGTCCAGCGCGTGGATTGATTTGGTTGAGCCCACAAATTGCTCCTGGCTACCCAGTGTAGCTGTTGTGCCCCTTCTTTGGTGAGAAGGCTCGTTTCTGATTTGTGACATAAATAGTGGCATGTGTTGATGGTTAAGCAGTCTTAGAAGGAGGAGGGCCTGTTCATCACATCATACAGGTCAAATTCGACCAGATCATTTCGAACCGTGCGTGGTTGTTTTGGGGACGTTGGGGTGGGTTGTCATCTTGAGCCTGGACACAGGCTCTTTGGAGCGCAGCGGCAACCACTTTTTACCGATGCGGGGTGAATGGAAGTGCCCTTGTGGGGTGTTTGGGTGTGCTTTGGCTTGTTTGGGTGTGCTTTTGGGGGGCGTTGGGGGGCGTTATGGGGGGAGAGGGCTTCTTTTTGGTGTCGCGGCGAGTGGGTTTTCGGCGTTGGAGGGCCGATGATTTGCCGCTGGCGGTGGGGTTGTGGGGTGATGAGCGCGTGACGCGGTTGATTGATGCGCGTGGGCGTTTGTCCAGCGCGCAGGTCGAGGCGCGTTTGGCGTCGGAGGTGGCGTTGGAGCTGCAGAGTGGGGTGCAGTATTGGCCCATTTTTCTTAGAGAGGGCGGCGCGCACCTGGGTTGCTGTGGTTTGAGGCCTTACAAACCCCGCGTTTTGGAGTTTGGTGTG
>CAKZKQ010000011.1 GCA_937123825.1 uncultured Pseudomonadota bacterium
GGTGTCCCGCAGTCGCGTCAAAGTGCGAGTTCTGAAGATGCAGTCGGGCATGGGCCTCCTTCAGCGACGCTCCGTCGTATGCACTCGAGCCTCCAAAGGCATACGTCAAGAATGCCTCCTGCTTCTTCACCAGCTTGCCCATCGGCAGCGGCACCAGCACCTCCGTCATGGAGACCGGCGAGCCCCACATCTGCAACGATCACCACGACCCGGTCTGTGTCCAACAAGGCGCCACGCTCGGTCTGGAGATCCACAGCATCATCGCCGTGCCGCTTTACGCCCAGGACCGCTGCATCGGCACCCTTGGGTTGATGAACCGCACCGGCGCCGTCTTCCCCACAGCCCTCTTTGATGGCGACGAAGACGGACTTGGCGATGAAGAACAAGACCTGGACCACACCATCCAACGCCGCGGCTTTGACGCCAGCGACCTCAAACTCCTGAGCCTGATGGCCGGGCAGGTCTCGCGCGCCGTGGCCACCACGCTCTACCGCGAGCGCCAGGAGAAGGCCAACCGCCTGGCCACCATCGGCCAGATGCTCTCGGGCGTCATCCACGACTTCAAAACCCCCGTGACCATCATCTCTGGCTACGTCCAGTTGATGGCCGCCCAGAACGACTCCGGCGTCCGGCGCGAGTACGCCGACTCGGTTTTGAAGCAGTTTGATCACCTCAACAAGATGACCAAAGAGGTCCTGGCCTTTGCCAGGGGCGAGACCTCGATCCTCTTCCGCAAGGTCTTCCTCCACAAGATCGCCGACGAGCTTGATGAGCTGCTGCGGCGCGACATGGCCAACCGAGGCGTCGAGGTCCACATCGAGACCCAATACGGCGGCGCCGCCAAAATAGACGAGGTCAAGATCAAGCGCGCGCTGACAAACCTCGCCCGCAACGCCGCCGAAGCCATGCCCGACGGCGGCAACTTCTCTGTCGTCATCCACAAAGACGATCAGGACGTGGTCTTCACCGTCTCGGACACCGGCCCCGGCATCCCGCCCGAAATTCGTGAGAACCTTTTTGAGTCTTTTGTGACTGTAGGTAAGGAACAGGGCACAGGGCTCGGGTTGGCGATCGTCAAAAAGATCGTCGAGGACCACCACGGGACCATCGACTACCAGACCCAGACCGGTCAGGGGACAACCTTCACGCTGCGCTTGCCCATCGAACAGGACTGAGCCACGCACCCATGTCAGCACCCGACAACCCACGCCCGACAACGCACGCGCCCAGCCCGCGCGTGTTTGCCACCACCCACGCGCCCACCTTGTCCAAACACCAAGCGCAGCCACCGCAACGCCGCACCCTCGTTGGGCCTGCGCTGCTGTGCATCGCGCTGCTGATGCTGACGCTGACGGCCTGCAAGTCGGAACCCGCGCCGCCCCCGGTCAGTGTCGGCAACAAAGGCCAGACCGTGGCCCCCAAAGCCGCCCAGCCCCCCGACAAGGCCGTGCCAGACGACAAAGTCGCCCCTGCACCCTCCAAAGCCGACGCGGGCGCCGCGGCCGACAAGGCCGCCAAGTCCCCCGACAAGGCCGACGCAAAACCGCCTGCGCCCCCCAAGGGCAAGCTGCCTGCGCCTGATCCCAAGCGGCTCGACTACCTTCAGGACCCAACCCTGACCCAACAAGATCTGATCCGCGCCGCCAAAGAGGCCCTGGCCGCAGGCAACGACGCTGCCGCCCAGCAAGCCCTTGAGACGCTGCGCAACACACCAGAGCTGTCGGGAATCAAAATCTCGGGGATTCTTTTGCTGGCCGACTTCTACCGCCAGCAAAACCGCCAGGCCGAAGCGCTGACCATGCTCGAAGCGCTCTACCGCAAGGCACCGGTCTTGCCCGAGTTGACCTTTGTCCTGGCCCAGACCTACAAAGACAACGGTCGCATCCCCGAGGCCATCGCCGGGTTTGAGCAGGCGCTGGCAGCCCAACCACTGCTGTTGCGGGCCCACATCGAGATCGGCGGCCTCAACCAACAACAGGGCAATCAAGAGGCCAGCACTCAGGCCTTCCTCAACTATGAGCGCGCCATCTTCAAGTACTCCAAAATCCTTGAAGACCCCGTGGCCCACATCGACGACAAGCTCAAAATCGCCGAGGCGTTTAGCTTCCTCCCCGATGACCGGGCAGCGCCAGCGCTGCTGGAGTCGCTCAAAGACAGCGATCCCAAAGTCCGCCTGGCTGTGGCCGACGCGCTGGGGCAGATCGCCACCGACGACACCATCAAGGCCATGGAGACCTTCGCCGAGCAGCTCGGCTCACAGGATCCCGACCTGACGCGGGCGCTTCAGGACGCCATCAAAACCGCCCGCTCGCGCCCCCAATAACGTCGCCATCACACCGCCTCGCCGTTGCCCATCCCAAAGTGACTCGGCAACAAGACGCCATCCTTGCACCGCAAGAGCGCCGCCTCCACCAGCGTCTGCAACTCGCGCACGTTGCCTGGCCACAGATGTGACTTGAGCACGGCCACCGTCTCGGGCGCCAGCGCGGGAGCCTCCACGCCGTAACGGCGCGCAAAAATCTGCAAGAAGATCTTCGCCAACGGCTCGATGTCCTCCACCCTCTGGCGCAGCGGCGGCACAAAGAGCACCTGATCCTGCAGCGCGGCGTGCAGCTCGCGCCGCAAAGACCCCTGCGCCACCAACTGGGCCAGATCCTTGTGCGTCGCCAGCACTAGCCTTACATCCACGTGCCGCGCCACCTCTTCACCATGGCGGCGAACCTCGCCCTCTTTGATGACCCTCAAGAGCCGGGCCTGAAGAAGCTGGGGCAGGTGCTCGATTTCGTTCAAAAAGACCGTGCCACCCTCGGCCAACTCCAGCACCCCGAGCTGGGCTGCGCGTCCAGCCGCGCCAGCACCAAAAAGCTCCAAGTCCAACATCGCGCTGTCCTGGCCTGCGCAGCGCTGGGTGACCATCATATGGTCCGAACGCTCACTGAGGTGGTGCACGGCCCGCGCGATCAGCTCCTTGCCCGTGCCCGCCTCGCCCACCAGGACCACCGGTCCAGGGCGCTCAACCAGCTCGCCGAGCCGCTCGTAGACCCGGCGCATGGCCGCAGACTCAGTGACAAGCTCCTTAAAGAGATAATGGCGCCGCTGACGCTCCCGAAAGTAGCGGTTTTCGGCCCGCACAGCCTCCACGCGGTCCAAACTGTTCTTCTCGCGCGCCAACCCCAACAAAATGGGCCTGAGCGCTTGGCCCAACGCGCACGCCATCTGTTCCTGCTTGGCCGTCAACGCAGAGGTCTCCACATCAACCACCAGGCAAAAGGCGTGCAGGGCATGTTCGGTGAAGGCGGCGATCATGAGGCGAGTCTGGCCCGAACCCTCTTGGCTGATGGGGTGATGGAGGAGTCCGGGTTGGACGGCCAGTTCGGTCAAGCGCAGGCGGTCATCGCTGGTCAACGAGAGCGCGGCGCCCTTGAGCTTGTCGGCGTTGGCGTCGAGCCACAAGAGCCGCAGCGGCCCGCCCCCGTGACGCATCAACCCAGCGCCAGAGACGTTGAGCCCAATGACCTGACCCATCAATTCAGACGCCTTGCGCACCAACGAGGTCGTGTTTGGCGCCGAGATCTGAGCCAACGAAAGCGCCGCCAGCGCCTGCACCGCCGTGGGCTCAAAGGATTCCAACGACGGGGTGGCGACCTCAAACGGCTCAAACGGCACGTGGACCAGGGCGTCGCCCAGCGCGGCGCTGTCGTTCATCTCCAACAACGCCATCTGTGCCACGCCGCCAAGCAAGAGCACATCACCCTCCTCAACAAGGGCCTCACGCTCATCAAGCGGGCGCGCGGTGCCAGCGCGCAGAAGTTGTGTGCCGTGGAGGCTGTCCAGATCTTGAAAGCGCCACCGCCCCTCAACAAAGCGCAGCCGCCCGTGACGAGCCGATACCCCTTCGACAGGCACGCTCAAATCGTTGATGGGGCTGCGACCGATGGAGATCTCGGCGCGATGGAACGCATACTCGCGGGCACTCTTGCCCAGATCCAGCCGAAGTCTTATCAAAGCGCTCTCGCTCCCCAGACCCCACAGAGCACGCGCCACACCACGCGCCACCTGTCGAGATCATTCAAACAAGTGAAGTCGTCGATCGACTGATGTCGCCTCACACACCGCACACAGACACCAGGATTGCTTTGCCACCGTTGATTTTGGGCGTTTTGGGGCACATTCACAAGGTATTGTCAGCAAATGACCGCGTTTTACCCTCATCCTGAGACCACCTGAGGCAAAGGCGCGCTGAGCCTCTTGAAATGTTGCGCGGCCATATCAATGAAGATGCGCACTTTGGGCGACTGAAAGCGCGTCTCGGGCCACACCGCCGAAACCCTCCCCAGCGGCGCAGACCACTGCGGCAAGACCCGCACCAGGCGAGGATCGGTCACGTACAAGACCGGCAAGAGCCCCACCCCCAAACCCTGAAGCACCAAAACCCGCACCAGGCTGAAGTCGTTGACCCGCATCGCGGCGCCCGACATGTCCAACTCACACACCTGACCCTGGACCGAACGCAACGTGGGCCGCTCCGAATAACGGTGGGCGACGATGGGATGGTCCAAAAACTCTTCTAGCTCATGCGGCACACCATGTTGTTCGGCATAATCGCGCCCCACATAAAATCCCGCCACAAGGTTCCTGAGCGTGCGGACCATCAACCCGCCACCACCCTCCAGCGGGGCCTTGTGGCCGCGCAGCGCCACGTCCACCTCGCCGGTCATCAAGTCCACAAAACGCGAATCCAGGTGAACGTCCACCGTCACCATCGGGCAACGGCGCTTGTAGGCCACCAAAAGCTCCCCAAAGGCCATTGAGCTGCTCAGGTCCTGCGCCGCCGTCACCACCAAGCGCCCTCTGGGCTCATCGCGCCCCTCGCGCACCACGCGGCCAGCGTCCTGAATCTCCTGCAACGCCCCCTGGGCCCGGGCGTAAAGCAGGTGCCCCTCGTCGGTGACCGTCAGCGAACGCGTCGAGCGCAGCAACAACTGCACCCCCAGCGCCTCTTCCAAGCGCGCCACGCGCCGACTTATGGTCGACTTCGGCACACCCTGGGCGCGGGCCGCCGCCGTGATCGTGCCCTGCTCCACAACGGCCACAAAACTGGAAAGATCGGTGAGGTTCATAATGGTTGCCCTGGTGCAACTTCAAACCAAATGGACGCACCAAACGTCGCGTCGATGCAACAATTCTACACTAAGCCGTGTCATGTGTGGGCGCCAACGTTTCAGAAACGCAGGGGATGAATCAGAGCGGGACGCGGGTTGGATGGTGGGGTTGCGCCCCTGGTGGGCTTGGACCACAATCGCCGCGGAGGTGTGGGAACATGACGGAGGACAGATCCTGAAAGCCTTGCTGAAAGCCATTTGCGCCCTGATCCTGCTGGCCGCAACGGCAGGTTCTGGTGTTGCGCACGCCCAGGCACAACCGCTGACCGTTGAAGAAGCGCTGGACAAAGCCATGAAGGGTCACCCCGAGTTGCTCCAGTCTCGCCTGGCGCTGCGGCGCGCCGATCGACTAGCCCAGGGCGAAGAATCGGCCTTGAGCCCGGTGGTGAGCTTTGACGGCAGCTATCTCTACAACGAGGAGCCCACCCAGGGGCTCTTTGAGGAGGGCGTGCGCGTCACCAACATCACCCGTGGTCAGGGCCAGCTCATCAAACGCTTTGATTGGGGCCTGGACCTGACGCTGGCGCTCGATGTGACGCGCTTTGAGTCCGAGCAGCCCTTTGTCCTGCCTGGGGGGGTGCGCGAGATCAATCGCATCGGCCCCAACTACCAGGAGACCTTGAGCCTGACGCTTCGCCAACCGCTGCTGCGGGGCTTTGGGCGCGATGTTGGCCTGGCCAGCATCCGCACCGCGCGCGGCCAGCGAGATCTGGCCACCATCCAGCTCGAAGCCGCCGCCTCGCAGGCCATCCTCGAAGTCCTCCTTGGTTACCAGGAGTTGGCGTTCGCCGCCGAGGCCCTGCAAGTGCGCCAACGCCAACTGGAGATCGCCACCGAGCAGCGTCAGGCCACCGAAGCCCTCATCGAAGCAGGCTCCCTGGCCGCCAGCGAGATCGACGTCATCGACGGGCAAATCGTGCTGCTTGAGGAGTCGCTCCTGGTGGCAGAGAACGACCTGCTCAGCCGCCGCGTTGAGTTGGCGCGCCTGATGGGCGACCCCGCAGGAGGCGCACCGCCGCCCTACAAGCCCGCCCCCACCCAGGCCCCCGCGCCGCTGACGCTCAGCGCCGACGCGCTCATCAAACAGGCCATGCTCAACAACACCCAGGTCCGGGTGCTGCGCCAACAACTGGCCGCCCAGAAGATCGCCGCCGGGGTCAGCGCCGATGCCGCCCTGCCCCAACTGGACCTGACGCTCAACTTTGG
>CAKZKQ010000012.1 GCA_937123825.1 uncultured Pseudomonadota bacterium
CACCACTGCACGCTCAGCGCCAACCCCGAAGGCCGCCTGATCATCCACATCGACCCCGACACCCAAAGCATCCAGGAGGGCGCCTGGCCACAGCACACCCTCCAGACCCTGGGACTTGCGCCAAAGCCACAAACCACCCCCAAGACCACCCAGAACGCGCCCAAACGCCGTCGCAAAACGCCTCCGCCAGCCCCCACCCAGCCCGGCGGCACCCCTCTGACCGACACCGATCGCACCATCCTGGCCGCGCTGGCGGCGCGCCGCTTTGGCACCCACCACAACCACATCCTCTTTAGCCAACACCACCACTACCGCGCCCACAGCAGCGGCGGCAGCGGCATGGGCGGCTACCTCAGCGAAGAAAAAGGCCAGATCGAAGTCCTGGACGCCGCCCAATCGCAACTCCACATCCGCGTCACCAAAGCCACCGACCTCCATGAGTTCGGCGGCCACAGCGCCACCGACCGCGACCAGGGATACCTCGTGCGCTTTGCCTACGGCCTCGACCCCGACGGGCGCCTCTTCCTGGAACGCCTCACCCACGGCACCGGCGCCCACAGCCAAAAGAAGCCCCTCCACGACAAATACCGCGCCGCCTTCAACCCCTGATCTCGCCCCAAATGCGCCGCCCAGGGGCGGCGCAAGCTCGCCCCGCTCCCCGTCACAACGCAAAAAGCCCGCGGCACCCTGGAAATCGGGAACGGCGAGCTTTGGACAGGGGCCAGAAAGACACTTCGGAGGAGCGCACGACACCATGATGCCGCGCGCCTTGCCCCAAAGCGTCAAATGACGCTCAGAACGCACGCGAGAAGGTCAACACAAACCCATCGCCGTCCTTCACCGTCATCGTGTCGCCCTCAATGCAGAACTCAAAGACCTGGTCTTCGTCGTCTGTGTCTGTGGCGATGATCGTGTTGCCCTCCACCCGCCAACTGTCGCGCACGCCGCCGTCGTTGAGCGACGTCTCTGTGGGGTTGAGGCAGTCGCACGCCTCGCCGGTGTCCGGGCACGCCCAGTTGTCACTCTGGGTCAGGTGAAGCCGCCCCTCCACATCCTCGCAGGTCGCCTCTCCCAGGCACTCCTTGGGCACAAAAAACTGAAAGCTCCCCGTGAGGTTGTAGGTCAGCCCCCAACTTCCGTCGTCTTCAAAGGACAGGTCGCTCTGGCCAGACAGGCCCACGCCTTCGGCCTGCAAAAAGGCGCCCGGGCATTCCGGGTCGATGTCGGTCCGGCCCTCAAAGCCGCACTCCCCTTCAAGGCTCCACGTCCCGGCGGGATCGCCGCCGCACGCCTCAAACTCACACACCTCCTTCTCTGGCACGGGGTCTGGGTTTGAGTCATTGTCCTCGCCTCCCCCATCACCATCGTCTCCGCAACCCACCGCAAACAACGCGCACACACACAACACCACCATCCAAGACGCTTTCATAGCTGCTCCTTTCATCAACCCCATGCCTCCTGCAGGCTTCCAAAAACAGTCCTAACAACGCAGCGGACCAAATGTGTCACCTCTGGCTCAAAACATCGTCCTTGTAGAAAACACAGGCCGGCAGGGAGGCGAGCTTCGCCGCCTACCCTGCCCTCCCAGGAACGGGCGAGGGTCGCTTGACCCCTCCTCGAAGAATCAATACTTTGCCTTTCGAAGTACTGTGACATTTGTGAATTTTTATCAGGAAATCCATGACATTGACACCATGTTGGCGGTTGGTCTGGGTGTGTCTGTTTGGTGTGGGGGTAGTGGGCTGCGGCGAGCAGTTTGAACCGCTGCCGGCCGACAGGGTCTGCCTGGACGCAGCGTTTGCCGTCTCCAATCGCGTGCACGCCTGCACCGACGACGCCCAGCGGGCCACCGAGAGCTTTGACCGCTTTCAAGCGCGCACGCGCTGCCTGGTTCAGGACGTGGGCACCGAGCCCATCGCAGCCTACTACGACTGCCCCACCAAGATCCTCAACGCGCCGTGCAGCCAGATCGAAGACATCGAGGCCGACGGCGGCGTGGCCGGTTATCTGGCGCTCTCGGACAAGTGCCCGCTGATCTTGCAGGCGCAAGAGGAGGCGACCCCATGAAGCATGTGTGTGGTGCGATGGCGGCGGCGATGGCGCTGGTGGCCTTTGGAGGGCTCGCACAGGCCCAGGATCAAGACTTTCTGGACGCGCTGGAGCCTGCTCCCGCGGCGGTGCCCAGCAGCGACATCGGAGACTGCATCCCCAGCCCCATCGAGGGGACGGTGCCCTTCCTCAACGCCTTCAAGGCGCGCAAGACCAACGCCCAACTCTTTGGCACCGTGGGCTTCTTTGAGCGCGTGATGCGGGCGCCTTCGCCGCTGCGCGGGGAGTTCAGCGAAGACCTGGGCCTGGACTACGACGCCGACGACCCGCCGGTGCCGATGTGGGCCTGGGAGGTCAACGTGATCACCAACGCTGTGCGCCTGCCGGTGGTCAACGGCGGCAGCGGGTGCGGGCGAGATCTGCGTTATGGGCTCCAGGGTCTGGACCTTTATGCGGCCAACAGCGCCCTGCGGATCCCACTGCTGGAGTTTGAGTTTGGCGATGAACAGGCGTCTTTGGGGCTTTTTTCTGCGGGCGGGGTGACGGCCAGCGTGCTTCAGAACGGCAACCGCTTCTTCCAGACCTACCAATTTGCCGCCATTGGGCTGCTGGGGACCTATCTGCCGCCCGCGGTGCTGGCCTTTGAGGACGACGCGGGCTTTCAGCGCGTCACGGGGGACTTTATTCTGGGCGCCGAGGCCGATTTGGGCTCCTACGGCGACGTCTACCTGGGGTACGCCTTCAACCGGGGGCTCTACACCAACCTGACCGTGCCCAAGATCAAATTCTTCGCCTCGGTGCTCGTCGCCCAGGAGCTGCAGAGCCTCCCTCTGCTCCAGGCCGGCTTCCAGGCCATCAAGCTCATCGACGCCCTGGGCTCCTCGGCGCTGTGGACGCGCCGCCAACAACTGAGCACCGGCGCCGCCACCCAAAGCGACGATCCCGAACCCGAATCTCTGAGGCTAACCACCGGAAACTACTCGCAGACCGGCATTGAGTTGGGCGCATGGGCGCGGATGGACCTGTCGCTCTCATACGCCGTCGAGCCCGAGCCCTTTTTGCACAAGCTCCACGGCTCCATCTACACCCCGGGCTTTAAAGAGAGCCTCTTTGGGTTTCGCGTGGACTTTGGCCTCATCGACTTCCCCGAAGCGCCCTTTCTGGGCGTCGAAGGCGGCCAGCGCCTCTCGGTCGTGGCCGACCTGGGGCTGCTGCGCGTGGGCTACAATGACCCCAACCTCTTTGAGGCCTTTCCCTACGCCCGCGACTTCTTCAACGTCAACTTCAAGATCGCCTTCTAGGAGAGACCCACCATGACACAGACCAACGCCCCGCGCGCGCTGCTTGTGCTCTCGCTGGCCCTCCTGACGGGCTGCCTGGAGACCATTGAACCCTTCCGCGTCCCCCCCGACGCCACCGCCTCCTACAGCCCCCAGGGCGCGCGGCGCATCAACCCCCAGACCATCACCTGCGACCACGACCCCAACGACGTCCTGTCCATGTTGGAGCAGATCACCTTCACCAACCAACGCCCCGAAGGCGCCCTGGACCTCTTCATCCTCGAACCCGGAGACTGCCAGCGCGTCCTCCAACAAACGCTCTCCCCCGGTGAGGCCATCACCCTGACCCAGACCCCGCGCGGCGCCCCCTTTGTGGTCACCCTGACCGGACAAGAAGAGCCGCTGTCGGCGTGGCGATACATCGAACCCGCCGCCGATGGCGTCCAAGTCATCCTCCTGCCTTGACGCCCTGCTCACCGAGGTTTACAACCCTGAACGTATCCGAGAGCGCATCTTGTTTAACGTCTTGAGAAAATAGTCCCACACACCTGTGGAGCCTGCATGTTTGGTTCTGCTCGACGTCGCCCCCCAAAAGGCCCATCCAACCGCCAGTTGGCCAACACGCTCAAGGCGCAGGGGCCCCGTGAGGGCTGGTCGAAGATCATCTCGACGTACGGTCCAACCTTTCGACTCGACGCGTCTTTGGTGGCGACCTGCGACCCCGCGCTGGCCGCCAAAATCCTCTACCATCGCCCCCACACCACCGACCGCTCTCGCCTGCACCGCTCAATGGCCACCGCGCTGCCAGGGCTCGACGGCATCCTTTTTAAAGACCACGACCCGTGGTTGCAGCGCATCCAGACGCTCATGCCCGCCCTCAAGCGCTCCAAAGTGATCCCGTACGCCGCCCACATCCACACGCTGGCAATGCATCAGGTCGAACGTGGCAGCGGCCCGGATCTGGCGGGCGTGGCCACGGCGCTGGGTCAGGCGGTCTTTCTGGACCACGCCCTGGGACTTGTCCCAAAGCACCCGCTTGGCAAAGCGCTGACACAGTGGCTCCACCGCCTGGAAACCCCGCAAGATCGCCTGGACGTCCCCCACGTCTCGCTGCGTCGCCTTGCTCGCCTGCCCTGGTATCAACGCGCCCTCAAAGAGCGCTTTGAGCAGATCGAAGCGCTCGTCGCCGCCGCCCTGCCCAACGCCCCGGAGCACTGCTGGGGCAGGCTGCTGCACGACAAAGCGGGCCTTGACGTCACCGAGGTCACCACCGAGTTGACCCACATCTATTGGGCCTACGACGCTGTCCACTACATCATGACCGCCGTGCTCTACGAGCTTGGCCAGCGCCCCAAATGGCGCCAGGCCCTGCGCCAGGAACTCAACGACGCCCTCGGCCAGTGCCCCCACCCGCAGCGAGAAGACAAAGACAAGCTGCCGCTCTGCCACGCCTTCCTCCACGAAGTGCAGCGGCGCTACCCCGCCACCATGGGCGTGGCGCGCAAACTGGGCGAAGACCTCAGCACGGACGCCTTTGACCTCAAAGCAGGCACCGAGATGCTCCTGCTCCTCTACCCCCTCCACCACGACCCCGAGCGCTGGCCCGACCCCGAGGACTTCAACCCCAGACGATGGCTGGACCGCCCCGGCGATGGGCGCTCAGCGGTGGCCTTTGCGCCCTTTTTGCACGGACCAAGGCGCTGCATCGGGCGCTACCTGGCCGAGCTGGAGCTGATGGGCTGCCTCAACGCCTTTGTCCGACACGTCGACTTGAAGGTCTACAACGACGACATCCCCATGACCACAGACATGATCCCGCGCTTTGCCGCCCCCATCCCCTTCCAACTCAAGCGCCTGGAGCCCAACTAGGTTCTGTCTGACAATTGGAACCAAGCTCCGGCGAGGCCGATGGTGTCGAGGTCGAGGAGGAGAGCACAGACGAACCGGGGGTTCGTCGAGCATCGACGACGACGA
>CAKZKQ010000013.1 GCA_937123825.1 uncultured Pseudomonadota bacterium
GGACACCACGACAGTGTCGCGCCTGGTGAGCAGAGAGTTCGTCGCGGAATAGCGCAACCGCTCGACTTCCTCGTTGATCGACGAGTCCTTCTCGATGAAGGTGTCGCTCGACGGGATGTACGCCTCGGGTTGGTAGTAGTCGTAGTACGACACGAAGTACTCGACGCGGTTGTCGGGGAAGAACTCCCGCATCTCTTGGGCGAGCTGGGCGGCGCGGCTCTTGTTGGGTGCCAGGATCAGGGTCGGCTTCTGGACCTGCTCGATCGTCCAGGCGATCGTGGCCGACTGGCCCGAGCCGGTGAGGCCGAGCAGGGTCTGGAACCGCGCACCCGAGGTGATGCCCTCGGACAGGGCGGCGATCGCCTGGGGCTGATCACCGTCGGGTTCGAACTCGGACACGACCGTGAACGGACGCTCCTCGGTGATCGGCTGCGCCACCGGCATCGACGCTGGCGCGATTTTGCTGGATCTGGGCGCCGAAAACTCTGAAACCTGGGGTCAAACCGACACCCAGATGGTCATGTTTGGCGCCCTGCGCGCCCTGGTGCCCCAAGAACAGTTTGACGCCGTCCTGGCCCTGGAGCGCTCCGAGCCCATGATCGACGCCGTGGCGCAGGCCTACGATGGGCCCTACCGCGAGGAGCGCGCCGGGTTTGTGCCCATCGATCAGAGCCGCCACCGTCAGGGCAACTACATCGGAGTCATTTTTGACGACGAGCAGGGCTGGGAGCTCTTTGTGCGCTACCAGGAACCCTTCCAACCCGTCTCTGGCGCCCCCATCGACATGTCTGCCGGCAACACCCTGGAGATCATCCTCTCGGGCGAAGGACGGTTCTGGTTTGCGGTCGCAGGGCAGGTCACCATCACCGAAGACGGCGGCGCGGGCCAGACGCTGGCCGTCGAAGGACAAGGGTTGGTCTTTTGGCCCCTCTACCGCAACCAGTGGCTGATCCCCGGACCGGAAGCCATCCACATCGAAAGCATCGACGTCAGCGGTTCAATGGGTTTCTGATACCAAAATACAGACGTCCCCTTTCGTCTGCATTTTGGTATGGAGCGCTTGACCAACCCAGCGCGCGGTTGGTGCAAACTCTGCGTCGGCACTTTGGTATGAGCGCGTCGCCCCGTGGTATGGTGCGCCAAAGGTCGCAACGCCAACCGCGGAGTCCCTCAGGCATGAACATCCTAAGCGCCGGAATTTCAGACGTCGGAAAGAAGCGCGAGATCAACGAAGACAGCCTCCTGCTTGACGGTGGGATGGGCATTTATGTCGTGGCCGACGGCATCGGTGGTCAGGATGACGGCGAGATGGCTTCTCGCCGTGCGCTCTTATCCGTGTATGAGTGTTTGAAGGAGGCGCTCAAGGGCAAAGAGGGCAGCAAGCAGTCCGTGGCCGCCATGGAGCGCCTGCTGCGCCGCGCCATTGGCATCGCGGCCAAAGAGATCTTTCAACTGGCCGAGACCGAAAACGGCATGGGCACCACCCTCACCGCGCTGCTGGTGGTCCGCGGCAAGGGGATCATGGCGCACGTGGGCGACAGCCGCCTTTACGTCCACCGAGGCGGCGTCATGCACCAACTCAGCCGCGATCACACCTGGGCGCAGGAGATGATCCGAGGCCAGAAAATGCGCTCCAAGGTGGCCAACAATCACCCCATGGCCAACCTCCTGACGCGCGCGCTTGGTCTTGAAGAGACCGTCCTGATCGACACGCGCACCTTCAGCCTCAAAGCCGGAGACATCTACCTGCTGTGCACCGATGGGCTCACCGGCCACGTCACCGACGATGAGCTGGCCACCTTGTTGGGGTCCACCGACGACATGAAGAACCTCAGCGAGCGGCTGGTCTCGATGGCCAACGAGCGCGGCGGCCTGGACAACATCACCGTTGTCCTTGTGCGCGTCGAGGACCCCCGAGAAGACGCCGTCGCCAACCCCATGACCGTCGGCGAACCCCGCATCCCCACTCTGGTCGAGCGCGACAAAAAACCACGGCGCGAAGACGAAGGCCTGGTCCTCAATAAGATGACCTCCATGAACCTTACCGTGGAACCCGACGCCGACCCCGATGAACCCCAGGACGCACCCCCCGCTTCGGAGGACTCCTGAACCCCACTCCCGCGTCGAGACCCCTCAAGCCCCGTTCCATCGAAGCCGCTGCCGCCTTGGTACGTCCTTGACGATTTTGTTTGAGTCGCGCTTGGAGACCTGTATCGTTTGACCACCCGTTGATGGAGGATGAACGAAGCACTGGTGCTGAGCACCCTGAATGCCAGGTGAAGGAAAACGTTGATGTTGATGAAGTCAGGCGTTGTGGTTTGGAGCGCAGCGGTGTTGGCGTGTTGTTTGGTTGGGTGTTTTACGCCCTCCAATGAAATGTGCGCGTCGCCCGAAGGTTGCGGTGATGAGCTTGAAGACAACTCAGACGCCGAATTGGATGGGATGGACGACGATGATGGGGGTCAGGACAGCCCCGATGTGTTTTTGGATGTTCCGCAAGACGATGACGGGGGGATGGTCGCCCCAGAGAGCAACCTGGGGTCGGTCTGTGACTCCGACGATGTGTGCGATCCAGGGCTGAGCTGCCTCGACTTCCTGGGGGCCTCGGGCGAAGGGGAGTGCGAGGTGCTCGACAGCGTTTGCTCCAAACCCTGCGAAGACGACGCCGATTGTGAAGGGCTCTCTCAAAGGTCGCTGTGCTCCACCGATTGTGCCGGGGGGCGTTCTTGCGTCAGGGTGGCGGTGGAGGACCTGTCCCTTGGGGCGTCATGTGAAGGCGACCAGGAGTGCGGCGCGGGTTTGTCGTGCCTGCCCGTTGAGGTGTCGCGCGATGGCGCCTGTGAAGAGGTCGGCCGCGCCTGCTCGGTGGCCTGTGATGACGATGCCCAATGCGAAGCCCTCGATCCCAGCGCGGGCTGCCTGAGAAACTGCAGCGGCGATACATCGCAGTGCGTTTTGCTGGGCAACTGATGCCAAACTTCTTCCGCTGCCCATCCTTGAGCAACCCGTGACGGGTCCATGCGCGGCGTGGTATCACGCTTTGGAACCCACGATCGACCCACGGGCCAAGGAGGGCGCGAGGATGCTCATTTCGACCCACATCCCTACGACTGCAGCCGCCGCGCTGCTCTTGTTGGTGGCCTGCGCCCCAACCGAACATCCCGGCCCTGCGCCAGACGTGTCCAAAGGCGCCCAGGCCTCGGCCAAAGACACACCGGCCCCAGCCCAACCGCCCGCCAAGACGGACGACGCGCCCGCCAAGACGCTCGCCCTTGATGACGCCATTGGGTCCAGCCGCCTGGCTTACGACATGGTGGGCCTGGGACATCTGGCCGTGGCCACGACCGCCAACCACCTCAAGCTCGACCTGGGCACCGCCAGCGCCTTGCAGCACACCATGGGCGGCTGGCGCGCGGGCTGGAATCCCACCACGCGCAAAGACGGCGACACCGACTACATCGAAGCCAACAAAGCCACTGCCCGACTGGCCTTCAAGCACCGCAAAGGCGGCTTTGAGCGCGTCGTGCTGCGCATGAAAGCGGTCCAGAACGCCGGCAAAGCCACCGTCGTCCTGGGGGGCAAGGAGCTGGGAGAGGCCGAACTCAAAGGCCAGTGGACCGAATACGGGTTTGATGTGCCCCAGGGCGCCACCGTCGATGGCGAAAACCACCTGGAGCTTCAGTTTAAGGGCTCGGCGCGCGTCGATGGGCGGCCCCAACACGGTCACGTCGACGCCGTCTCGTTTTACAGCGGCGACGGCGGACCGGCCCCGCAGCCTCTATCGCTGCGCCCGGTGACGCTGGGCGGCAAAGCCCGCGCGGCCCTCCAGGCCACCGCCGCTGGCACCTGGCTCTGGCGTGCCCAGCTTCCCCTCAAAGATCCCTCGCTGGTGCTGGCCGCAGGTGCAGCGCAGGCCTCTGGCCGCGTTGTGGTCACCGTGCAGGCCGACGGCGCGGCGCCCGTGGAGATGGGTTTGGAGGTGCCCAAGGCCGAC
>CAKZKQ010000014.1 GCA_937123825.1 uncultured Pseudomonadota bacterium
CGCCTGATTGTGCTGCGCGAGACCGACGGCGGCGATTTTGTCTTCATCGAAGAGTTGACCGACGTCATCGTCACTTGCAGCGACTGCGGCTTGCTGGACATGGAAAAACAGTTGGTCCGCCTTGCCCAGCCCGAAGGCGGCGGCACGGCGCTGACCACCAACTTCCACCAGCTCCTGAGCCGCAGCGAGTCTGCCCTGGAATACCGCGCCGGCGAGACCTATACGATTCAGTTCACCATCGACGACTCCAGCGCCGGTGACTTCAACGGCGAGCGCTTTAGCCTCTCGGTGCAGGCGCCCTCCCAACAGAACGTCATCTCCAAAGCCAGCGAAGAGGCCGTCAACAAGAAGCTGGAGATCGTCTCCGACGCCAACTTCCCCGCCGGCATCCTTGAGGTCAAGCGCCTGGACAACAGCAGCCTGACCACCTTTGTCTCCTTTCCCTACAAAGAAGACTTCATGTCCAGCCCCACCGAGCTCATCGACGCCATCGACACCGGCGACCTCAACAGCGCCTCCGGCTCGCTGCTGACCGTGCCCAGCGAAGCCTTCCCCAGCGAAGGCACCCACAGCGTCACCTACCTGGGCCTTGGCATCAGCCGCCCCGGCTCCTCTCTGTCCGGCAACCTCGGCCGCTTCTCCGTCGCCATCGCCGGCGAAGCCGTCGAACTCGAAGCCAACGTGAGATAAGATAAGATAAATCACTTGGGGTGATTTATCTATCGGTTCGGTTGCCGCGCTTCGCTTGGCTGCCCTTTCGGTGCGGTCGCCGGCGCTTCGCTTGGCTCTCTTTTGGTTCGGTCGCTCGCTTTGCTCGCTTCCTTTTGGTGCGGTCGCTTTGCTCCCTAATAGCAATTGTGATGAGTGGATCGTGCTTCGCTTCGCCGGGCGGTGTCGTCATCTCGTCGAAAGTGCTTTCACTTCTCTAAGGTCGAATGAGTTGTTTTGGCGGCTTGTTGGGCCTGTGGATTGGGTTTTGGGGTTTGCCTTGGTGAGTTGTTTTGGCGGCTTGTTGGGGTTTGGGATTGAGTTTTGAGGCCTGATGGGCGGCTTTGGCGGCTTGTTGGGCCTTTTCTTTTGGGCGAAGGCAGGCGGCGGTGGCCCGCTGGCCTGAGCGGCCCTGGATTTTGAGAACCAGCGCCGTGGCCCGCTGTCTCATTCTTGACCGCCGCCGTCATTGACACAGGCCAGCAGGAAGGCGAGCGATGCCGCCTACCTGCCCCCTCATACAGCCGTACGCCCCCTTGGAACGCCTTCCGAATCACTGCCACCGACCACAAACCCCTTGGAAAGCTCTCCAAGCCTCCACCGTCGCTCATTCAGCCCCCAAAAGTGAAAGCACTTTCGACGAGATGACGACACCACCCGGCGAAGCGACGCACGGTCCACCCATCGCAATTGCTATAAGGGAGCGAAGCGACCGCACCAAAAGGAAGCGAGCAAAGCGAGCGACCGAACCAAAAGCAAGCCAAGCGAAGCGACGGCGCCGCGCACCGAAAGGGCAGCCAAGCGCAGCGCGGCAACCGAACCGTGACCTCGCCCCGCGAGGTCACCACGACAATTGCTGGCCGTTCCAGCGTAGGAATTGGCCGGTGTGGTCGTTGGTGAGTTGGTCGATGAGGTGGATGATGTGTTGGACGGAGTCGGTGGGGGTCAGGGGGGCGTTGGGGCCGCCCATGTCGGTGCTGACCCAGCCGGGGTCGATGGCGACGACGGCGATGGCGTCTCGGTTGAGGTCGAGGGAGAGGGCGCGGGTGATCATGTTCAGGGCGGCTTTGCTGGCGCTGTAGCCGTAGTCGTCGCCTCGGCGTTTGTCGGTGGTGGAGCCCTTCCAGCTTGAGATGTTGATGACGCGGGGGTCGATGCCGCGTTTGAGCATGGCCAGGGCGCTTTGGGTGACCATCAGGGGGCCGAGGGCGTTGACCTGGTACATGTGGGGCATGACGCCGATGTCGAGGTGGCCAAGGCGGGCGGCGCTGATGGCGTCGTCGATGTCTCGGCTCATGGCGTTGATGCCGGCGTTGTTGATGAGGATGTCGAGCCGGGAGGCGCTGGCGGCGACGCGGGCGACGGCAGCGTCGATGGATTGGGGTTTGGTGACGTCGAGTCGGACGACGATGAGTTGGGGGCCGAAGGTCTGTTGAAGGTCGGCCAGCCCGGTCAGCCGTCCGGGGTCCCGCACGGTGGCAAAGACCAGATCGCCTCGGGTGAGGTATTGGCGCACGAACTCCAGACCCAGGCCCCGGCCAGCGCCAGTGATCATGACCCGCTTTTGAGACGAGAGGTCTTCACGCACGGTGCGCTTGTGGGCGTGGGCGAGTCGTTGGGTTCTGTGGTTGTCGCTCATGTGGGGTTGGTCTGGGTGTGTGGCAGCGGGCGTCGAGGGGGCTGCGCGGTCGTTGTGGTCACCAGCATGGGGCAAGGGTGTGGCTTTGTCGAGCGGTGGTGTGAATGGGGCTCGCTTTGGGGAGGGCTTGCGGCTGGTGGTGGCGAAGGTGATGTGGGGGTTGGGGTGGGGGCGTGGTGGGCCCAAAGTGTGGGGGAAAAGGGTTGGTCTGATGCCAAACGGCAGACGAGCGGCTTGGTTGGGGCCGCCACGAGGTGAGTTGAACTGTTGTGGTTTGGGGTCAGGCGCTTTGGAGTTGGCGTCCGGGCGGGGCGGTGTTGAGGGCGGTGAGCCAGACTTTGTCTTCTTCAAAGACCTCGATTTGGGCCTGGAGATCGCTGCGCCGGTCGCCTTCGAGGTGCACAAAGGCCAGCTTGTAGGGGTACTCGGCGCCTTTGACCAGTTGGTCGATGTCGAGCGGTGCGCTGTCTTCATCGACGTGCATGCAGGGGTTCCAGCAGCCGGGGTTGAGGTAGGCGCGGCCGTGGCGCTTGAAGTAGCGGTTGAGCTCGTGGTCGTGGTCGATGATCTCGTGGCTGTGGCCCATGATCATGAAGCGCGTGTCGGGGAAGACCTGGAGGTGTCGCCGGGCGACGCGGCGCAGGGACTCAGTGGAGTCGTCGTTGAGGGCGTGGGAGAGGCGCGGGATGAGGTGTTCTGGGCGCAGCTTGCTCAGCGGTGAGTTGGAGGGACCAAACCAGCGTCTTAGAGTGGGGGCGTTGAAGGCGATGGTCTTGATGCGCGTGGGGATGCGGCGGTCTTTGAAGATGCCCTGGGCGCCTTCGATGAGGACCTGGGCCAGATGCATGGCGTGGATGTCCATCTGGCCGAACCAGCCGATCTTCATAAAGGGTTTGACGTTGTTGACGAAGGGGAAGTAGCGCTCGATGGGGACGACCAGGCAGCGCACCAGCCAGTTGCCGACCGACTGCTCGACGCGGGCCAGCCCGCCCAGTGGATCGGGGCGGACGGGGGCGGTGGGGTGGTGGAAGATGTTTTGATCGTCGACGAGCTGGTGGCCGTGTTCGATGTGGAGCCCTGGGATGGGGCGGTAGGGCTGGCCGCCGAGCACAAATTGGAGCAGGTGGTGTCCGGGGTTGCCGAGCATCTGGGCCAGACGGCGGCGTACGCCGGGCCAGTGGAACTCCCAGTCGTGGTTGCCGGGGATGATGACGCAGCGGATGCCGTCGCGCAGGTGCTTGCGCAGCGCTTCGATGACGCCGGGGTGGGCGTCGGCGATGACTTCCAGGCGCTCGACGGACTCGCGCTCGGTGAAACCCAGCCCTGGGATGGGGTGGGGCTTGGACTCGGGGCGCGTGGCGACAAAGTCAAAGATGTCGCCGTTGAGGATGATCTCTTTGGAGCCGTCCTTGACCACCGTGTCCAGGAGGCTGGCAAACTGCCGGTCGAATTTGAAGTCGTCGCCTCGACCCGCGCGCAGGTGCGTGTCCGAGATGACGGTTGCCCTGTAAGTCGCCTTGTGAGACACCCTGTGACCTCCATGACGTGGATGGGCTGCGCCCGTGTTTTGGCCACCGCAGCTTTGAGCGCGCGTCATGCATGTGTGACGCCCTGCGCTCTGTGGGGTGCCTGTTGCCGGGGTCAGTGGACGGGGCGATCAGACACCCCATTCATTATACTGTCCCGGCGTCGCTGATTCACCGGCCCGCTTTGTGGGAGTGTGCTCTTTCTCCCCCTTCTTAAGTCTGGATCCGACATGAGGAATCTCAACACCCCAGCGCCAGAAAAATGGTTGGCACCCCGCAGGCCGGTGTCGCTGCAGGTGTCGGTCCTGACCCTGGGGTGCCTGTTGTTAAGCATCGGCGCCGTGGCCCACGCTCAGGAAAAATTGTCGCCGCAAGCGCCAGACGGTGCCGCTGAGCCCGACTCTGAGGAGGTTTGGGAGGACGAGGAGGATGGCCAGGAGCCTGTCTCTGAGGGGGACGTCTGGGTTGAGGCGCCCAAGCAGGATGCGCGCGCGCCGTCGGCGTGGCGCAGCACTCTGGATGTGGGGCGGCTGAAGCTGCGCGGCGACGACCTGGGTCAGGCGCTCTTGGGGTTGCCGGGGGTTTACGTGCAGCGCGCGGGCGCCGAGGGGGCTCGCCAGAGTCTGTCGCTCAGGGGGGCCTCTGGGCAGCAGGTCAAGGTTTTGCTCGACGGGGTGGCGCTCAATCCGGCGGCCAGCGGCGGGGTGGATCTGGGGCTCTTGCCGCCAGCGCTGCTGGGAGCGGTGGAGGTGTACCGGGGCGGCAGCGGGGCGCGTTTTGGTTCGGGGGCGGTGGGCGGCGCGGTGGTGCTGACGCCGCAGCTTCCCAGGGACGGCTGGAGCTTGTCTTTGTCGGGTGCGCTGGCGTCGTTTGGGACGGGCAAGGGCAGCGCGTCGGTGGCCGCAGGCGGCGATGAATTGGGTGCGCTGGTGTCTGTGACCGGACTGCGAACCGCAGGGGATTTTCGCTTTGTGGACGCCCAGGGCTCGCCGCTTGAACGGCTCAACGCCGATGTACAGCGCTTGGGGGCGTTGGCGGTGGTGCGCTGGGCGCCGTCGGCGGGCTCAGAGCTGCGTTTGACGGGGTTGTGGGTCGATGCCGAGCGCGGCCAGCCGCGCCGAGGGCGTCTCAGTGGCGGTCACGTCAGGCCTTGGGGCGCTTGAGATACGCGACCAGACCGCCGGTGGGGCCGGTGATGACCTGGACGAGCTCCCAGCCGTCCTCTCCCCACTGGTCGAGGATCTGCTTGGTGGCGTGATCGATGAGCGGGACGGTGGCGTACTCCCACGTGACTTTCTCCATGGCGACACTGTATCCGGGCCGCCCCGGCATCGGCCCTGTGCCAGCTCACCGCTCTCTCCCGCGCGCGCGTGCAACGTCTGCGCGCGCTCGGGCGTTGTTCTGCGGAACGTAAAGTAGGGGGCTATGGGCTTGTTGACTTCCAACGGTGCGCGCCGCGAGGGCCGTGCCACGCCGATTCAGGTGGTGTCCGGACTGGGCGCGTTCGTGGCGCTGTCCGTGATCGGCGGACTGCTGCTCTCGGCCATGGTGCTCCCCGCGGTCTCGGTGGCCGGCAACGCCACGATGGACACGGTCGAGCTCTTCGAGGAGCTCCCTGACGAGCTCACCGACGTCGACCTCCAGCAGGCGTCCTTCATCTACGCGCGCGACGGGGAGACCCTGCTCGCGACCTTCTACAACCAGAACCGCATCGAGGTGCCCATCGAGGACATCTCGCCGTGGCTCCAGATGGCCGTGGTGGCGATCGAGGACCGCAGGTTCTTCGAGCACAACGGCGTGGACGGCGAGGGCCTCGTGCGCGTCGCGGTCGCGACGGCGCAGGGCGACGACGGCGGTGGCGCCTCGACGCTCACGCAGCAGGTGGTGAAGAACACGCTGCGCCAGGCGGCGGAGGCCGCGGACGACGAC
>CAKZKQ010000015.1 GCA_937123825.1 uncultured Pseudomonadota bacterium
ATGCTGGGCGCGGTCGCCTGCTCTGATGACAGTGATGACACCGGCGGCGGCGCTGTGGTGAACAACGCCGACAACAACGACACCAACAACGATCAAAACAACGACACCAACAACGACCAGAACAACGACGTCAACAACGACGGCCCGGTCTGCGGCGACGGTCAGTGCGATGACGGCGAGGACATCGCCTCGTGTGCACCGGATTGCGCACCTGAAGGACCGTTTTGCGGCGACGATGTGTGTGAGGGCGGCGAAAACGCCGACAACTGCCCCCAGGACTGCGACGACGACACTGGCCCCGAGTGTGGCAACGGCACTTGCGAAGAGGGGGAAACTGCCGACAACTGCCCCCAGGACTGCGACGAGGCGCCCAACAACGACACTCCCGCGACCTGTGAAGATCTGGGCACCACGGCCTGCTTCAGCAACTTTGACTGCGAAGACGCCGCCGATCGTTGCGAAAACGTCTCGGAAGACGAGATCGAACTGCCCTGCTGTGTGCCCGGCGAGCGCGGCGCGTCCCAGCCTGGCGAAGACTGCACGGCTGCCGAAGACTGCGAAAGCGGTGTGTGCATCGAAGGCGACACCCTCCAGGCCTGCTCCCAGGAGTGCGAAGAGGGCGAAGACGACACCTGCCCCGAAGGCATGAAGCGCTGCATCGTCATCGGCGGCATCGGCGGCTGGTGCTTCCCCGAGCAGTGAGCCCAGACCCACCGCTCAAGACCAGCACACCGACAGACAGGTCAGGGCGCCATCCATCTTATTGAACTCGGAGGCGTCCACCTCGACCACTTCCCACCCCAGAGCGTTAATTTGCTCTGCCGTTTGTGGACACCCCGGCGGCATCAGCACCGACGCGCCGATTCTGAGCACATTGGCCGCCACGGCCTCCTGGCGCGGCACGCTCAAGACCCTGGCAACCCCTGCAAAAACGTCAGGCTCAAGCGCCCCTTCCAGAACCAGCACGCAGTCCTCGTCGATGGCTGTGGCCACGCTCTTGAGGTGCAACGCATCGCCCACATCCACCGCCACGACCTCCACTCCAAAAGCGCGACCCAGCGCCTCGATCCCTCCTGCATCGCTGCGCGACGAGCGCCCCACAAAAAACCGATCCCCCAGCCTCAACACATCGCCGCCATCGAGCCGCCCAGCGCCATCCATGTCCAAGCACTCCAGCTTTGTCTTCAACACCCGACCGACGCTCTCTACCTCTGGCTGGCGCACCACAGCGCCGGGGCGAGTCAGCAAAGCACGACCATTGAAGACCACGGCGCAGTCTTCCACAAAGCAGGCATCGGGCTGCCCTTTGAGCGCAGGCAGCACTGTGACCTTCAGACCCGCCGCCCGCAGCGCCGCCACGTAGCTGGCGTGCTGCCTGGCCGCCAGCGTCGGCTCGGCGTCGCACCAGCCGCGGCGCGTCAAAGCGCCACCCAGTTCAGCGCAGGGCTGACGAACCAACGCATGGGTCGGGTTGAACATGGCTTCTCCCGGGCGCATTTCAAGATGCCTTCACTGACCACCACGCCAGCGCAACAACAGAGACACGCAGCGCCACAAACGCCGCTCCCCATTCTTCTCCAACATATCACCTTACGCGGCGAATACTGCCACACCAACCCAACGACGAGCGGCCAGCAAAAGATTGGTTTGACTTGCCCCCTTGTGGAACGCTAGCCTGTATTTTGGCACGGATAAAACCACTTCCCCAATGGCCAGGAAAACCATCGGCACACACCGTCGGAGGGTGTTGTGTCACTTGGTGTTGTGACCACCAAAACATGTTTTGAAGCAGCTCAGAGCGGACAAAAAATCAAGACCAGACGCTGAACACGCCGACATCGTTGGCTCAGCCCATGGACACGTGGCTTGCACGCTCTGAAATCCAAATCAGGACCCAACGGAGAAACTCACATGCTCGACTCCAACTCGCCCTTGTGTCACTCGCCGCGCGCTGCGCGTCAGGCGTGGCGCAAGTTGTTGATGATTTTGACCGCCGCCTTGTTGGCCACCGCCGCTGTGGGTTGCGCCGACAGCGATGACGACAGCGATGACGTCAACAACGAAGCCAACAACGACGTCAACAACGACGAAAACAACGACGAGAACAACGACGAGAACAACGACGAGAACAACGACGAGAACAACGACGTTCCCGACGAAGTTTGCGACGACGGCGAAGACAACGACGAAGACGGCGACACCGACTGCGATGACGCAGACTGCGCCGATGACGCCGCGTGTGATGATCCGCCAGACGACGAAATCTGCGACGATGAGCAGGACAACGACGGCGACGGCGATGTCGACTGCGACGACGACGATTGCAGCGAGGACGCTGACTGCCAGATCCTGCTGTGCATCGCCGTCTGCAACGACGTGACCGCCTGCCCCGAATTCACCGACCAGTGCGGCGAAGACGTCGTCAACGAGGTCAACGGGCGCTGCCAGACGGCCTGCGAAGTGGACGAAAACGCGCGCCAGGCCATCATCGCCGCTGGCGCCCTGGCTTGCGAACAAGCCGTGGCCGCCGCCATCATCAACTTCGAACTTGAAGAAGTCTGCGCCGGCGAAGACATCGAGATCTGCGACGACGGCGAGGACAACGACGGCGATGAAGCCGTTGACTGCGCCGACGAAGACTGCGCCGCTGACGAGGCCTGCATCGAGGTCTGCGACGACGGCGAAGACAACGACGGCGACGAGCTGGCCGACTGCGAAGATCCCGACTGCGAAGGCACCCCCGCCTGCACCGAGATCTGCAACGACGGCGAGGACAACGACGGCGACGAAGCTGTCGACTGCGCCGACCCCGACTGCGAAGGCACCCTTGAGTGCACCGAGATCTGCGACGACAACGAAGACAACGATGGCGACGAAGCTGTCGACTGCGCCGATGAAGACTGCGCTGACGCCCCCGAGTGTCAGGAGATCTGCGACGACGAAGAAGACAACGACGGCGACATGCTGACCGACTGCGATGACCCCGACTGCGCCGACGACATCGCCTGCGCCGTGGAAATCTGCGACGACGACGAAGACAACGACGGCGACGAAGCCATCGACTGCGAAGACGAAGATTGCCTCGGTGCCCCCAACTGCATCGACGCCACGCCGATCGCCGCTCAGGGCGAGTCCATCAACTTTGAGGGCTCCCTCGACGCCGAAGATCCCACCTGGCAGCGCCCCGGCGCCGACTGCGCACCGCGCAACTTCCCCAACGACAACCTCTTTGACACCTTCGCCATCGTCAACGACGGCGAAGCTCCCCAGCGCGTCACCATCACGGCGGCCTGGGGCGGTGACAGCTTCCTGCACCTCTTCAGCTCGCCCTTCGATCCCGAAAACTTCGATCAATGCATCGTCGGCGACGATGACTTTAATGGCCTGCTTGGCAGCCAGATCGCTGAAGCTGAGATCCAGCCCGGCGAAGTGCTGACCATTGTCGGCTCGACCTTTGGCACGACCCCCACTGGCGCCTACACCATTGAGGTCGCCACCCTCCTGCCCCCCGAAGACGCCTGCGATGACGAGCAAGACAACGACGAAGACGGCGACATCGACTGCGATGACTCCGACTGCGACGCCAGCCCGCTTTGCGTTGAGCAGGTCTGCGACGACGGCGAGGACAGCGACGGTGATGAACTGACCGATTGCGCCGACCCCGACTGCGCTGACGCCCCTGAGTGCCAGGAAGTCTGCGACGACCAGGAAGACAACGACCTGGATGAGCTGACCGACTGCGATGACCCCGACTGCGCCGAAGACGCCTTCTGCCTCGCCGCCATCTGTGAAGAGGTCATCCAGCCCGAGACCATCACTGGCCCCATCACCATCGAAGGCGACAGCACCGAAGGTGAAAACAACTTTGTGGGCTCCTGCAACGGCAACGGCAACGAAGACGTCTACGCCCTGACCGTCGAAGCCGACACCCCTGTCTGCATCGACACCGCTGGCTCTGCCATCGACACCGTCCTCTACGTCCGCGAAGACTGCATTGACGTCGAGAGCGAGGTCATCTGCAACGACGACGCCATCGGACTCCAATCCCAGGTCGAGTTCGACGCGGTGACCGGCACCACCTACAGTGTCTTCGTGGACGCCTTCCGGGGTGGGGGTGCCTACTCCCTCAACGTCCGCTTTGGCCTGTGCAACGAAGCCGTCTGCGACGACGGCGAGGACGACGACGGCGACGAACTGGTCGACTGCGATGACCCCGACTGCGAAGGCGCCGAGGCCTGCATCGAGTCCATCTGCGATGACGGCGAAGACGACGACGGTGACGAGCTGGTCGACTGTGATGACCCCGACTGCGAAGGCGCTGACGCCTGTGTCGAGTCCATCTGCGGCGACGGCGAGGACAACGACGGCGACGAACTGGTCGACTGCGCCGATGATGACTGTGTTGACGCCCCTGAGTGCCAGGAAGTCTGCGACGACCAGGAAGACAACGACCTCGACGGCGACTTCGACTGTGATGACTCCGACTGCGCCGAAGATCCCTTCTGCCTCGCCGCCATCTGCGAAGAGGTCATCCAGCCCGAGGCCATCACCGCCGAAGGCACCTTCACCGGTGACACCACCGAGGCGCCCAACAACTTCACCGCCAGCGACGCCTGCTTCAGCCGCGGCGCCGGTGGTGAGGAAGTCTACGCCCTGAGCGTTGAGGCCGAGACCACCGTCTGCGTCAGCACCGTGGGCTCCGAGTTCGACACCGTCCTCTACGTCCGCGAAGACTGCGCCGACGCCAACAGCGAGGTCATCTGCAACGACGACGTCGGCGGCGGCGTCTTCCAGTCTGAACTCGAGTTTGTCGCCTCTCCCGACATCGAGTACAGCGTCTGTGTTGATGCCTTCCGCAACGGTGGCCTCTACACCATGGAGGTCAGCTTTGGCCCCTGCGGCGGCGGTGACGAAGGCTTTGACGCCGAGCGCGTCCAGCAGGTCTTCTCTGAGTCCTGCGGCGGCGGCTTCTGCCACACCGGCGGCGTCAGCGCTGGCGGTCTCAACCTCGATGACTTCCAGGCCACCACCGTCGGCATCCCCTCCAGCGCCCCTGGTCTGAACCAGATTGAGGCTGGCGACGCCGACGCGTCCTACATCATCAACAAGCTTGAGGGCACTCAGGCAGATGTGGGCGGCGGCGGCAGCACCATGCCGCTTGGCCGTGGTCAACTGGACCAGGCCGACATCGACGGCATCCGCGCCTTCATCAACGGCCTCGACCCCCTCTGAGCCTCGCTCAGCCCTTGCTCCCGGCCCAATCTGGCCGGGGGCACAATTTCCCCACCCACAAAGCACGCCCTTCGAAGACGCCGCGCGCGCTGGGACATTCTGGCCCAGCACCCTGCGGCGTCGTATACTCTGGAACCTCAACTTCCATGAAGGACGCGCCCATGAACAAGCTCCTCGCCGTTGTCGCCTTTGCCCTCTTCTGTCTGCTGGCCTCCCCCGCAGCGGCCCAGGACGATGTCCGGCCCTGTCAGGGCGATGGCAGCAGCATCGTGGCGTGGTCGGTCAGCGGCTTTGAGTTTGGCATGGCCGCCTCGCTGGCGCTGCGCTTTACACAAACCATCGACCCGGAGACCGACACCGGCGGCGAAGCCATTTTGCAGCTGATGCCGTGGGTCACAGGGCTGGCGGGCGGGTTTTCGGCGTGGTGTCTGGAGTTGGACTACCGCCCCGCCACCGCCGTCCACGCGGCCCTCTGGACGGGCTTTGACATGTTTTTGCTGGGGGCGATCATCGACCGGGCCGGCACCGGTGGTGAATTGGGCACCACAACCGCGGTGCTGACCACGGTGGGGGCGCTGGCCGGAGGCGTGTTTGGCGCCACGGCGGTCGGTGACGGCGGGGATGGCAGTTGGGCGTGGTTCTTTGGCGGACCGCCCGCTGGCGCCGGACTGGGCCTGGTGGCCGAGGTCGTCTTTTTGTTGGTCGATGCGCTGGGCAACAATGGCCGAAACTTTGAAAAAGGCTTCATACCCATCGCCTTTGGCGCCGTCACGCTGGGGCTTGGCGCGATGACCGTGGGGACGCTCCTGACCCAGGACAGCATGACCCTGCGCCGCCCCGACGCGCCCGACCACCTGCTGGCAGGCCCCTCAACGCCCCCTCTGATGGGCGCCACCTGGCAGTGGTGAGCCTCAACTCAAAGCGCAGCACACCGGCGGCAAGGCCAACGAAGGGCTTGCGGGTTTGGCGGGCGAACGCATGTGAGCGGGCCGGAGTTGGCCTTGACCGGCAGCGGGCCGACGTTGGCCCAGCTCGCGTCCGCTCGCTCGCCAGACCCGCAAGCCCCTCGTCGGCCCTATCCAGACATTGTAAAAGGCGGGATTCAGCGCGGCAGGTAGTCGGAGTTCTCGCTCCAGTCGCCGTCGGGATACCAGAAGAGCGAGAGCGCGCCGTCGGCCATCCGAGCGACGACATCGGGGGCGACGCGGTCGTCGATCGCCGGGCAGCCCCAGGACTCCAGGGCGTGGCCGTGCTGCTGGACATACTCGGGGCGGCTGCCCGCCGAGGGGTGCATGACGATGTCGCGGCGACGGACCAACTCGTTGTAGCCCTCTTCCAGACCATGCAACTCGTGCGAGATGCCAAAGTCACCCACGTAACGCACGCCCGTCACCAACATCCCCAAACTCGACTGGTGGCTCTCGGGGATGTTCGAGAAGACCACCGACTCGCCCACATCATCCGAGCTTGAGGACGCCTCTCCGTGGGCCACGTGGAGGTTCCAGAGCAGATCGCCGCTGGACAGGTCCACGATCCACTGACGGCGCAGCGAGGAGTGCATGGAGAAGTCGGTGATGACGTAGTCAAAGCGCTCAGTGTCGCCGCGCTCCCAACCCACGCCAAAGGCATAGACGGCGTCGTAGGCCAGCATCTCGTTGATGCCCAGCGCCTCCAGATCCGAGGCCGTCGTCAGGTTGATGCGCAGCGTGTAATCGCCCGCCAGCGGCGTGCCGCCGCCATCAACCCAGGTGTCGGCCACGACCCAGTAGAGGCCGGGCTCCACAAAACTGCCCGCGCGCCAGTGGCCACGATCAACGCAGTCCCCCGCGTCCTGCGAGCGCAGCAGGTGGATGTCCACATCCGCCCCCTGGCCCATGCCGACAAGGTCGAGCGACAAGAAGCCCGCCTCGGCCACCTCAACGCGGTAGAGCTGCTCGGCCCCTGACTCGTTGACGTCCGGCGCGCAGCCATAGCTGTCAAACTGACTGCGCTCAAGACCGGTCGTGGTGGCCTCGTGCGTGAACGGGAAGGCATCGACACAGACCGCACCGTCGGGACACGGCGGCGGCTCCTGAGGCTCTTCGTCGGGCGGATCATCCACCGGCGGCTCGTCCACTGGAGGCTCATCGACCGGCGGATCTTCCGGATCGGGCTCCTCATCGGGCGGATCCACGGGATCCTGAGGCTCCTCGGGCTCCTCATCGGGAGGATCCACCGGCGGCTCGTCCACTGGAGGCTCCGGGTCGTCGTCCGGCAACGGGTCCGTGTCGGGCGGCTCGGGGTTGTCCTGTGGGTCGCTCTGCTCTTGTTGCGAGTCGGGGTCCACAACCGGATCCGTCGGCTGCTGGGACGAGCACGCCACAAGGAGCGCCAAAGCTCCAAGGAGGGCAATCCGTATCATAAAGGGGAACCTTTCAATGCGATGCTGTTAACACGCGCCAACCATCTGACGTCATTTAAACCCGGTCGCCTTGATAAGACAACATCCAGGACACCCAAGACCCACAAAAGAGGCCCAAACCGTTGTTCAAACAGAATAACCCGACCCGCAGAAGCTGTTGTTTGTCTGTTCTTGGCGCTACACTGATCCACAACGGCTCACACACAGCCACAACCCAACATGATTGAGGACGGTCATGACCCACAACGCGGATGAACTCACGCGCAGAGAGTTGCTTGCGCTCGGCGGCGCAGGCGCGGTGACACTTGCCACCACTGGACTGGGCACATCCACGGCGCACGCCGAGGACAAAAAAGAGGACGACACCCCCCAGGTCCCCCGGCGCAAGCTGGGCAAGACCGGCAAGTCCATCCCCATCCTGCTCTTTGGGGCCGCCGTGGACCTCGACCCGCGCTTTGACCCCAAGCTGGCCGAGGCGCTGCGCTACGGGGTCAACTACATCGACGCCGCCGACTGCTACGGCGGCGGCACCTGCGAGTCGGCCGTGGGCAACTTCCACACCCGCGCCAAGCTCCGCGACAAGATCTGGATCACCTCCAAGAGCGACGCCCACGATCCGGCGGGCTTTGAGAAGACCCTTGAGCGCAGCCTCAAGGCCCTCAAGACCGATTACGTGGACATGTACTACCTCCACGCACTCAAAGACGGCGATTACCTCAACAAAGACATGGCCAAGACGGTCGAGCGGCTCAAAAAGGCGGGCAAGATCAAGCACTTTGGCTTCTCGTGCCACAGCGGCACCGTGGTCGAGCTGATGAACAAGGCCGCCGGGCTGCCCTGGATCGAGTCCATCATGTTCCGCTACAACTTCCGCCAATACGGCAACAAGGAACTCAACGACGCCATCGACAAGTGCGCCAAGGCCAACATCGGCCTCATCGCCATGAAGACCCAGGGCTCCGAGGCCAGCTTCCGCACCGCCTGGAAGAAATTCGAGCAGACCGGCAAGTGGAACAAACACCAGGCCGTACTCAAGGCCGTCTGGGAAGACGACCGCATCACCGCCGCCGTCTCTCACATGGACACCATGGGCAAGCTGCGCGAAAACATCGCCGCCGCCTGCGACAAAGACAAGCTCGGCGCGCTCGACCGCAAAGCCCTGGAGCAGTACGCCGCCGCCACGCGCAACTACGCCTGCGACGGCTGCGACCACATTTGCAACGCGCGGGTCGATGCGCCGGTCCAGATCGGCGACACCATGCGCTTTTTGATGTACCACGACGGCTACGACGAGAAAGACAAGGCCCTGCGCCTCTTCAAAGAACTGCCCGCCGAGGCCCAGCGCCTCTCCGGCATCGACTTCCGCCAGGCCGCCGCCGCCTGCCCCAACAACATCGACATCGTGGCCCACATGGAGCGCGCCGCCAAGCTCTTCAACGCCTGACCTCCTCTCTCACCACCCGGGCCGCCCTGCCGCATACGCACAAGAGCGGCCCTGCGCTGCCTCCAAGACCCCAAGGGCTTTTGACACCAACGCAGATCTGGCATCACTGTGGACACAAGGTTAAGACCTCCTCCAACCCACACCCCGATCTGCGCATGAACCACGCCTTCATCACCACCGCCATTGTCCTGACCAGCGCCCTGACGCTGCTGGCCTGCTCCAGCAAAGCGCCCAAAGCGCCGGCCAAGGACAAGAACGCCGCCTCCCAGGACACCGCAAACACACCCGCACCATCCAAACCGGCCCAACCCACCGCGACAGCCGCCCTGGACGGCGCCGCGCTGGCCAAAACCCACTGCGGTGGCTGCCACAAGGTCCCCAGCCCCCAGGATCTGCCCAGCGAATCCTGGCCCTTTGTCCTTGGCTGGATGGACAACTACCTGGGACACCCCAACATCACCGACGACAACCGAGGCCTGGTCGTGCGCCAGTACGTCCCCGCCACGCCACCGATCACCGACGCCCAGCGCCGCGCCATCCACAAACACTACCTGGACAACGCCGCACCCCAGGCCAAGATGCTCGCCGGACGCCAGGACGACTGGCCGCAGATCGATCTCTTTGAGCCCTCTGTGCCCGAAAAGCTGGGGCTGACCCCCCACGACATGACCACGCTCCTGCACCTCGACGAGGCCAACGGCAGGCTCTACGTGGGCACCGGCCGCAGACGCCAGTTGCACATCTTCAACCCCGCCACAGGCCAGCGCTTCGACACCGTTCAGATGCCCACCGAGCCCGTCACCGTCACCCCACAAGGTCCCGACAAGTACCGCCTGACCCTCATGGGAAGCTTTGACTTTGATGAAGGCCTTGGCCAAATTCGCCAGATTGAAGGTTTTGGCGACCAACGCAAGGAAGTGGCGCTGCTGGTCGGCGCCCACCGCCTGACCCAGTCCCTGACCCAGGATCTCGACGCTGATGGACGGCCCGACATGGTCATGGTCGGCTTTGGAGACGGGTACGGCCCTGGCGGCATGGGCACCCTCTCGGTGCTGTGGCAACTGCCAGACTACGACAAGGTCATGGCCTCCCCGCCGTCCTCACAGCCCCTTGGCCCCTTGCCCGGCACCTTCAGCGTTGATCCGCTGGTCCGCCAGGCAGGCCCGCTCAACAGCGTCGTGGCCGACTTCAACAAGGACGGCAAGCCCGACATCGCCCTGGCCATGGCCCAGGGACACCAGCAGGTGCTGATCTTTGAGAACAAAGGCACACGAAAGTTTGAGCGCCACACCATCATGGACCAGCACCCCGGGTTTGGATTCAACCACGTCTCTGCCGCCGACTTTGACAACGACGGCCTGCTGGACCTTGTCGTCACCAACGGCAACAACATGGAGCAGCCCAACCCCCCGCTGCGGCCCTACCACGGCGTGCGCATCCTGAAAAACCTGGGCGACTTTGCCTTCAAAGAGGTGGCCTTCATCCCCGTGCATGGCACCATGGAGGCCGCCAGCGCCGACTTTGACAACGACGGAGACCTGGACATCGCCGCCACGGCCTTCTTCCCCGACTGGACCCAGGACCGACCCCAGACCTTTGTCTACCTGCGCAACGACGGCCAATGGCGCTTCACACCCCACCGCCTGCCCGACGCCACCCCCTGGGGACGCTGGATGCGGCTGACCGTCGGCGACGCCACTGGGGACGGCGCCCCAGACATCATCCTCGGCAGTGGCTCCATCCCCATGGGCATCCCCAAAGGCGACTACGCCAAGTGGGAGTCCAAATTTGCCTCGGTCCCCGCGGTCCTGCTTCTGCGCCACAAGTGAAACTATCAGCCCTTCTGGGACTGCAACCACACCGCCAGTGAGAGCGCCTCGGCGCCGCGCTGCACATCCTTGCCGCGCCACAGCTGCGCAGCTCGACGGATGACCCAAATCACATCGTCGTCCATCACAGGACGCTCCGCGATCCGGCGCTGCACCAGCCCAAAGGTCTCATCCCAACCCACCGCATCCCCTCGCCAGGCCAAACACGGCAAGAGCGACGCCCGCGCAAAAAACACCTTCAGCGACTGCCCCAACGCCAGACTCTCGCCCAGCACGCGCTCAAAGCGGTCCTGCGCGGCCTCGTAGCGCTCCAGACGCAAGTCCAACATGCCCAGGTTCAAGATCGTCAACGCCGCCGAACCCGCCTCGGCTTGCTCAAAGAGGTCCAGCGCCCGCACGTAATGCGCCTGGGCCAATGCATAGTCCTGACGGTTGCGGGCCAAATCACCCAACGCATTGTACACGTGGGCCTGGGGCACCAGGCTGCGCATCTCCTCAAACGCCACCAGACAACGGGCGTACACGCGCTCGGCCTGGGCCTCCTCGCCGCGCATCTCCATGACCAACGCCAGACGGCTGAGCACCAACGACGCGCTAAGCTCATCCCCAATCGCACCAAACCCCTCGTAGGCCCGCGTAAAAAGCGCCTCAGCCTCATCCAACCGCCCCGAGATCCGCGCGCAGTTGCCCAAAGAGCGCAAACAGTCGTAGGCCCTGCGCAGATCCTGGGCCTGACGGTGAAGCTCCAGCGCCTCGGTCAACAAGACCTGAGCCTTGTCCACAAACCCCTTGATCAACAAGATGGTCGCCTCCTGATTGAGCGCCATCCTGTAGGTCCGCCCCCAACCTCGCTCCCTGGCTTTGTCCATCAAGGCATGGACCTCGTTGAGGGCATCGTCCAACCCACCGCGCCGAACGTCGCCGCGCAAACGCGTCAAGTCCAACAACGCCCAACGCTCGTCCTCTGGCCCAATTCGGTGCTGGCGCCACAACCGCTCACAGCGCTCCATCGCCTCCTGCGCCGCGCGTTGATCCCCCTGATTCTGAAGCTCGCTGCACACCGCCAGCAGGGTTTGACTGGCCTCATCCACATCCCCGGCCAGCTCCAAATGGCGCGCAAGCCGAATCCGAGCCGCCGCGTCACTCTCGGGGTAGAGCCTGGACAGGACCTGGGCGCAAACGTGGTGGTGGCGCGTCAAGCGCCCGTCGGCGTCGGCGTCCTGCTCAAGCACACCGCGCAACATCCCGTGCACAAACGCCCAGCCGCCGGGCTGCGGACGCGCCAACCGCGCATTGATCAACCGCTCCACGAGCCCCTCGGGCGCCACACACCCCAACGCCTCGCAAACCGCGCGCCACTCAACGTCGTAGACCTCCAGCCCCAACGCAGCAGCCGCCTCCAAACCCACCTTCGCCCCGGGACCCCCCTCTTCTTCGATCTGACGCCGAAGCCGCTCAGACCAGACCTCGTAGAGGTCGCCGGGCAGGTCGAGCCTGGCCCCAGAACGCAAGACAAAACCGTCCTCACCGACCTCCAACACGCCACGCTGGACCCAGTCGCCGATGAGCTGCACCGCAAAGAGGGGGTTGCCCGCCGTGCGCGCCTCGACCTGCTCAATCAGACCGCCTTCAAGGCCGAGCAAACGCTGGATGAGTTGGTGGTGGTCATCGGCGTTGAGCGGCTTGATGTCGACGCGCTGGGCCTCATCGAGCGTCAACAGTTCGGTCAGCACGTACCAGGCCACGCGGCTCTCGGCCAGCGCCTCTTCCTGGGCCGTCGCCACAATCATGATGGGGCAAGGGTGCTGGCGCTGACGTTTGAGCAGGTAGCCGGCCAATCCCAACGCGTCCACACCCCATTGCACGTCTTCAAGCCAAAGGATCACGGGCCGCGTGGCCGCCAACGCCTCCAAGACCCGCGCCACAAGCGCATAACGCTCCAGCGGACTGCCAAAGTGGACGCGCTGTGTGGCGTTTGGATCGCTCTCAGAGCGCAACGACGGAGACATCAGCCCCGCCAGACCCTGCACCAGGCTCTTGTCTTCGAGCCCCAGCCGCGCCAGCACGCCGGTCAAACGCGCCTCCAACCCTTCAAGCGGCTGCCCCACACAACCCAGCGCCCGCGCCACCATCGCCGGGACACCATCTTCAGGAGCGTCCATCGGCCCATGGGTGGCGCGCCAGACCTGGGCATTGCCAAGCTCGACCGAACGCTGGGCCAGCCACCTGACCAGCGAGGTCTTACCAACCCCCGCAGGCCCCCGAAGCGCCAACATCCGCCCTTCTCGCTGGCCGTGCACCTCCTTGAGGCACTCCCACAGCAAATCGCGCTCGCCTTGACGCCCCACCAACGGGATCGTGCGCACCCCGTAGAGCGCCAGACCTGCCCCCACCAGCTTCAACGGCGTGGGCGAATACGCCAGCCCCCAGTGCGGGGCGACGGCCTGACCCGGGGCCGGGCGGCCTTCTCCAAGCGTGATTTGAAGAATCTTATTGGGACGCTCGGTCAATTGACGCAGCGCCGCTTCGGTCACCGGCCCCCTGGTGGGCATCAGCGGCTTGACCAGCCCTGCCCCCACCCCGTCGGTGGTATGGAGCCTGGCAAGCGCCCAGGCCGCGTCGGCCGCGCACGCAAAGCGCTCCTTGATCCGGGGCGCCATCATCCGATGAACCCAGGCTTCAAAGCCATCGGGCATCCCCGCAGCCTCAAGCGCGGGCCTCGGCGCCCGAAAATGTTGCTGGGCCAGGCGAGTGATGACTTGGATTCTGTCGGCGCCGGTGGCTTTGAAAGGGACGTGGCCGGTGGCCAGTTGGTAGGCCATGCAACCCAGCGCGTAGAGGTCCGTCCAGGGTCCAAAGTCTCGCCAGCGGCCGCTGAACTGCTCGGGGGCCATATAATCGGGCGTGCCGTGGACAAAGTTGCCGTCGCCGTCGGGGCTCTCTTCGTCGTCGAGCAGGTGGGCGATGCCAAAGTCGGTCAGCTTCAAGCCCGGGCGCAGGTCATCATGCTGACAAATGAGCACATTGTCGGGCTTGATGTCCCGGTGCAACACGCCGCGCGCATGGGAGTGCGCCAGCACGTCGAGCAGCGCCAGCAAAATCTGGCGCAGCGTCGGCCACGGCAACGGGCGGCACATGGTCTGCAATGAGCCGCCGCTGGCCAACTCCATGACCACATAGGGGCTGCCCGCCAGGACCTGGCTGGCGGAAGCGCGCTCAGCCGCCTCATCCACCACCCCCTGGTCGAGCACCATCACCACGCCAGGATGCTCCAAAGAGGCCATGGAGCGCACCTCGCGCCGAAACCCCTTTTGCCAATGCGGTCCCTGAAGGTGTGCGTTGGTGATGACCTTCACCGCCACCGCCACCCCCGATGTGTGGACCCCTTGCCACACCTCACCCATGCCCCCGCGCCCAAGCTGACGGCCCAACTCAAAAGGCCCCAGGTGCACCCCTCTGCCTGCCAACGTGGGCCTCATGCGTCCTCCTGGTTGGCCACGCGCCCCTGGACCTGATCGGCCCCGATGAGCGGGATCAAATCGAGGTAGCGCTTGCGCGGCCCGATGCCGGTCTCTTGGCGGACGGGGTGGCGCGCGGGGACTTTGACGCGGATCATGCGCAGCCCGTGCGGCAGGCCTTTGTCTTCGCGGCGCGCGTTTTCGCGCACCAACTCCACCCCAAAGCCGCCCACCAGGACCATCGCGGTGCTCTCAGCGTGGGTCATGCGCCCAGCGTGGACCGAACCGCCGTCCACGCGCACCTCCAAGAGGTCCAGACCAATCCCCCAAGACTCACACCATGCCCAAGCCTTGGCGACCCAGTGCACAAAAAGCGCCACATCTTCCGGCACAAACCGGCGCGTGCGCACGCTCTGATCGAGCGCTTTCAAACGCCCGTCCATCCACACCTCGGCGCGGCCATCCATCACCAGACTCACCGGCGCCACCTTGCAGGCAAACGCCTCAGAGTCGGGCGCGGGCATGCCGAGCGTGGCCAAGCCGTCGATCTCCTGCCATCCCCAGGGCATCTGGCGCCCTTTGACATTCCAACGCGCAAGCTGCTCGGGGGTCAGATAGTCCAGCGCCATCTCCAGCGCGTCGATGTGCACAAAACGTTGGAGCAGATCGCAGAGCCTGGACCAGTTCAAATCCGGGGGCGACTCATAAAGCAGACCCCGAAGCTGAGACAGCCCGCTGGTGGCGGTAAAACCATCGGCAGGGTCGTAGGCACCAAAAGAGACCTCGTTGGTGCTCAGCGCCGAGAGGATTGGATCGCAAGCCGTGCGGGCGGCCTCCAAAAAAGGCTTGTTCTTCTTGGAGCGCTCCTTGCTCAGCGCCGCCTCGATGGCTTGGCGCGCGTCGGGGCGGCCCATCGCCCCCAGCGCCAACGCAGCGCCGCGCCGCTCATGGCCTTTTTTGCTTTTGAGCAACCCCAGAACCGACTCAAATCCTTGCGGGCTGGCTTTGAAGAGCGCGGCGGCGGCCAGAATCTGCACCTGCTCCGAGGTGTCGCGCAGTTGCTCCAGGTGAAAGGACTCGTCGGTGGGGACGTGCTGACTGTACCACTGGTAGAAATCCGGACGGCGCCTGGGTTTGACGTGCTCCAGCGCGTATCGAACGTAGTGCGCCACACGCTCGACCCCAAAGGTCTTCACCAAATCTGTCAGCGTTTGACCAAAATCCTCCCCCTCGATCATCCGCTCGCTTTGGGCCAGATCGTTGTACACGATCATCACGCCCAACAAGCGCTCGTCGTGCCGACACACCTCGCGCACCTGCCAGAAGAGTCCACGGTAGCTGCTCAAATCTCGCTGTCCGATGGACGTGTCGATGCACAGCCGCAGCAGAAACTCCACCCCCATCATCGCAAACATAGGACCAAAGGCGGTCGGCGCGACGAAATCTTTGGCCACCGGGCGGTACGTGCGCTCAAAGGCCAACCGGGCCTGGCGCTCCTGGGCAATCCAGTCAAAGACCTCGTGGGGCTCGCGCTCTTGTCGCTGGCCCGACTTCAAGTCCACCAACCAACGCGCCAGCCTCTGCCCCTCGCCCTCGGTCTGGAGCAGCGGCTCGACGGCCCTGGAGACCGCATTGACGTCGGGCATGGCGCAGAGTCCCTCAAACGCAGCGGCGCGCATCCAGCGGTCTTCACTGCCCAGCCACACCCCCAACGACTGGGCCTCTCCCGGCGCCGTCAGCCTCGCCACAGTGCGGATACAACTCCAACGCGGACCGGGTTTTTGGATGCCAGCGGCCAGAGCCTTGCGCAAGAGCGGCACCATCGCCGCGCCCTGAGCCATGAGCATGGCCTCCAACTCCTGAACGCGCCAGGCATATTCATTGCCGCCAAGCACCTCCTGGAGCGCCAGCGCGCGCACATCTTTATGAGGACAAAGGTGAAAGAGTTCCCAGGGCTTGACCCGCTGCGGTGAGGTCAAGAGCGCCAACAACTCATCTTGGGGCAACCACCCAAAGAGGGCGTGGACCTGCGGGTTTTGACGCTGCCAAACGGGCACTTTGCCCCAGAATTTGATGACCTTGGCCAGACAGGGCGCCACCCATCGCGGCGGCACCTCGTGGATCTCCATCGCCATGGACACCCAGGCAAACTCGGGGATGTCGTTGAGGTAGGCGCCCGAGGCGGCCATGGGGCGAGACAGGCGCGGGGTGACCAGGCGCTCAAGGGCGTCGCTGGCGCCTGGGGTGTCTTGTAACATGGCCCGCTGGGCATCGGACCAGTTCGTCCAACTCCAAGTGTTGACCATGTTGTCCAGCAAGTTATCCAGAAAGGCCGACCAAATGGGCGCCGAGCGCTTGGCGGGCAAGAACGTCAGCGACTCGACCAGCAGCGCGTGGGTGTCGGTGGCCAACTCCAGCGTCAGATGCTCCACAAAGGTCATCAGCAGCAGGTCAAAGCCAGGATCGAGCGCCTCTTCAAGCCTCAAGAGCGCCAGCGCCACCACGCAGCGCCGCCAAGCCGCATCCGAAACGTTCGGACCTGAGATCTGCTTGAGCACCGCGCGACAGCGCCTGAGCAGCCACTTGCTGCCCCCGTCCTCATCGGCGTACTTCCAGGACGACAGCGCTTGTTTGTTGCGCTCGGCCAGCGTTTGGCGCCAGTTGGCCTCTTTGCTCATCTCTCCTCCACCCAAGAGCTTCTGGTTCCACGCAGCATAGGTTGTTAAGGTTTACACCCATGCCAAGGCACTTGTCACAAAAGCCCGCCACACCAGGTTCTGTATGACAATTGGAACCAAGCTTCGGCGAGTGCGATGGTGTCGAGGTCGAGGAGGAGAGCACAGACGAACCGGGGGTTCGTCGAGCATCGACGACGACGAGATCGACATCATCGGGCCGTTGGGCGACGGGACAATTGTCAGACAGGACCTAAACCCGACCTACGATGATGCCCGGTCGTGATCCGCGATCAGGGACGCGATGGCGTCCACGGCGTCATCAAGGCCCTGGTGCTGGGCTGCGTCGATGCGGCGCGCAAAGCCCGAGGCGTCGTCAAGCACGCGCGCCAGCGCCTGGGGCAGCGCCTGGGCCTCAGGGACCACCACACCGACGGCCTGACGCTCAACCCAGCGCTCGTTGCCGCGCTGAACCGGCGCCATGCCCGTCGACTTCATGGCCAAAATGGGCGTGCGCGTAATGAGGGCCTCGGTGATGGTCATCGCCCCAGGCTTGCCGATGAGAAAATCCGCCAAACGATAGTAGTGGTGCGGCGGCTGCTCGGTGAACCCCATCACCTGACGGGGATAGCTGACATTGAGGGCCTCGACCGACTGACGGATCTCTTGGGAGCGACCACACAGAAAAAGCATCTGAATCGGCCGGTCCACGCCGTCGAGCGCGCGGGCGATGTCGACCAGGATTTTGGAGCCCTGCGCCCCAAAGTGGGCCACGCCAAGCGGCAAATCCGGGTCCAAACCCGCCTGCACCATCGCCGTGCGGCGGTCCGCAGGCGCCTCTTTGTAGAAATCCGGGGCGATGACCATGCCCGAGAGCGAGTGGATGGCGCTGGCGGGCACACCGGCGCGCTTGGCCTGCTCGCCCAGCCGAGGCTTGGCGCACAGATAGTGCTGCGCCTGACGCGTATCAAACCAGTAGCGCCGCTTGCACTGCTCAAAGTCCACGGGGATGGTGACGCAAAGGGCCTGGGGCACCACACGGCGCAAACTGGCGCACACCGCCGTATTGTACATTGGCGTCACCGACACCAACACGTCCGCAGCCCCAAGCTGACCCCACCGACCGGCCATCTCAGGCTGTCCGCGCCACAACAACCAACTGTTGAAGAGCCGCCCCAGGTTGATCCGCCCACGCAGGTCAAAGACCTTCTCGCGGCGAATCTGGTCGTTGAAGTCGTCGATGCCCTTGCGCATCATGCCGTCGTTGCGAGACCCCGGCTCAAAAAGCTCCACCAGATCCAGCGGCGCCACGTCCCAGTCCTCGCCGAGCCTCGGCGCCAGCGCACGCGCCAGCCCCTTGGCCGCGGTCATGTGACCCGAACCCGCCTCAAAGTAGAGCACCCGCAGGCGCCTCTTGCGCCCCTGTGAGATTGCAGCGCTGGCCATCAGTACTGCCTGTCGAGCACAAACCACCCAAAGGCCCGCAACTTGACCTTGGACTGGGAAGGCTCAATGAGCGGGTCAAGCTGCGCCCAGGCGTCCTCGACCATCTGCCTGGCCAACGCCGCCGAAGCGTCCAGCGCCCCGCAATTGTCGATCATCGCCAACATCTCGGCCAACACGTCGGGCGTCTGCGGCGCCGCCTTCAGGTTGGACCACAACCACTGGCGCTGCTCGGCGTCCAAACGCCCCAGCGCCACCGCCACCGGATGCGTCACCTTGCCGTGCAACAAGTCCTCACCGCGCGTCTTCAAATCGCGCTCAAAGCCGCGCAGGTTCAATACGTCGTCGACCACCTGGAAGGCCAACCCAAGCTGCTCCAGGTACGCACCCACAGCATGGATCTGCTCGGGGGTCGCCCCGCCGAGCACAGCTCCAATCCGCCCCACAGAGCCCACCGGCGCCGCCGACTTCAGCCGGTGAATGGCCAGAATCCGCTCCTGAAGCACCTCGACCTGACCAGTCTCCGCCACCTCTTCCATCATGTGGCTCAGGCCATCGAGATCGAGCGCCTGACCAATGTGACCGGCACGCAGCGCTTCAAAATAGTACTGGTAGATGCTCAGACGCTGTGACTCGGTCAACGGCACATCGTAATCGAGCAACTGCCCCAGGAAATACGCCAAACACCCCGAGTTGATCGAGATCGCCTCGCCGTAAATCGTATGGCACGCAGGCCCACCGCGGCGGACCTCAGAGCCGTCCTGAACGTCGTCCACCAGGAGCGAGCCGGTGTGCAGCAGCTCTGGCACCGCCAACCAGTCCATAAAGGGCTGCGCGTCGCCGCCCACCACCGAGCAACACGCCAGCAACCCATAAGAGCGCCACGCCTTGCCGCCGCGATCCACCAGATCACGAATCGGCCTCAGCGCCGTGGCCGCCATCTGTTGCAAGTCCACGCCCTGCAAAAAGCGCGCGCTGCCCGTGCCACCAAAGATGATCCGCTCGGCCTGCTCCGCAGTCGGCTCCACCGGCACCAATTCACCAATGGCGCGCCGCGTCTGGGCACCGACCGCGTCAAAGAAGTCGCGCAGCTTCTTGACCGGATCCGGCCCGCGCCGCTCCACCAAACCGCGGCCCGTCACTTCCACGCCGCCCAGCGTCCCCTGGACATCCACGCGCCCCTCCCAGAACCCCGGACGGCTCAGGAGCGTCACAAACTCCTGACTCTCAAAGGGCGGATCCACCAACACATCCACACCCGCCTCTTCACACACCAGACGCCAACGCACCGGGTAGGTGTTGAAGGTGTAGGCGCTGGTCCAATCTCCCCGGGCCTGAAACTCAAAGTCCTGGTACGCGGTGCGCTTGCCGTCGGGCGAAATCAGGATCAACCAGTGGCCGCGCGTGTCGTTTTCATCCTCGGTGAAGAGGTCGTAGGCGGACAACTCCGAGCCGTCGCTGAGCTGCGCCGACAACCAGTTCCACCCCACCCACGGGGCGCTGTCCTCGTCCTCTCCCTCGCGCTCACCGGCCAACTCGCGGCCAAACTCGTGGTCATACCAACCGCTGCCCGACGAAATCTCCAGACGCTGGCCGTCCACCACCACATGCCCCGTCACCTCACACCGAGGGCAGAAGTAGTAGAACATCTCCTCACCCTCGACCCCGCGAACAACCCCGTTGTCACCGTGACGAACGACGTCCTTCTTGAGCTCAAAGACCACCTCGGCGCCTGTGCCCAACTCCTGGCTCTCCAGCAAAAGGCTGTAGCGGTTGGGGCCAAGCTTCACAAAGCGCTGCCCCCCAAAGTCCAACTCCAGGCGATCCAGGGCCACAAAGCCGTGCTCTTTGAGCGCGCGGTCGGGCAACGGCACCAAATCCGCCTCAAAAACCTCTCGCATCGCCCGGCGCAAGAGCGCGTCGCGGACCTCTCCAGGACGATCCAGACGGTCGAGCGCGTGGCGCGGTGTGCACGGGTCCAGCAAGCTCACCGGGTGGTAGCGCTTGTTGTCCAAATCAACCAATGCCCACGTCACCGAGTGCGCGTGGGTCTGGCCGCTGGGGTCGTCGTCTTCGAGCTTGTAACGGAAGAACGACGCAAAAAGAGAAAACTGACGCCCACCGGCCTCCACATGCCCATTGAGGTACCACCACTCCAAAGCAGAGGAGTCGTGGGGGAGGTCGTGGACGGAAAGATCTATCGGGCCTGAAGGCTCAGGCCAGTCACTGGCGTATTTCATGGACATTCGCAGTGTGGTCAGAGGCCGCGTGCGGCGCTCCGGTGTTCAAGAAACCACTGATAAGTTTGGGCGATACCTTCTTGGAGGCCGATCGACGCAGACCACCCCAGTTGCTGGAGTTGAGTGCAGTCGAGCAGCTTGCGCGGCGTTCCGTCGGGCTTTGAAGTGTCAAAAACCAGCTCGCCTTCAAAGCCCACGACCCCCTTGATGGTCAGAGCGAGCTGATGGATGGAGATGTCCTCCCCGACGCCAATGTTGATCAACTCACGCTGGTCCGTGTCGCTCAACACAAAGACACAGGCGCGCGCCAGATCATCGACGTGCAGAAATTCGCGCCGTGGCGACCCCGTCCCCCAAAGCGTCACGTGCGACGCCCCGTCACGACGGGCCTGGTGCATCTTGCGGATCAAGGCCGGCAAGACGTGGCTCGTCTCAAGGTCAAAGTTGTCACCAGGGCCATAAAGGTTGGTCGGCATGACCGGCACATAGCGCAGACCGTGCTGGGCGTTGTACGCAAGGCACTGCTGCACACCGGCGATCTTGGCCACCGCGTAGGGCGCGTTGGTCGGCTCCAGCGGACCGGTCAAAAGGTGCGCCTCGCGCATCGGCTGGGGACAAAGCCGGGGATAAATGCAGCTCGACCCCAAAAAGAGCAGCAGCTCCACACCGTGGCGTCTGGCCGCATCCAAAACCACGGACTGGATCAAGAGGTTGTCGCCGATAAAGTCCGCCGGCGCGGTGGCGTTGGCCATGATGCCGCCCACCTTGGCCGCCGCCAGCAAGACCACGTCGATGCGCTCGCTCTCAAAGAGCGCCTCGACCTGATCCTGACGGCGAAGATCCAACTGTGCGCGCGAGCGCAAGACCAAATCCTCGCGCCGATGGCCACGGCGCAGCAACTCGCGCACCAGCGCGCTGCCCACCAGACCGTTGTGGCCCGCCACAAACACCTTCTGCCCTGGCTCAAGCCTCATGCGTCAAGCTCCTTGTGGCGCCGCTCCTTGATGGCCAACCCGTGGTCGTGGCGCGCCATGATGCCCACCAACTCCCCAAAGGTGACCTGCGGAGCCCACCCCAGCGCCTCGCGAGCCCGCGACGCGTCGCCCAACAACCAATCCACCTCGGTGGGGCGATAGTAATTGGGGTCAATGGCCACAAGCACGCGCCCGGTCGAGGCACAAACGCCCTGCTCACCAGGGCCCTCTCCCTTCCAGACCAGCTCCAGCCCCACGTGCTCAAAAGCCAGCGTGGTGAAGTCGCGCACGGAGTGGGTCTGACCGGTGGCGATGACAAAATCCCTGGGAACGTCCTGCTGGAGCATGAGCCACATGGCCTCGACATACTCCGGGGCGTAACCCCAGTCGCGACGGGCGTCGAGGTTGCCCAGATAGAGACAATCCTGAAGCCCCTCACGGATCCGACCCGCCGCGCGGGTGATCTTGCGGGTCACAAAGGTCTCGCCGCGCCGAGGGCTCTCGTGGTTGAAGAGGATGCCGTTGCAGGCAAAGAGGCTGTAGGCCTTGCGGTAGTTGTCCACGATCCAATGGGCGTAGAGCTTGGCGGCGGCGTAGGGGCTGCGCGGACGCAGTGGCGTGTCCTCGTTCTGCGCCTGACGACCCTGCCCCCCAAACAACTCGCTGGTCGAGGCCTGATAAATCCTGGCCTTCGGCGCCACCGAACGCACCGCCTCCAACAACCTCAACACCCCCAGCGCATCCACCTGGGCGGTGTACTCGGGCATCTCAAACGAGACCTTGACGTGGCTCTGAGCCGCCAGGTTGTAGATCTCGTCGGGCTGAATCCGGGCGATCAACGCCGTCAGGCTGGAACCGTCGGTCATGTCACCGTAATGGAGGATCAGGCGTCGTGCCGGGGCGTGGGGATCCTGGTAGAGGTGGTCAATCCGCTCAGTCCCAAAGGTGCTGGCCCGACGCACCACCCCGTGCACGGTGTAGCCCTTTTCCAAGAGCAACTCGGCCAGATAAGAGCCGTCCTGCCCCGTAATCCCGGTGATGAGCGCCACACGAGGGCGCTGTGCAGGCTGATTCATGCCCTCACCTCCCGACGGCGGACCCGAAACGGGATGGCGTCCTTGATCCGGGGGATCATGTAGGGCTCCTGGGCGTAGGCCTCGTGCCGAATGTTCAACTCAAAGCCGCGCAAGAGCGCGCTGAGCACCACCATGAACTCCATCTCGGCCAAAACGCGCCCGATGCACTTGCGCCGACCATAGAGGAACGGCACGTAGTGACCGTCAGTGCGGCGAGTCTGCTCGGGATCGAGCCAGCGCTCCGGGTTGAAGTCGAAGGGGTCTTTCCAAAAGCCTTCGTCGTGGTGCAAAGCGTGCAGGAGGATCAGGATCTGTGCGCCCTTTTCGAGCGTCTCCCCGCTTTCAAGCTCAATGGGCTCTTCGACTTGACGCGCCACCGAGAGTGACACCGGGTAGCGCCGCAGCGTCTCGCGCATGAAGGCGTCCATCAGCGGCATGCGCTCAAAATCGGCGCGCTCGGGGTGCGGGCGGTCCTGAAGGACCTCATCAAGCTCCGCGCGCAGCCGCTCGACCCACTGGGGGCGTTGCCACAGCTCGTGCAGGGCGCTGGTGAGGATGTAATCGATGGCGTTGTAAGCCCCGTAGAGGTGGTTGACCTCGCAGGTCTGCTCTTGGAGACTCAACTTGGTGTCGGCCAAACGCCGCAACCACCCGTCGGGCTCTATGCCATCGGTCTTGGCCAACGCCTGAAGCTGCGCCTGGAGCCCTTTGGACTGCTGTTTGAGCCCGCGCCAATTCATCCACACCCTGGGCGCACGGGCCAACAACCCCAACGTCAGCCCAAAGCTGTCGATCCGACACTCCGGACGCATCATCTGGCACTTGTAATCGTAAAGCACCTGCCCCAGCGCAGCAGCCTGCGGCAAATCCGGGTCGATGCCGTACCCAAGGCGCATCGACAAGCGCAGCCCCAGCTTCATGACGTGGGCAAAAAGGTCCGGCCCCACCCCATCATGCTCACGGCACAGGCCCTCAAAGCTGGCGGTGACTTCCTCGTGCACAAAACCGATGAACGGATCCACATGCGCCTTGTTAAAACTCGGCATCAAGGCCTTCAAGCGCGCTCGCCAGGCCTCGCCGTCCTTAAACAAAATCCCATCGGTGCCGGGGATCTTGCCAAAGAGCCGGTAAACGGTCGGTCGATGCTCGGTCTGGGCAGGCTCACTCAGGAGTTTGTGCACCAGAACCGGATCGGCGGTCACCACCGACCCCTGAAAGCTCCACGTGTGCCCAAACTGGCGCACCATCATCGCCCAACCGCGCTCGCCGTGCTCCTGCAAGAGCTTCTGGGCCTGCTTGACCCCTGGACCCTGCTTCATTTTGCCCCCATCGCCTCGGCGATTTCCTCTTCGTGGCGAAACTCCAGCACAAAGCGCGATTGCTCGGCCGTCACACCACACTCATTGGCCACCCAGTCGTGGTCGATTTCGTCGCAATAAGCGCGCAGGCGCTCGCGCCAGGCGTCGGCGATGTGGGCCGACATGGTGGCGTTCTCTTCGTTGACGTTGACCTCGCGGCTGAGCTGCGGCAGCGCCAGAAGCAAGAGGGTGTAGAGCTGGTTGAGCCGGAAATGCTCGGCAAAATCCTGGGCGCTGTAATCGCTCACGCCGTGGCGCACCAACGCGCGGTGATAACGCACCAACCAACGCTCCTGGTGTTCGCGCCGCAGCGCCGTGTCCACGCTCAAAGTCAGGAAGAAGGCCAAATCCAAAGCCCCCTGACCCAAACGCGACGCCTGCCAATCAATGAAAATAGGCTGCGTATCCTCATCAAAGAGCACGTTGCCCACGCGCAGGTCGCCGTGAAGGAGCGTCAAAGGGTTGCGGCGCGCCTGACGCCACGTGTGGCGCCAGATGGTGTGAAAAGCCTCGGGAGCCTTGGCCCACACCAACCCGTCCATCACCGCCTCAGGACCCAAGACACGCTGCGTTTGAGGCCAACTCGCCTTGGCTTCTTCATCGGTCACGCCCCAGAAGTGCGCGTGAAGCTGCGCCATGCCGTCGATCACGGCCTCGACCTGCTCCAAAGACGCCCCGACGCCCTCATCAACCTCCTGAACCCCCTGAAACTCTTCAAGGAGCAGACACATCCGGCCTGCAAAGCGCGTCGCACCGGCAAAATAGGCCTTGGGAACGCGAATGGGGACCAAAGGCGCCAGGTGCTGATAAAAGGCCGCCTCGCGCTCGTTGACCTGCTGCCAGGTGTAGACGATCTCCGAGCGAAAGCCCGAACCCACCGGCGCAAACTTGGCCAGGGCCCGAACCTGACCCTCCACACCATCGCGGTCCACAAACGACACCATCACGCGGCCCATGGAGGACTTGAGCGATTCGGTGGGCTTAAACGGCGCCACATCCACCGACGACACGCTGGCCCCAAACGGGATCAACCCCGCAAGGCGCAGCGCCCCCACCAACCACTCCGATTGCTGGGTCAAGGTCTGCAAAGTGTGCGGATAAGAAGACGACAGGGGCAGGCGAGACGCACCAACCCCCAACACCACACGGGTCGTGTAAAGCAACCCGTCAAGCTGACCGTAGAGACGTTCAGCCGACTGGCGCAGACCCGAAACTGACTTCATAAGAGGCTCAACCCAGAAGTAAAACGGTTGCTCTCGAGATTGGGGAGATGGACTGTAAGTCATCTTTAATTGCGTCCTAACACCGCCCCAACCCCCCTGTCAAACACTTGTTCGCCACAAAACCCACCCACCAACCCCCCATAACAGGGCCTCAAACCCTCAACCCCCAAAAATCACACCCGCACTGCACACTTCACAGACATGCTTTAAAATCCACTCTCAAATAAAAACACAACCCCACCACCACCCATCATTCAGGGGCTCAGGTAGGCGGCAAAGCTCGCCTCCTGAGCGGCCCCCCAAACCAAAAACCAACCCCATTGCCCCCACAAAAGCCAGCAGAGCAGGCGAGCTTCGCCGCCTACCCTGCCCCCAACCTCAAGCTGGACATACACGTCTGGGCGCAGGCACCAAGCCCACAAATCCACCAGCCAGACGACCCCACCACCCCAAACGAACCACTTTCGTCTAAATGACGACAAACGCCAGGCAACGAGCCATCCCTCGGCCATTCTGGCGGTTCATCAACGCCATGACAGCGTTGCCAATGCTCGACGAACCTCCAGTTCGTCTGCGCTTGTCGCCTCGTCCTGACGCCGATGCCCTCGCCAGACTGACCAAGGTTTGTCTCACTGCCTGGCTCCTCCGGCGAAGCCAAGAACCAAACCCATCACAAATCCCATAAGGGAGCGCAGCGACCGAACCAAAAGCCTGCGCAACAGGCGCACCACAAGGAAGCCAAGCGAAGCGCCGGCGACCGAACCGAAAGCAAGCCAAGCACAGCGCCGGCGCCGCGAACCGCCATCAGCGCAGCTGATGGCTCAGGTTTCTTCGTCAACGAAGGTGACGTGGCGGATGTATTCTTCGGCTTCGAAGGCGGCGCCCAGGGCGCCGATGAGCAGGCCCATGGAGGCGATGAAACCGGCCAGGCGCAGGTGGTGTGCGAAGGTGATGGCGGTTTCGATGGAGGCGGCCCAGCCTTCGATGAGGTGGTAGGAGAAGAAGAGGTGCCCGACCAGGAGTGTGGCGGCAAAGAGCATGGCGTAGAGGGTGGCCATGCCGGTGAGCATGGCCAGGGAGATGGCGGCAGTGGAGATGACGCGCTGCTCGCTCCAGACCTTGCCCTGACGGTGGCTGAGCAGGTGTTGGCGTTTGATGACAAAGGCCGTGGTGCCCAGCAATGCCGCAATGGAGAGGCCAACGACAGCGGGGGTGGTCTGGCTCATGCCCAGGTCCCAGGCTTCGGCGGTGTTGATCATGACGACCAGGGTGGAGACCGCCGCGGTGGTGAGTTTGGACAGAAGGAAGGGAAAAAGCCAGGGGCGAGTTTCGATGGCGGCGTCAAGGACATTGGTGCGGTCGTGCCAGAGGGTGTGGAGGAAGAAAGAGGGGCCTTGGGAGGCCTGGTAGCGGCCGGTTTCTTCAAGGCGAACGTCGGCGACGCGCTCAAGGGCACGGTGGAGTTGGGCGATGGCGTCGGGGTGGTGTTGGGTGGCGGTTTCGAGTTGGTCGACGCGCGAGGGCGGGAACATGAAGTCCTGGGGGTCGGCGTGGTGTGGGAGGTCGTTGAGGTGGCCAAAGAGGTGATGGGCGAGGCTGGCCAGACGTGTGGTGAGCAGCTGTTGGCGCTCTTGGGGTGAGATTTCGTCGTTGGTGGCGGCGGGGTCGAGCCTGGCAGTGGAGATGACGGCGACGCCCAGGGCCTGGCTGGGCGCGGCGAGCATGAAGGGCTTGTAGTGTCCGTCGAGGTCGGACTCGGTGATGACCAGGCAGAAGTCCCAGCGGGCGTTGTCGCGCTCCTGGGCTCCGGCGTCGAGCAAGACGACGGGCGGGACGCGGTGCTGGCGGACCATTTCGGCGCGGGTAACCAGGGGCATGCGCCACTCAAAGCGCTCAAAGTGGGTTTGGAGCCACTGGCGCACCTGATTTCGGGCCTGGAGCGCAGCCTGTGCGTCGACCTTGGAGAGGTTCCCGGCCAGGATCCAGCCAAATTCGATGAGGGGTCGAGGCTGGGTTTGGGGAGGACTGGGCGGCGTCATTCGGACTGAGCGGGCGCAAATTGGTAGACATCCCAACTGCGGTTTGCCTCACACCCAACGGCACTGCCATCTGCTTCACCCCCAACAACGACAATGGTGTCGTTGGGCAGCACCGTCACGGTGTGTTCCACGCGGGGCACGGACATTTCGGGTCCAAGCGACCATTCACCAGTGGCAAAGTTGTAGAGAAAGACCTGGTTTGTCGCATGGCGGCAAGGTTCAGCATCCAACTCCGTTGCGCCGCCAAAAAAGACCGCAAAATTCCCCACAAGGACACCCTTGGTTCCATAAACCGGGGTGATGAATTCGGGCAACGCGCCATTTCGGTTGAGGGGCGTGCCATCGCTGGAGTCGTGGGTGAGGTAGCTGGCGTTCACGCCGCCGCTCATATTGTCATAACCACCAACAATCAACACCTGACCGTCATCGTTTTGCACAACCCCCGGAAAAGAGCGTGCGGGAGGGAGCCCCATGGATGGGGTGATGTTGATGTTCCCGAATAAATCCGCCCCCGCCTCCAACTGCACGCGCAGGATGCGACTGGTGTCGAAGATTTCAATGATGGGCGGGTTGACCGAGGCGAGCCATGCGTTGACGCCGTTGGTGGGTGACTCAAACAAATCAAGAGCTTCGGTGATCGTGCCAGGATCTTCGTCGTCCAGGCTGATGGGACCTTCGTGCAGCGCAAGGCCGCTGTTGCCTACAATGAGCGTGCGATCTCTGTCCAAATTAAGCACCTTCATTTCACCGTAAAAGGCATTCAGGCGCAAAAGGGGGAACCACCCACCACCATCGTTGACACTGACGAAAGAATTGTTCTGCCCATCAAAGGCAATGACTTCATTGCCTGCCACCAAAAAGCCTTCATCATCCAACAAGCGCACACCATCGCCGTTGGACAAGAGGAAGCTCCCTGACCCGTTTGTCCCCATGCCCGATCCGGTGTTGATCACGCCTTCACTGGCCACCAACATTCCATCGTTGCCCAAGCCACCCAGGGTCAACACGCTCTCCCCATCAAATGGGATGGCCACATGTCCAACAAACGCGGTGCGAACGGTATCAGCATTGAAGCTCCCACCATCGACCCGGTTCAACTGCGGCGCTGTATCATTGTTGGCATCGTTGTTGGTGTCATTGTTGCCGTCGTTGTTGGTATCATTGTTGGGCTCATTGTTCTCATCGTTGTTGGTGTCATTGTTGACGTCGTTGTTGAGATCGTCCTCAAGGATGAGGTCCAATTCGAGCGCGTTGCTGCAACCGCCCCACACCAACGCAGCCGCCAGACACCACAAACCAAGCCGCCACTTCATCAAAACCACCTCAAAACCAGGCCCTTGGATTCAAGAGTACGTGTAAAATTACACATAATCATTGTATTTTTTGTAAACAACGTTATCTTTGTGTGTGCGCGTTGCACCATTGCTCGCCTTTGCCTTGCACCATACCCGCAACCACTGTTTTGAACATCATGAACAACACCATCAGGTTTATTGATTCCTCTGCCCGCGTCAAATGGTTGCTGCCACTGATGGTGGCGGCGCTGCTTGGCTGCGGCGAGACCGATGTGGGCGAGGTTGGGCGCCAGGAGCCTGCTCCAGACGCCGGTGGTGAGGAGGAGGACGCGGGAGGGCAGGAAGAGCCCGACGTGGTCGGGGAAGACGAGCCAGAGGTCGATGATGGTCCTGACCGCGACCAGGACGGGGATCAGATCGATGATCCGGGGGACAACTGCCCTCAGGTGGCCAACCCTGATCAAACCGACGCCGACGGAGATGGTGTCGGGGATGCCTGTGACAACTGCCCCGCCAGCGCCAACCGCTCTCAGGTCGACACCGACATGGACGGGATGGGCGATCTTTGCGATGAGGACCCAGGGGAGGTCGATCAGCCCGACCCCTGCACCACGGGCCAGGACAGCGACACCGACGGCGTCTCGGACATCTGCGACAACTGCCCTCAGGTCGCCAACTCCAACCAGCTCGACACCGACGGAGACAACGTCGGCGATCTCTGCGACGACGACGCTGACCGCGACGGGGACGGCGTGCTGGACGATGGCGACAACTGCCCCGACGCTCCCAACCCCGAGCAGACCGACACCGACGGCGACAGCTTTGGCGACGCCTGCGACAACTGCCGCCAGATCGCCAACTTTGATCAAGCCGACGAAGACCAGGACGGCGAAGGCGACGCCTGCGCCGATCCGCTGGCGCTCGACACCGACGGCGACGGCGTGTCGGACTTCAACGACAACTGCGTTGGGGTCGCCAACGCCGATCAACTCGACACCGACGTCGATCGCCTGGGCGACGCCTGCGACAACTGCCCCGAAGCGCCCAACTTTGATCAGGCCGACAGCGACGAAGACGGTGTGGGAGACGCCTGCACCGACGGTGAAGTCTACGACCCCGAACGCGACAGCGACGAAGACGGGGTCGCCGACCGGATCGACAACTGCGTGGACACGCGCAACTCCGGGCAGCGCGACGACGACGGCGATGGTGTGGGCAACCCCTGCGACAACTGCCGCCAGATCGCCAACGCCGATCAGATCGACTTTGACGAGGACGGCACCGGCGACGCTTGCGACATCGACCCGCCCGCCGATACCTGCGGCGACATCTCCGTCCAAATCGAACCCATCGAACCCAACATCATGATCGCCTTTGACCGCTCGGGCTCCATGGCCTGGCGAACAGGCGATGACCTATGTGCCAGCGACCAGAACAACAGCCGCTGGAACATCGCGCGCCGCTCTCTGAACTCGGTCCTGGCCGAATTTGACCAAAGCGTGCGCTTTGGCCTCTTTCTCTTCCCTGGACCGCGCGAAGTGGGCGACCCCAGCCAATGCAATGGCACCCGCTGCGTTTCTGTCGGCGGCGTTCAGAGCGACCCAACCCTCAACAATGGCACAGACATCACCGATGCGCTGGCCAGCATCGATGATCAATGTCAGTGGAGTCGACGTTTTGGTTGGAATTTCGGCGATTTGTGCCGTCTGCTGACACCATTGGAAGGCGCGCTGAACACCATCGCCGAAGAACCCTCCATCCAAGATCCTGACCGCCCCAACTACGTTTTGCTGATGACCGACGGTGATGACACCTGCGATGGCGAACCAGCCGACGCGGTTCGCGCCTTGCGCCAACTCCCCCAGGAGGTCAAAACCTTTGTGGTGGGTTTCTCCACAGGAGAAGAACTGCGCGACGAACTCAACGCCATGGCCGACGCGGGCGGCACCGCCCGCGACGGTGACACCCGTTACTACCAGGCCAACAACGGCGACGAGCTCACCGAGGCCTTCCGCGACATCTCTCAGCAGATCGTCTCGTGCACCTTCTCGCTGGGCCAGCTTCCGCCCGAAAACACCCGTATCGACGTCTTTGTCGACGCCCAACCCATCGCCCGCGACACCCAGCGCAACGACGGCTGGGACCTCAACGGCCGCAGCGACGAGTTGACCCTCTACGGCGCCCCCTGCGACGCGCTGCGCGGCGGCGGCCAACCCCAGGTCGATGTCCGCTTCATCTGTGCCGAAAACCGCTGCGAGCCCTCCGACGAGGTCTGCGACTACGTCGACAACGACTGTGACGGCGACATCGACGAAGGCTGCGAGGGCTGCGGCCCCGAGGTCTGCAACGGCATCGACGACGACTGCGACAACGACATCGACGAAGGCTGCCCTGAGTGCGTCCCCAGCCAGGAACTTTGCGACGGCCAAGACAACGACTGCGACGGCGACGTTGATGAAGACTGCTACGAGTGCACCCCCAGCCCCGAGATCTGCAACGGCATCGACGACGACTGCGACGGCACCATCGACGAGGGTTGCTTCTGCTCCGAAGAGCTTTGCAACGGCTTTGACGACGACTGCGACGGCGAGATCGATGAAGACTGCCGTCAGTGCGACCCCAGCCCCGAAATCTGCAACGACATCGACGATGACTGTGACGGCACCGTCGATGAAGGCTGTCTCCCGTGCACTCCCTCAGAAGAGCTTTGCAACGGCGTTGATGACGACTGCGACGGCACCATCGACGAGGACTGCCGCCAGTGCGATCCCAGCCCCGAGATCTGCGACGGCGAGGACAACGACTGCGACGGCACCGTCGATGAGGGCTGCTTCTGCTCAGAGGAGCTGTGCAACGGCTTTGATGACGACTGCGATGGCGAAATCGATGAAGAAGACTGCCGCCAGTGCAACCCTGAGCCCGAGGTTTGCGACGGGCTGGACAACGACTGCGACGGCACCATCGACGAGGGTTGCTACGACTGCGTGCCCAACTACGAGCCCGACGGCTGCAACGGCATCGACGACGACTGTGATGGCGAGATCGATGAAAACTGCCAGTGCGCTGGCATGGAAGAGATCTGCGACGGTCTGGACAACAACTGCAATGGTCTGGTCGACGAGGTCTGCCCCGACGCCCCCTGCCAGGGCAGCCCCGAGATCTGCGACGGCGAAGACAACGACTGCGACGGGCTGACGGATGAAAACTTCGATCGGGACGGCGACGGCGTCACCATCTGCGGCGGCGACTGCGACGACCGCAATCCGGAGACGGCCCCCGGGCTGGTGGACATCTGCGACCGCCTCGACAACGACTGCGATGGCCAGATCGACGAAGGCTCCGCCTGCCGCTGACCCCTGCTCTCCCCCGCGCCCCATGACTTGAGCGCGCCGCGACGTGAGCGGCGCGCGACATCTGTCGCCGCACCCTACACCAAAGCGCTACGATCCAATCCCGACCTGCTGGCGAGCGCGCGCCTGGGCCTCGCGCTCCTCCTGCGTGGACGGGAGCGTGAAGCCAGAGTGGGTCTGCTGGCTGGTGTGGGCATTGATGTAGCCGGTCAACCACTCGTTCTCCACATCGGTCAGGTGACCACCAAGCTGGTAGGTCTTGACCCCCATGTCGAGCTGCGTCAGCAAAGACGCGCGGTTGAAGGTCTGCCCCCGGCGCCGGTTGAACGACTTGGGCAAGGCCCTGGACACCTTGTAGAGGTTGCTCAGCGGCCCGGCCATGCTCTTGTGGGTGACGCCAAAGACCTTGTAGTTGATCTCCAGGCGGTCCGGCGTCAACACCAACGTCTCGCTCCCGGCCAGCCCCTTGATGGCGTTCCACATCATAAAGATCCCCACAAACCAAAACGGCAGCGAGAAGAGCGCAAACGGCCCCGCGGCCAGCGCCAGCGTGGTCCACACCGCCACAAAAGAGAGCCAGAAGAGCGCAAACACCAACGAAAAGGCGTTGCCGAAGTTCAACCCCCGAATCCCGGCCGCAGGCAGCGTGATTTCGGCGCGCCCTGCGTCTTCTTTGACCTCGATCCGGCTGCCGGCAGGCAGCGGCGGCGGTGGCAGCGCCAGCGGCGGGCCATCGTCGTCGGGCATCCCCACCGGGGCTGAACGGCGCCGCACCAGGTTCTCCAAATCCTCCAGACGCTCCAGCGCCTCGGCCGCGCTCTCAATGCGATCCTCGTGGGCCGGCTCCAGGAGCATGTCGAGCCACGAGGCCAGCGGCTCGCTGAGCGTACAATACGGCCTGAACTCCAACATCAAGCGCTTTTGGGGCAGCTCCGAGGGGGTCTTGTGGGTGACCAGGTTTACCAGCGTCGCCCCCAAGGCGTAGAGATCGCTTGAGGGCACCGCGTGGCCACGAAACTGCTCGGGCGCCATGTAGCCGTACGTCCCCACCACGGTGGACGCAAAGGAGTGCTCCGAGCGCAGCGAGTCCTTGACCGCCCCAAAGTCCACCAGCGCGATGCGCCCATCGGGCCGCATGATGATGTTCTGGGGCTTGATGTCCCGGTGGATGATGGGCGGCTGGAGCCCGTGGAGGTAGATCAGGGTCTGGAGGACGTCGGTGGCGATGCGCTTGATGGCCGCCTCATCAGGGTGCCACCCGTCAGCGACGCGCTGGGCCACCGATTGTCCCTCGACAAGCTCCTGCACCAGATAAAAGAAGGGGCGCTCCTGGTCGGACTCCGGCTGGCTCTCGCTGTGGGCGATGAAGCGCGGGATGTTGGGGTGGCTGAGCTGCTCAAGGACCTTGGCTTCGCGCTCAAAGAGCTCCAACACCTTCCAGTCGTCCAGCGACTGCATGGACAGGACCTTGATCGCCACCGAGCGGCCCCCGTCCTGCTCGTCCACGGCGGCGTAGGTCATCCCCATGCCCCCCTGGCCCAGCGGCGCCTCGACCCGGTAGCGTCCATCGACAAGCTGCCCGATCTTCAAAACCTCGGACATCGTCAAGGCGCCTCCTGCTGCAGCTTCTTGCGCACCGCCTCGTTCACCAGGGGATCGGCGGCGGCCTCGGCCAGCAGGCTGGCGCAGTCGGGGTCGGCGGCCAGGGCTTTGGCGGCGGCCATCGCCACGCGGCGGTCCTTGTGGCGCAGCGCGTCTTTGAGCAGCGCCTGTGCCTGGGGACGCGCGGTCTGCCCTTCGAGCCCCCTCATCGCCGCCGCGCGCAGCGTCGGATGGATCTTCTGGGCGCCTGCCCGCTGCGCCAGCGCCTCAAAGGCCTCATCGGTGGGAAAGTGGCGCAAGAGCGACAGCGCCCGCACCCGAACGACCATGGCGTCGTCGTTGCCCGCAATCCAGATCAGCGCGGCCTGCGCATCACGGTGCTTTTTAAGCTCCTGCGCCGTGGGCAGATCCTCGACGTGGCGCGCCTTGAGGCGACCACGCAGGACATCGGCCGAGGCAGGCTTGCCTTGTGGGCTCTCCACCACCTGGCCTTGACCGCCATGGGCGGCCTCAGGGCCTGCGGTGGGCTGCTGGGCTGTGGTCGGCGCGCAAGCAAGCAGCATCAGCGCACACGCCAACGACGACATCAACACATCACATCGCATTGTCTCTCTCCTCAAAAGGCCATCGGGTGGGCGCTGAGCACTTGCACCTGGGTGGGGCTAAGGGCTGAAGTGGCCTCGCTGCCGCTTTCGTAAAACATCAGGTTGGTGCCATCGACATCCGCGCACTCATCAAACTCTACGATGCCATCGTCGTTGGCGTCGTTGTCCAGATCACATTGGTCGGTGTCGGCGATGGGGTCAAAGTCGTCCCCCGACTCCTCGGTGGTGTGGAAGAGGCCCAGTTGGTGGCCAATCTCATGGGCCAGCGTGCTGCCAAGCTCGTCGGTGTCCAGGTCCCCTTCGGCGTCCAGGTGGGCGTCGATGGACAAGACCACCGCCGAGGTCACCGTTTGCACGCCCACCGGCCCGGGTACGCCGCCAGCAAAGCCCAGCACGCCGGGCTCTTCAAAACCCTGGAGGATGATCACGTTGATCGCCAGGCCGCTCTCCGCAGAGATCTCGTCGATCAGTTGATCCAGTTCGTCCCCCTCATCATCGATGATGGACGGCCCTTCGACCTCAAAGACCTCGTCGATGATGATGGGCGGGGCGCCGTGGCTGACGAAGGTGTTGTTGGCGAAGTTTGCCATCGCGTCCAGCGCGTCATCCGAGAACTCGGTGTCTCCGACGATGGCCATCTGCACCGGGAAGCCCTGCTCCATCCCCGCCTGACCCTTGGCCACCACGTGGACATCGACCTGCTGACCGTTTTGTCCCCCATCGACCATGGGGTAGATGGCCAGACAAGTGTCCTCAAGGATGCTCTCGGCGTTGAAGGGGAAGTTGAGCGTCCTGCCTTTGGACGGGCTCGCGTCGGGGACATCGATCAAGGTGCCGTCATCAAGCAGCGCCAGGAGCGTCTCATCGGCCCCGGCCGCCACCGTCACCGACACCCCATCGAGGCGCTGCGGCAAGCGGACGTAGATGGGCTCTTCGGGTCCAAAGACGCCGCCGCTCTCCACCGCCATGGTCGCCTTGAACGAGACCACGACCGGCTCGGCCCCCTGCGCCCCTTCGAGCGCCTCTTCATCCCGACAGTCGCGCAGCAAAAGCTCATCCAGCAGCACATCCACGTCGTCGCCGTCTTCATCGTCGGGATCAAACTCATCCAGAAAGTTGTCCACGGCCTTCTGGCCATCGCTGCACGCCCCCAGCGAACACACCGCCGCCAGGAGCAGGACCAGCCACCACCGCCGAGCGCGCTTTGATCGGCCCACCAACATCCCAAACCCCCATCCAAACATTCACATCGCCCGATCCCGGCGAACACGCACAGAGCCTGCCATGATGACCCAGCCCTTTGCCCACCAAATCAAGAGAGTTGTCCATGGACACATTAACCCGCATCGACCACACGAGCCAACGTTTCGACCCATCCCCACTCGACACATCTGCCCCGATGGTCAAACATACCCCAGAGACCCAAACCTGCCCTTCGACCCCCCAAAGGGTCTGCCTGTTGAAGGTCAGCGCGGTCTGTCGGGCATCGGCCCATACGATCCAATCCAGACACTGGAGCCACGATGAACAACCCATGGATGTGGCGCGCCGCCTCCGCTGCGGCCTGCGCAGCGCTGCTGGTCGGATGCTCAACCGGCGCCTCTGAGCAGAAAAAGAAGATCGACGCGCTCGAACAACAGGTCGACATCCTCCAAGCGCAAGAAGATCGCCTGCAGGCGTCGCTCGACAAAGCCAACAAGACCCTCAAAGAACTCCAGGAGGAGCGCCGCGCCATCGAAGCGCGCCGCGTCCCCGAAGGCGCAAGGCGAGCCGAGCTGCCCACCTGCCAGGACGCCACCACCTCGCTGCGTCAAAGCCTGCCCGCAGGCACCCTGCGCGCCCTCGTCGACAACGTCGAAGAGACCTCCATGCAGGCGCGCCTGGTCCCCCACTTTCGCGGCGGTCAGCCCGAGGGGATGAAGGTCTTTGGCATCAAACCCAACACTGTGGTGGCGGGACTTGGTCTACAAAACGGGGACGTGGTAATCCGCGTGGCGGGCCATACATTGAACGGCACCCAACAAGCCATCGGTGCCTTCAAGGCCATTCAAAACAACCCCGTCGCCCCCATCAAGATCGTGCTGCTGCGCGACGGCGAAGCCATCTGCCTGGAACTGGACGAACAAGCCCCTTGAGATCAGCCATGACACCCTACCAGCACACCCACAACGGCCAACCCATCGACCTGCCCGCGCTTGGCAAGATTGTCTGCGTCGGGCGCAACTACGCCAAACACGCCCAGGAGCTGGGCAACCCCATCCCCAAAGAGCCCCTGCTTTTTATCAAACCCGCCACCAGCGCCGTGCCCATGGCCGCCCCCATCCAAATGCCCCAGGGACACGGCCCCTGCCACCATGAGGTGGAGTTGGCGCTGCTGATCGGCAAGACGCTGCGCTGTGCCAACCCCAAAGACGTCGATGATGCAGTGTGGGGGTACGGGGTTGGGCTAGATCTGACCCTGCGGCAGCTTCAAAGCGCGCTCAAAGAAAAGGGGCACCCCTGGGAGCGCGCCAAATCCTTTGACGGCGCCTGCCCGCTGTCTGAATTTGAGCCCGGCGTGGTGGACTGGGCGTCCATCAACATCCGCCTGACCAACAACGATCAGGTTCGGCAAGATGGCCAGACCGCCCACATGCTCGTGCCCGTGCGCCAACTGGTGGCCCACATCAGCCAGACCTTCACACTCAACCCCGGCGACGTGGTCCTGACGGGCACCCCGGCGGGCGTGGGGCCGCTGGCCTCGGGCGACAGGCTGCGCTGCGAACTGGTGGGGCTGTGCGCCCATGACACCACTGTCGCCTAGGCCCTGTCTGAACGCCCTCAAGCCCTCTCTGACCACCAACTCTGCAACCCGCGCAAATAACCCGGCGACCCCAGGATTCGGCTGCCATACCAAGAGAAAGGCTCGCCGTCGACCAACCTCACGCGCGCACCGGGCACCGCAGCTGCGATCTCCTCAAGGTGAGGCTCAGCAAAGGGATAGGGCTCGCTGGAGAGCAGAACAAGCTCGGGGGACTTTTGAGCCAGCCCCTCAAGGGTGAACTGCGGATAGCGCTTCTGATCACCAAAGACGTTGTGAAACCCGGCGCGGGCCATCATGTCGTGGATGAAGGTGTCGGCGCCGATGGTCATCCAGGGACTGCGCCAGATGAGATAGGCGGTCTGGACCGGCTGCGCCAGCGGCGTCAGCGCCTCAAACCCAGCTTGGATCTCAGCGGCCATCGCGTCGGCGGCCTGCGAGCGCCCCACAAGCGCGCCCACGGCCCGAATCATCTCCAACGACTGCGGCAGGTCATGCACATCGGTGACGTAGACCGGCGCCAGGGCCTCCAGGCGCTCCACGTCCTTCTGGGTGTTCTCTTCCTTGTTGGCCAGGATCAGGTCCGGGGCCAGCGCCTCGACCTTCTCAAAGCGGGCCTTCTTGGTGCCCCCGACCACGGCCTTGCGCCCCAACCAGTCCCTGGGGTGGATGCAATACCGGGTCAAGCCCACCACCTCCTGGTCCAACCCAAGGTCGGCCAACAACTCCGTCTGACTGGGCACCAGCGACACAATCCGGCGCGGCAACCCTTCCAACACCACCGCACGGCCCAACGCGTCGTTCACGGTCTTTGTCATGGCTCCACCACCTTGCCGATCCCGCTGCGGGCGATCATCTCATCAACATGCTCGGCCCTGGCCAGCCCACTCCAATACTCGCCGCCGTCCACCGTAATGATGTGCAAGCGGGTCCCAGCGCGGCCTTCGTGCCTGGCCTGAAGCAGCTCAACCCGGCTGCGCTCGACCTCCACCACGCGATGGGGGACGTAGTAGTGCAGTACGAGCTTGTCCTCATGCACATCCACGCGCTTAAAAGAGCCCCAACTGAACCAGTGCAAAAGCATGACCGTCATGGCCAGCGAACCCAGGACGATGACCGTGGTGGCCTGACGCGCCATGGGCGGCTCGGTGGCCAACACCCGGCGCCGCGCGCGCACCTTGCGCAGTCCCACAAGCAACGCAGTCGTCGCCGCCACCGCAGCCCCAACCATGGTCCAGAAAAAGACGTGGTCTGGCACCAGGAACCCCTGCGCCTTGGGCGCCAAAGTCATATAAAGTGTCGAGATGCTCTCATCCACAGGTCACACCCATCGCATTCGCCCATCCACCGGGCCGCTTGGCAGCCTTCAGGTCATGCTTCTCAAAGGCTGCCGCATGACTTATCGTCACGACGGTGCAGCATACTTTGGTTGTATACAAGGAGCCCGCTTTGATGATCCACCCCTGGACGATGATGGTAGTGATGCTGGTCACGCTGGCTGGTTGCATGGCCACAGCGCCGCAGACCCCAACCACCCAGAAATTTCCCCATGAGGCGCTGGTCACCACACTGACAGACACCGCGCTGCCCAGCCGTCAACCCATCGACAGCGCCGCCGTCAACCACCTAACCATCTACCAGGGCAAACCCGGCCAGGCGCTGGTGGCGGGCACGGTGCTCAAGCGCCTGCCCGACAACGACCCCCGCGCTGTCCAGAGCGCCGCCACAGGCAAGGTCGACCCACAAACCCACCCCTGGATCCCCGTCGAGGTGGTCGCGTCGCTGCACGCGCCTCAAAAGGGGTGGTTTGGCTGGGTTCACACCTCGGCGCTGACCCCTTCGCCCAACGCCCAAAGCCCCACCGGGACCCTCCTGGGCGCAGGGCTCAAAGCCGAGCGTCTTGCCGACAAAGCCTGGCTTTGCCAATGGCCCCACGGCGACCCCGAACCCGGCCCCAAATGCGAATTCCCCCTGCACCCCTCGCTGCCTCTCAAAGTCCACGGCTGCCAGAACGGCTACGCCCAGGTCTCTTTGTGGGATCCAGAGGGCGTCTTTGTCAGCGGCTTTGTCCGCGCCTCCGCCTTCAAAACATCCCCCTGCGGGCGCTGAACAACCCAAGCCCATCCTGCCCCATTTCAAGCCGCTCGCCTCACGGTAAAACCCACAAGCAAACCCCTGCGCCGCGCGTCCTTTCGCGTCGTTCTGTGACGCTCTGTGGAAGGTTGCACTCTTTACAGGTTGTCGCCATGATTGGGTCAAACCATACGGAGGCCTTCCGTGCGCTCGATAAATCACTCCCTGAACCCACAATACCCCGCCACCATGGTCCCTGCGCAGCCCCAACACAGCGCAAAGACAAGCCATGTGTGTGTTGTCTTGTCGTTGCTGTGTTGCCTGCTCTTGTTGATGGGTTGCAGCAATGGCGTGGACATTGTTGAGATTCCCGAAGTCGACGATCTCAACAACGACACCAACAACGATCAAAACAACGATGAGAACAACGACACGACCTGCCCCGAACGCACCCAGCTCTGCGATGGGCAGTGCGTCACCGTTGATGTCTTCTCATGCCTTGATTGTTTGCCGTGTCCAGGCGTGCCCCAGGCCAACGCGCTCAGTTGCAGCGCTGACTTTGAGTGCACTTATGAGTGCGCCAGGGGGCGCGGTGACGCCAATGGAGACTTGTCCCAGGATCCGACAAGCGATGGGTGCGAGTGCATCATTGCAAATGGGGGACAAGAGGTCTGCGATGGTTTTGACGACGACTGCGACGGGCTGATCGACGAGGGCGTGCAAAACGTCTGCGGCGGTTGTGGAGAGTTGCAGGATGAACCCGGCCAACCCTGCGGGGCCGAAGAGTGCCCAGGCGTGTGGGACTGCACAGACGATGGGACCCAGGTCGTCTGTCAGGGCGACGGAGAAAACAGCACCGTCAACGAGTGTGGGGGCTGCGGCTCGCTGAGGTTCTCGGTGGGCGATCCGTGTGGTGAGTGCGGGCGCTACCAGTGTGAGGGGACCGATGCGCTGGTGTGCGTGGAAGAGCCCAAAACGTTCTACAGGAACAATGACGGCGATGATTACGGTGATACCGAGGATTCCGCTGAGCTTTGCCAGGCAGACGGTCCGTATACGGCGCTCCTGAGCGGAGACTGCGACGACACAAACGACAACATCAACCCAGCCGCCGAAGAAGCTTGCAACGGCATCGATGACAACTGCAACGGCGACATCGACGAAGGCGCTCAAAATGCCTGTGGCGGCTGCGGAGAGCTTCAGGGCATCCCCGGTACCGTTTGTGGTCAAGGCGCTTGTTTGGGTCAGTGGGCCTGCAACAGCGATGGCTCGGCGGTGATCTGCGAGGGGGACAACAACAACGGCTGTGGGGGTTGCGAGCCCCTTGAGGAGACTTTGGGACAGGAGTGCGGACAATGCGGCCGCTGGGCCTGTGATGGAGAAGAGAGCGTTGTTTGTGAAGAGACGCTGACGCAATATTTTCGAGACAGTGATGATGACAGCTTTGGGGTCAGCGGTGACTCGATCATGGCCTGCGAGCCGGAAGATAATTACAGAGCGACTCGGGGCGGCGACTGCAACGACAACGACCGCAATATTCGCCCCAACGCCGATGAGTTGTGCAACGGCACCGACGAAAACTGCAATGGCACCAACGACGCCAACGACTCGAATGTTCTGCTGGAGCGCTGTGACAACGTCGAGGGCGCCGTTGCAGTTGGATGCAACTCCAACGGCAAGTGTGTCTACGAGTGCCAGGAAGGCCTGGCGGATACCAACGGCGATTTGAATGAAGACAACAGCGATGGCTGTGACTGTCAGGTCGTCGAGGAAGTCTGCGACGGCGAGGACAACGACTGTGATGGTCAAATCGACGAGGGGCTGGGCGTTGCGGCATGCGAAAACGACCAGGGCCTTTGCCTGGGCGCGATGAGCCTCACCTGCGATCCGCAGTGCGACGACACCATCTACGCCGAGTACATCCAAAACGGCGGCAACGTCTTTGAGGCCGACTTTGAGGCCACCTGCGATCAGGCCGACAACAACTGCGACGGCCAGACGGACGAAAACTGCTGTCCAAACAACACCGATCCAAACCTGATCGCGCTCAGGAACGAGCCCAACCCCACCATCACCCAGGCACAGCCTCAGATGCTCTTTCACAACAGCGCCGGGGACATGACCGTCATCTGGGGTCAGTCACCGGAAGGAGAGCGCGAGGAGACAAGGGGAATGGTTTACATCGCCAAACTCAGCCGCGACGGCAACGCGCTGATCGCGCCGCAAGGGTTTTCCACCCCCCCAGCCCAACGCAGGCCGCTGCTTGAGGTCAAAGATGACGGCACCTTCATCGTCACGTACCTGGGTCCATCCAGCGAAATCTTTGCCACCTTCTTCAATGACGGCGCTCAGTGGGACGCTGTGCCCGAACCTGTGTCATCGGGCATCGTAAACGTCAGCCAGTGGGACACAGCCCCCCACCCTTTGGGAGTCCTTTTGTGGATGACCAACGAAGTGACAAATGACAACGAAGATATCCCAACCAACACAGCCTCCATCAGCGTCATCAACGACGGAGTCTTGAGTCCCTCGCTCACACCCAAATTGGAAGAAGCCGTCTACAGAAACCCCAAAATGGTCCAAACCACCGACAATCGACTCTTGTGCGGCATTCAATCCTCGGGCAGCGCCCTGAACAACGAGTCGAGCTACCCCCTTGAGCTCTACACCCAAAACGCCGAGGTGCTCAATGAGGGCCTCATCTCCTTTGGCAACCCCATAGACGACGTGCTCGATGGTCAGTACGCGTTGGCCTCTCTTGAGGGCAACAAGCCGCTCATGGTGGCCTACGTCCAGGTGGTCGGCAATCAGCGCCGTTTGGTCACGCGCGCCTATGATTCCGACGGCACAAACCCCGTGCAAACCAATGTGGACATCCTCGACGTCCCCAACACAATCGGCAACCTTCAATTGAGCATCGTGGACTCACACTACCTCTTGACCTGGGCTGTGGGTGGCAACCAATCGACCCTCAAAGCCGCCTGGTTTGACACCAACGGCAACCCCATCGAAGGCCACCCAGTCATCCAGAACGACTTTTCAATTCGAGGTGGCTACCACCTGGTCCGCTCGCCGCCCAGAGAACAGGGCGCCCCAAGCTGGTATGCCCTGGTCCAAAGTGGCGAAGAGGCGGGCGTCAATGGCATCGCAAACAGCAGAGCCTATCTGCGCCAACTCACCCTGGATTTCGACCAGAAACTCTGCTTTGACGCTCCCTGAGCACATCAAACACTGCGCTTCGCATGCCTCCCTCCGCCATCCAACCCCCCATACAGTTTATCCCACCGCCTTCAGCAGATGGCCTGCGAGCCTTTGAAAATCTCAGTTTTCTCAGGACTGACTCACATAGCTGAAAATAGTTCGCACTGTATTTTTCACAGCAATCCCCTGTCTGTCGGCATCCCACCTGCACCCATGATATACGACACATTTTGGGGAGTTGCGCCGTCGAATGCCCGTGGCCATGATCAGTTCAAACAGGCGGGAGATAACCTGTGCATCGGCACACAAAATCAATGCAGCAAAACCAAAACCAATCTATCTTTTCAAAATCAACATCGACAAATACGAGATCGACACTGCTCGACGCGATGACCAGTGTCCAAGCGATGTGGTTGTTATTATGTATTCTCTTCTCACTTTCTGCATGCAGCAATGGCGTTGAGTTGACCCCGGTTCCTTCACCGCCGATTGATGACAACAACAGCATCATCTGCCCAGAAGGGACCCAACTTTGTGGCGGCCGATGCACGACCATTGATGTGCGTTCTTGTCATAACTGCCTGCCATGTCCGGGTGTGCCTCAAGCAGACGCACTGAGCTGCAACAGCGACTTTGAGTGCAGCTACATCTGCATCGCCGATCGCAAAGACGCCAATGGGGATTTGTCGAGCGGTGCGGGGGGAGACGGCTGTGAATGTCTTGTCCGAAATGGGGGGCAGGAGCTCTGCGATGGTTTTGACGATGACTGCGACGGCCAGATTGACGAAGGCGTGCAAAACGCCTGCGGCGGCTGTGGCCCATTGCAAGAAGAACCGGGGCTGGGTTGCGGCGCACAGGAGTGTCCAGGCGTCTGGACCTGCACTGACGACCGGAGCGCGGTTGTTTGCCAGAGTGAGGGTGAAGACGGCACCGTCAACGAGTGTGGGGGCTGCGGCCCCCTGGACAACTCGGTGGGGGAACCCTGCGGTGATTGTGGGCAGTGGCGCTGTGATGGGGACGATGCGCTGGTGTGTGTGGAGGCCCCCACACTCTTCTTCAGGGACTCTGACGGCGACAACCACGGCGACGCTGATGACGCCCGTGAGTTTTGCCAGCCACAAGGCGAGTATACGGCGCGTGTGGATGGTGACTGCGATGATGCCAACCCCAATGTTCATCCAGAAAGCGCCGAGGCCTGCAATGGCATCGACGACAACTGCAACGGCGATGCCGACGAGGGCGTCCTCAACGCCTGTGGGGGTTGCGGTGCGTTGCAAGGCTCGCCAGGAGACGACTGTGGTCAGGACAGTTGCCAGGGCCAATGGGTCTGCATCGCCAACAACTCGGCGGTGAGCTGCGAGGGCGACAACAACAACGGGTGCGGGGGCTGCGAACCGCTGCAGGGGCGCGTTGGGGAGCCCTGCGGTGCATGCGGGACCTGGGCCTGTGATGGAGACAACGCCGTTGTGTGCACCGAAGCGCAGACCGAGTACTTCAAGGACAGCGATGACGACGGCTTTGGGGTCGATGGTGACTCGCGCCTGGCCTGTGGCCCGCAGGAGAACTACAGAGCGACCAGGGGCGGCGACTGCAACGACAACGACAGCCGAATCAAACCCGGCGCCGACGAACTCTGCAACGGCTTTGATGACAACTGCAATGGCGTCGGCGACGCCAGTGACTCGGATGTCCTGCTGGAGCGCTGTGACGACGTTGTGGGCGCCGCGGCGGTCGGCTGCGATCTCGCTGGCCAGTGTGTGTATGGATGCCAGGACGGACAAGTGGACGTCAACGGCGATCTGGACCAACCCTTTGGCGATGGGTGCGAGTGTCAGATCAGCCGGGAAGTCTGCGACGGTGTGGACAACGACTGTGATGGTCAGATCGACGAAGAGGGTGTCCTGGCGGCGTGCGACAACACCCTGGGGTTGTGTCAGGGCGCCATGAGCCCCACCTGTGACCCACAGTGCAGCGACGACATCTACGCCACCCACATCCAAAGCAGCAACAACACCTTTGAAGCCGACGTTGAGGCGACCTGCGATGGCTTTGACAACAACTGCGACGGTCAAACGGACGAAAACTGCTGCGCAGACGGAGACCAGGACCTGATTCGGTTGGGAGGCCTCATCAGAAACAACATCACCCAGACACAACCCCAAATGTTCTTCAACAACAATGAAGGGGACATGACCGTCGTCTGGGGAGAATTTTTCAGAGGTGAGTTGGGCCTGAGCGTTGGGGACGTCTACATCACCAAGATCGACCGTCATGGGGATGTGTTGTTGGCGCAGCAGCGCTTTCCGTCCATCGAGCAGCAACGCCAGCCGTTGCTCGACGTCGCTGAAGACGGCACTTTTATGGTCGCCTACCTGGGTCCACAGAACGGGTTCTTTGCCACCTTTTTTGCCCAGGGTGCCCAGTGGAACACCATACCCAACCCGGTGCCATCGGACTTTACCCTCATCGACCAATGGGACGCCGTCTACAGGGCCAACACGGCCATTGTGTGGTTTACCCAGAACACTCTGGAGACCCACAACGAGGTGTTCATGGGCGCCCTGTCTGAGCAAGGGCCGTCCACGCTCACAGGTCCCAAACTGGACGGGGCCTTCTACAGGCACCCCAAAATGGTCCGTGCCTCCAACGACCATCTTTTGTGTGGTGTCCAAGCTTCGGACGGCTTCTTGAACATTGGCGGAGGCTACACCCTTGAGCTCTACACCCAGGACGCCAACGACCTCAACAGCGGGCTGACCAACCTGGGCGAACCCATCGAAGGCGTGTTTGAGGGCCAATACGCGTTGGCCTCTCTTGAGGGCGACCGCCCCAATATGGTGGCTTATGTCCATGTCGGGGACACCCAACACCACCTGATTGCGCGGGCCTACACCCTCGATGGCTCGGACCACATCCAAATCAACGTGGACACCACTGACACGTCCAACACCATCCACAACCTGCGGCTGACCACGGTGGATTCACTCTACCTATTGACCTGGAGCGTCAACGGCAATCAGCCCACGCTCAAAGCGGCCTGGTTTGACACCAGCGGCGCCCTCATCGAGGGCCCTTCCATCATTCAGGATGACTTCTCCATCCGCGGAGGCTACCAGCTTGTCAGATCGCCGCCCAGAGCCCATGGCGCCCCCAGTTGGTACAGCCTGGTTCAAAGCGGCAAAGAGACCAGCGCTGTCGACAACACCTCTCCCAGAGCCTACCTGCGCCACTTTGACCCGAGCTTTGGCCAAAAGCTCTGCTTTGGTGCCCCTTGAGCCTTCCCATCCCTCTCAACACAGCCCATCCCCTCCCATCCCGACACCACCGCACGCGCAACGTTGGTTGCCCCCACGGATTTTGCTATGTTGACACGGTCGACAATGGGGCGTCTGACAAGGGGACGTCCTGGGACAGTGCCGCAGCATTGTCCCGTCGCTGTGGTTGTGTGGTTGTGTAGAAGGGGGCGAGCGTGTTGGAAAGGCACGAGGGGTGTGTTTCTGGGCGCGCTGGCAGGTTTTCGAGGATGGGTTGAAGGATGAAGGGTTCCATGATGATGCGCAAAACACTCTTGTTGGCGGCGTTGATGCTGGCTTCGGTTTGGACGACGGGTTGTGGAGATGACGCGGGCGCAAACAACAACATCACCACCGGCGAAGACGAGAACAACGACACCAACAACGACGGGAACAACGACCAGAACAACGACCAAAACAACGCGGGCAACAACGACACCAACAACGATCAAAACAACGACGTTGCCTGCGATCAGTTGCCAGCCCTGGAGGAGCCTTCGGCCGTCGCGCTGACCTACCGCGACCAGGACCGCTCTGATGAGAGCACCTACAAGGGCGGCTATGAGGGGGGCCGAGATGAGCTTCTGGGCGGTGTCACCATCACCCTTCAGGGCGAAGGCGGCGCGGCGCAGACTGCCACGACCTGCGCCGACGGGCGAGCAGGGTTTGGCGGCCTTGAAGAGGGCGCCTATTTGATGTCCGCCGACCTGCCTGAGGGCATCTGTGGTCAGCGCAACTGCATGCGCCGGTTGCCGCAGGCGATTGCGGAGGGCGAGGTCAAGATCGTCACCTTTGGCGACAGCGTTCCGGTCCAGGGTGACGCGCCATTCTTTCCCAGCCGTCTGGCCGACTTGATGGCCCCGCTGGCCACCATCGACAACCAGAACGTGGCTGTGGGCGGTACAACCAGCGTCGCGTGGCTTCCAGGCCGCCAGCGCTTCGAAGAGCGCCTGATGCCCCAGGTCCCCGACGCCGACGTCATCCTGATCTCGCTTGGCGGCAACGACATCCTGGCCTTTGTCCAGGGGCTGCTGGCCGACCCCAGCGTCCTCAACGACATCCCCGCCCTCATCCCCCAGGTTGAGGCCGTCGTCGTCCAGGTGGTGGAGAACATCCTTGAGACCGTCGCCGCCATCCGCGAAGTCAACAACACCGCCGACATCGTCTACGTCCTCTACCCCGACTACTCACTGGCGACCAGCAACCAGCTCTGGGGATTGGTCAACACCGTCGTCGGCGCAGAGACGGTCTCTGAGCTGCTCGAAGTGGCCCGCAGCAGCATCCCCGAAGACTCCGGGATTCTGCTGGTGGACATCTACGGCGCCTCCGACGGCCTGGCCCTCGACGACTACCTCTTTGACCCGCTGCACTTCAACAACTTCGGCCAGACCCTCTACGCCGAAGAGATCTTCAAAGCCCTCGGAGGCGTCCTGGTTGGCCCCAGCCCGCTGAGCTTCGGCGAGCGAACCCCTCTGGGCCTCCAGCAGCAGTTCAGCGTCAAATAAGCGATTGTAGCGCTTCCTGCAGGGTCAACGGCCTGGGGTCTGGGCTTTGCTGTGGGAGCGCCCTTGATTTGTGGCAGGTGGCTTTGTTGGGTGACCCTGGCAGTTAGTGTCAGGCGATTGTAGCGCTCACAAGGGGTCACGTCGCTGGGGGTTGGCTTTGTTGTGGGAGCGCGGTTGATTTGGGACAGGCGGCTTTGTTGGGTGACCCA
>CAKZKQ010000016.1 GCA_937123825.1 uncultured Pseudomonadota bacterium
GCGGGACGTGGGTTCGGTCATTGAGTCCCACTTTGGGGACTTTCGCAACGACATCACGGCCTCGCTGCAGTTTGAGGCCGAGCTGGACAAGCTGCGTCAGGAAGGCAACGTCAGCGCCGTGATGGTCGAGCAGCTCTTGACCAACACCCAGGACCGGCTCTCCAAGATGCGCCACCAGTTGCCCGACGCCTTGCCGGCGCCGTGGCTGGGCATGCCTTATGGGGCTGCGGCGGTGGCGTTGGTGGTCTTGCTGGGCATGGGGTTGCTGGCGCGCGACGCCTTTGTGCGCGGCGCCCGAGGCTTGATCTTTGGTCCAGCCCCGGCGGTGGCCGACGGTTCGGCGCGCCAGTCCGCGATCATCGGCGACATCGTCCTGACCTACAACTACCCCGACTACACCGATCTGGGCCGCCGCGAGATTTACAACGCCACCGGCGACATCGAGGTGCTCAAGGGCACCCAGGTGGAGATCTCTGGCATCGCGATGCGCCCGGTGCAGCGCGCCGAGATTGTCTTCACCCCCGAAAACGCCCCCGTGGAGTCCGAAGAAGGGCAAGAGGGGGCCGAGGGGGCCAACGGAGCGCAGCGGATCCTCTTGCAGCGCCGCCCCGGCAACCGTCTGGTGGCCTCTTTTGCGGCCTTGGAGAGCGGCACCTACACCGTGGAAGCGGTTTTGACCAACGGCGACGAGGTGTTTGATGGCATCACGCGCACCGTGCGCGTCATCATCGATGAAGACCCTCGGATTTCGATCATTTCTCCCAATGGTGAGGTGGATGTGTCGCCGCAAGACGCGGTGACGTTCAAGTACGAGGCCAGCGACGACTTTGGGTTGACGGAGTTGGCGGTGGTGACCTCGTTTGGGGGCGATGAGAAGGACAAGAAGCGGGTCGTGATCGAGACGCTCGACGGCCAGAAAGAGGTCTTGCCCGGCGACGCGCGTCCCACGCAGGACGGCGGCAGCGGAGGGCGCTTGCAGTTCTCCAGCGAGCACATTCTGGATCTGGTCCCGTACAACCTGCGGGCCAAAGACCGGTTGGTGGTTTACCTGGAGGCGGTGGACAACGACACCACCAGCGGCCCCAAGGTCACCGCCAGCTCCCCAGTCGTCCTGAAGGTCTCGTCGCCTGAGGACAAGCACCTGGAGATCATCGCCTCACAGGAAGAGATCTTTGAGGCGCTGCTGGACGTGCTGGGCGACTATCTGGAAAAGCCCATCGGGGATGCCTACGCAGACAACCGGGGCAAGACCGTCCAGGGCGTCAGCCCGCAGTGGGAGCCTGCCAAAATCAAGGAGCGTTTTGGTGTGGCGCTGGGTCCGCACGCCAAAAAAGCCCAGATTTTGGAGCAGATGGCGGGGTTGATGGATCGCATGGAGCAGGATCCGCTGATGCTCAAGCGCGACTTTGAACTCTTTGCCCGCACCCACAAAGACCTCCAGAAGCTGCACCTTGCTGAAGGCGCCCGGATTGACCGGCTGCGCCCGCAGGCCAGTGCCATGACGTTGACGGCCGTCTCGCTCCAGAGCCTCTACGAAGACCGCCGCAAGACCATCCACGGTACCGAGCGGGCCATCATCACCTTGGAGGACTTGATCGCCTCGCAGCGCATGGAAAACGCCATGGAGACTGCCAAGGACATGAAAGAGGCGGTCGAGCGGCTCAAAGAGTTGATGAAGAAGTACAAGGAGACCCAGGATCCGGACGTGAAGGCCGAGATCATGCGCGAGATCATGCGGATGCGCGAGCGCATGCGTGAGTTGATGCAGAAGATGCAGGCGCAGATCAAGAAGCTGCCCCAGGAGCACGTCAACATGGAGGCGATGGACCGGGAGGGGATGGCCAACAAGGCCAAGGACGCCTCGGACAGCCTTGAGGAGTTGATGAAGGCGCTGGAGCAGGGGGACATGGACAAGGCCATGTCGATGCTGGACCAGATGAGCCAGAGCGTGGACGACATGCTGGGCCAGATGCAGGAAGAGTTTGACGAGATGCAGCCTGAGGGGCTCAGCGAGTTGGACAAGAAGGTCTCGGAGGTGATGGACGAACTCAACAACCTCCAGGCCCAAGAACAGCAGCTTGCCAAGGAGACGGACGAGATCAACCGTCAAATGGAGGCCGAGCAGCGCGAAAAGATCAACGAGATGGTCGAGGAGTTTGCCAAGGAGCAGCTCGAGCGGGCCAAAGAGCTGCGCGAGAACCTGGAAAAGATCGACCCGAGCCAGCTTGATCCCTTTGAGCAGAGCATGATGAAGCGGATGCAAAAGAGCGCCGAGCGCCTGGAGCAGTCGCTGGAGCAGCAGGACATGGCCGAGGCGATGGAGCAGGCCCGCGAGCTTGCCCAGGACATGCAGAGCGCCGAAAGCTCCATGAACTTCCGCTCCCGTCGCATGCGCCCCGGCAAGCAAAAAGAGGGTTACGACAAGGCGCGCCAGAAGATCAAAGGCAACCGGCCCTCGGCCGACCAGTTGGCCCGCGATCTTGAGCGGATGATGCAGCAGGCTCGCCCTCAGCCCAACGCCGACCAGTCCCGCAAGCTCCAGGAACTGAGCAAGCGCCAGCAGCAGGTCCGCGAGCGCACCCAGGAGCTGCGCGAGAAGATGGAAGGCGACGCGCAGTTCCCGATGCTCGGTGAGCAGCTTGCGCCGGGTCTGGGCGAGGCGGAGCAGTTCATGGAAGGGGCCCAGAAGAGCCTCAAGAAGCGCGAGGGCGGTCGGGCCCACGAGTCCGAGAAGCTGGCCATGGACAAGATCAAGGGGCTTAAGGACAAGCTCAAGCAGACGCTCAAAGAGGAGAAGATGGGCGGCCAGCAGCAGGGTCGCAAGCTCTCCCAGGAGAAGGTCGAGATCCCCGAAGAAGATCGCAAGGCGCCGCGCGAGTTCCGCGAGGACATCATGGAGGCGATGAAAGAGGGCGGGATCGAGTCCTACGAGTCTGAGTTGCAAGAGTACTATGAGTCTCTGGTGCGTTGAGCGCCAGCGGGACCGATGTTTTGGGGGGCCAGGAAGGCGGCGAAAGCTCGCCTGCCTGGCTGCCATTGTTTTTGGCAGGGTTGTTTGTCGTGGGGCCAACGGTTTGGGTCTGCGGTCATGGTGTCTGCCCGGTTTGGAAGGGCAGGCGCGCAGAGGTGAGCGGATGTTGCACGTGAAACGGATGTCTGTGGGGTTTGCGGCGGCGGTGTGCGTGCTGCTGGTGTCGGTGACGGCGCTGGCGGCGTCGCTCGATGACCGCCTGCGCACGGCCAACGTTCATATCGCCAACTGGCAGATGCCCCAGGCGCTGGCCGAGATCGAGGCCATGGAGAAAGAGGGCCACGGCGACAACCCCGAGGTGCTCTACACCCGTGGACGTTATGCCTTCTTCTCAGGCGAGTATAAGCAGGCGATGGATTACCTGGATCAGGCGCTGACCGACCCGCCGGACCAGCGCGCGCGCCAGGCTTATGAGTATCTGCGCAATCAGGTTGAGGCGACCCACAAGGTCACCGAGAACTACAAGGAGTTCAAGTCTCCCAACGGCTACTTCATCATCCGCGTGGAGCCCGGAAAGGACGAGATCCTCATCCCCTATGCTTTTGAGACGCTGGAGCGGGCCTACGAGCAGTTTGCGATCGACTTTGGGTACAGGCCGCCGCCCCCGGTGCGCGTGGAGATCTACCCCAAGGCCGCCACGCTGGCGGCGGTGTCGAGCCTGACCGAGGAAGAGATCAAGACCAGCGGCACGATCGCGCTGTGCAAGTACAACCGCCTGATGTTCACCAGCCCCAAGGCGCTGCTCAAGGGGTATTCGTGGCGCGACACGCTCTCCCATGAGTACGCCCACCTGGTCATCACCCAGCGCTCCAACAACACCGTGCCCATCTGGATGCACGAGGGGTTGGCCAAGTTCCAGGAGCGGCGCTGGCGCTCGGATGAGCCCGGCGAGCGGATGATGCTGCCCAGCAGCGAGAACCTGCTGGCCGAGGGGATCAAGGACGATAAGCTGATCACCTTTGATGAAATGCACCCCTCGATGGCCAAGCTCCCCAGCCAGGAGGCCACTGGCCTTGCCTTTGCCGAGGTTTACACCGTCATGGAGTACCTGGTGTCGGTCAAAGGGGAGGGCGTCTTTGCTGACTTGCTGACGCTGATGCGCAATAGCGGAGACGCCGAGAAGGCCATGGAGAAGCTCTTGGGCAAGACCTTCAAGGCTTTTCAGCGCGATTGGATGGGGTACCTCAAGACGCGGCCCTCAAAGAGCTTCGACGACGAAGAGATCTTTGTGGAGAAGCTCCAGTTTGTGGAGGACAAGCCCGGCAGCGAGCTTCTGGATATTGGACAAAAGGAAGCGCGGGATTTGATCCATCTGGGCGAGCTGCTTCAGGCCCGCAAGCGCTACAAGGCGGCCGTGGTGGAGTACAACAAGGCCAGGGAGCTGATCGGGGAGCGAAACCCCGTGCTGCAAACCCGGCTGGCCGAGTGCCTGATTATTCTGGGGCGGCATGAAGAGGCCATCGACGCGTTGGCGCTGAGTTTGGACTACTACCCCAACTTTCATAATACCCACGCGCTGATGGGCGAGGCCTTTTATAAGCTCGGGCGTTTGCAGGAGGCTGAGGTGGCGATGGTGGAGGCCATTGGGCTCAACGTCTTTGACCCCAAGCCCCACAGCATCCTGGCCAAGATCTACGCCGACACCGATCGGCCCGAAGACGCCACGATGGCGCGGACCAACGCCCGGATTCTGGGCGGCTGACGGGCCGCTGTGCTATGTAATTTGCGCCGTCTGGAGGGCCTTTGGAGGCTCTGGCAGGCTGCGCGCATCTCTTTGATGAACAAGACCCACGGGGCGCCGCAGTGCGGCCTCGTCACAGAAGATAAGAGGGATCATGACTTCAGAGTCGACCCAGGGGATCGTCACCGCCGGACAGGACGATCTGCAGGCGATCGAGCGCATCGCCGACGCCAGAAACCGCATCCTCAAAGAGGTGCGCAAGGCCATCTACGGCCAGCAAGACGTCATCGACCACCTGCTCATCGCGCTCTTTGCCCGTGGCCACTGCCTGCTGATGGGCGTGCCCGGGCTGGCCAAGACGCTCCTGATCAGCACCCTGGCGCAGATCCTCGACCTGTCCTTCAACCGCATCCAGTTCACCCCCGACCTGATGCCCTCGGACATCACCGGCACCGACATCCTTGAAGAGGACCACGCCACCGGCAAGCGTTTTTTCAAGTTCATCAAGGGGCCGATCTTCTCCAACCTCTTGCTGGCCGACGAGATCAACCGTACGCCGCCCAAGACCCAGGCCGCGCTGCTCCAGTCCATGCAGGAGTACAAGGTCTCTGCCGGGGGCACCACCTACCCGCTGGATCTGCCCTTCATGGTCTTTGCCACGCAGAACCCCATCGAGCAGGAGGGCACCTACCCGCTGCCCGAAGCCCAGCTTGACCGCTTCATGTTCTTTGTGACGGTCGATTATCCCGAGAGCGACGATGAGTTCAACATCGTCAAGAACACCACCCGCAGCCGCGACGTGAACTTTGAGCGCGTCCTGACGCCCGCCGAGATCGTCGAGCTTCAGCAGATGGTCCTGCGCGTGCCCATCAGCGACGACGTCATCCGCTACGCCGTCAAGCTGGTGCGCGCCACGCGGCCCGGCAAAGCCGAGTCCCCCGACTTCATCCGCGAATACCTGGCCTGGGGCGCCGGACCGCGCGCCAGCCAGTACCTGGTCGTGGGCGCCAAGGCCCGCGCCATCCTTCAGGGGCGGCACCACGCCGACAAAGAGGACATCAAGGCCCTGGCCCAGTCTGTCCTGCGACACCGCATGGTGACCAACTTCCACGCCGAAGCGCAGAAGATCACCAGCGACCAGCTCATCCAGCGCCTGGTGGAGACGGTTTCTTGAGCAACCTCCGCGACAAGTACCTCGATCCAGCCACCCTCACACGCATGGGTGGACTGCTGATCCGCGCCCGCGCCCTGGTCGAGGGCGCCATCGCCGGCATGCACCGCTCGCCCCACAAAGGCTCCAGCGTCGAATTTGCCGAGTACAAAGAGTACACCCCCGGCGACGAGATCAAACACATCGATTGGAAGGCCTTTGGGCGCTTTGACAAATACTACGTCAAGCAGTTCGAAGACGAGACCAACTTGAGGGCCTATCTGGTGCTCGATGGGTCTGGATCGATGGATTTTGGCTCCGAGGGCATCACCAAACTCGATTACGCCCGCACGCTGGCCGCCTCGATGGCCTATCTGCTCTTGAGGCAGGGCGACGCCGTCTCGGCGATGGTCTTTGACGACAAGCCGGGGCTCTTTTTGCCGCCAAGCTCAAAGACCAGCCATCTGGACGATGTGCTCCAGGTCCTGGAGACCATGCCCGGAAAGGGGCGCACCGACATCGCCGCCGCGTTGCAGTCGATGGCCGAGCGCGTGCGCCGCCGTGGGATGATGCTCATCGTCAGCGACATGCTCGACGACGCCCCCAAGGTGATGAACATCGCCAAGGTCATGCGCAAACGCCGCCAGGAGGTGGCCATCTTCCACATTCTGGACCCCGCAGAGCTGGAGCTGCCCTACGAAGGGTTGACCATCTTTGAGGGGCTGGAGGGGGAGGGTGAGCTGCTGGTGGACCCGGATGACATCCGGGACCGTTATCGAGAGGAGATGCGGACGCACGTGCAGGGTATTGAGCGCGATTGCCGTGAAGGCGACATTGAATACTTCCGCGTCCTGACCACTCAACCCATCGAGCAGGTCATCATGGACTTTATTGTGGGGAGGTTGCGGTGAATTTCCTCAACCCGCTGCTGCTGCTGGGTTTGCTGGCCGCGTCGCTGCCGGTCATCATTCACCTGATGAACCGGCGCCGCGCCGTCAGGCGACCGTTTCCGGCCCTGGAGTTTTTGCTCAAGAGCCAGAAGAAGCTGGCCCGACGCCTCAAAGTCCGTCAGTGGCTGCTCTTGATGATGCGCGTCGGCGCGTTGCTCCTGCTGCCGTTGGCCATGGCCCGGCCCTATCTCATCAGCGAGACCGAAGGCGAGACCGATGCGGACCGCCTGCCGTCTGGGGTGATCTTTGTGGTCGATGACTCGGCCTCGATGGATTACGACGGCGGCGCGCGCTGGGAAAAGACCCGCGCGCTGGTCGATGAGCGCTTGGACCGGCTGCGCGCCTGGGACCGGGTGGGGCTGGTGTTTGCTGGATCGTGGCCCGGAGGCACGCCGCTGGGTGAAGACGACGCCATTTTGGAGTTGACCGACGACTTTGGGGCCGTTCAAGAGGCGCTGGAGAACCACCCGCCCTCACAGCGCGCCACAGACTTGATTGGTGGGCTGCGGGCGGCGTCCGAGGCGCTGGCCAACGTCGATGTGCCCCAAAAGCAGATCATCCTAGTGACCGACCTGCAAAAGAGCGGCGTCAACACCAACGCGTTGCCCGCAGGCGGCTTTGGGGCGCCCATCTCTGTGATCGATGTGCGGCCCGACGACGAACCTCAGAGCGCCAACCTGGCCGTCATCGACGCGACCTACGAGCAGCTCACCGCAGGGGCGCGCCCCGAATTTCAGATCAGCGCCACCGTGAAGAATTTTGGCAAGGACGACGTCAGCGGCGTTCAAGTGCGCCTGTCCATCGACGGCGACCAGTTGGCCGCGGGGCTGGTGGACGTGTCGGCGGGCAAGACGGCCACCAAGTCCTTTGTCCACACCTTTGAGAGCAAAGGGCTTCAGCGTGCCCAGCTTAGCCTGGAGCACGACTCCGACAAGCTGGCCGTGGACAACACCTTCCACCTGCCCATCCAGCTTGCCCAGAAGATCAAAGTCCTGATGGTCAACGGCGACCCGCGCTCGGTGCCCTACCAGGACGAGCTCTTTTATCTGGAGCGGGCGCTCTCACCCAGCAAGCGCTCCACGAGCACGATCGTGCCTGAGGTGACGGGCGTGGACGGGTTGGCCTCGCACCCCTTTGAGGACTACGACGTGGTCATCCTGGCCAACGTCGAGAAGATGCCGCGCGCCTCGGTGGCCCAGCTTCAGAAGTTTACCGAAGCGGGCGGCGGCGTGCTCTTTGTCGCAGGCCCCAACATCAACCCCTCGGCCTACAACAGCCTCTTTGGAGCACTGCTGCCCAAGCCCCTGCGCTCGGTCAAGCGCCTGACCACCCGCAACGACCCCGACGCGCCCATCAAGATTGTGCGCTTTGGCAACGTCGACCGCACCCACCCCGTCTTCAAGGTCTTTGACCTGCCTGGCGGCGAGACGGTTCATTCGGTGCCGGTCTACAGCTACTTGTTGTTGGAGCCCGCGCCTTCGGACGAGTCGCGGGTCATGATGTCTTACGGCGACGGCGCCCCGGCGCTGATTGAAAAACCGCTTGGACAAGGCCGCGTGGCGCTGCTGACCACGACCGTGGACCGGGATTGGACCGATTTCCCCATCCGCACCGCTTATTTGCCCCTGATGCGGCGCCTGACCCAGTATCTGGCCCGGCGCAGCACCTCCGAGCACCGCAACAACCATCCCACGGGTGCCCGCGTGCGTTTGGAGGCCCCCAGCCAGGACCGTGGCCGCGTGGAAGTGCGCGATCCCGACGGCGGGCGCATCGTCCTGACTCCCGAGAGCGCCGAAGCGGGCGCGGCGCTGAGCTTTGTCCCGCGCCGCACCGGCCATTTTAAGGTCGTGGTCACCTCTGATGTGCCCGGCGGCGATGAAAAAGAGGTCGAAGAGCTGGCCTTCGCCGTCAACATCGACCCCACCGAGTCGGATCTGAACCCCGCCGACAAGGCGGAGTTCCTGAAGATCCTTGGCGGCCCCGACAGCGGCGACCCCAACGCCCCGCAAGCCGCCGTGCTGGACACCCCCGAGCGCCGCGTTGGTGTCTGGTCCATCCTGCTCTTCCTGGTGACCCTGATTCTGCTTGGCGAAACCATCCTCGGCACGCGCCGCTCGGTCTTGATCAAGATCTGGAGCAAATTGACCGGCCAAAGCCGAGAGGCTGAAGAGCTGGTTTCTTGAAATCAGGCTCGCGAGCGTCCTGTGCGGGGTTCCTTCCCCGCATGCCCCATCCCTTCCTGAAAAAAGAAGCTTCCCAAGGCTTGACCTCGTTCATATCCTCGACTATGGACCAAACCGCATTCACAAAACCGATGAGGACGGGTGCCATGGGTTTGAAGGACATTGATACCAGGAATCTGACTGTGACCGGCGCTCACAAGAGCGACGAAGAATCTCACGTCGAAGTCAAAGACGATGTGATCATCATCGTCACCCAGGCCTTCGGTCCGTCCGGGGACAACCTGGTGGGCATCTCGGATGTGGAGTTCGACGGCTTTCCGGCGGTGACGCTGCTGCTGCGCGCCGACGGCCGCGAAGGGCTGGTTCACCTCAGCCCCTTCCACGGCGACCGCCGCAAGGCTGGTTTCACCGACATCCCCAACGGCACCAAGTGCGAGCTTCTTTGCCCCGTGACGAAGAAGTCCCTTGATCACCTGGGCAAAGTTGATGAGCAGAACGCCGCCGACTACTACGCGCTCTACCTCACCCAGGACCTGACCCGCGGCGAAGTCGTCGCCATCAGCGACATCTGGGGTGACTACCACTCCCGCATCGTTGACCACTCCGAGCTTATCTCGGCATGGGCCGGCTCTGAGTCTTAGCCTGTTTGGGACGGCCCTGATGGCGTCAGACACCACACGAGTCGCTCGCAATAGCGCTGCTATGGCTTCGCTCCCCGTGAGGCGTCTG
>CAKZKQ010000017.1 GCA_937123825.1 uncultured Pseudomonadota bacterium
CTGTAGCAGCGCTACCGCGAGTGAGTTCCGTGGTTCCTGGCGCCGTTAGGGCCGCCCAAAACCGCTATTGCGAGCGACGTTCTGTGAGTCCTGGCGCCATCAGGGCCGCCCCAAACCTAGGGGATGATGGTGTTGGGCAGAGGCGAGCCATCGTTGGGGTTGAAGATCTCGACGCGGTTGAGGCTTTCGAGGTCGCCGCCGTCTGCGGGGCCGGCGCCGCCGGTGAGCAGAATCAGACCGTTGCTCAAAACCGAGGCCTGGTGCAGGAACCGGGGGGCATTCATCAACGAGACGATTTCGCGGTTGGCGTAGCGACCGGTGTCGGCGTTGTAGATGAGCACTTCGGCGGTTGGGACCACGTCGTCGTCGTTGTCCAGGCCGCCAAAGACCATGACGTTCTGGGTGTTGGGCAGCTCGACGGCCTGGGCCCAGACGCGCCCTGTTCCAAGCACCCCGGCGTCGCCTTGCGCGCCGGTGATGGGATCAAAGATTTCCAACGCCAGCGCCCCGTTGCCGTCCTCTCCAAACCCGCCCACGGACATGATCAGCGCGCCGCCTTCGGGGCTGATGGGCAGGGAAGTATGGCCGTAGCGGGGCTGCTCCATGTTGGGCAGATCGTCGTCAAACTCAAAGAGGGTGTTGGAGTTGAGGCTGCGCAGGCGCTCTATGCGCGCCACTGGCCCGTCGTCGTCGCGCCCGCCAATGACCACAATGTCTGACCCCAGGCCAGATCCGCCACGCACCAGAACCGCCGCGTGATCGGCGCGAGGGTGCTGCATGTCGATGATGCCGCCGCCAGGGTTGCTCTCAAAGCGGTCGCCAATGGGGTTGAAGACCTCGGCAGTGCCCACAATCTCTCCCTCACCGCGGATGATGCTGCGCCCGCCAATGACCACCACCTTGCTGTCGATCCGGCGCAGAGTCGCAGTGTGCCAGGCGCGACCGGTTTGCAGGCCGCCGTCGCCGACAACCTGGGTCCAGACCTGGGTGGTGGGATCAAAAATCTCGGCGGGGCGGACAGTCTCGACCACCGGCCCGTCGTCGGTCTCGATGATGGTCACGCCGCCAACCACCAGGATGCGGCCATCGGCCAACTGGGTGGTGGTGTGAAAGGCGCGGGGCGTGATCATGTCCTGGAGGGCAAAGAAGCTGCCGGTGGCAGGGTCGTAGACCTCGGCGGCGCCGAGCACGTCTTGAAGCTCCATGCCTTCGGGCAGAGTCGGCAGGTCGAGGCCGTCGCCCTGACCCAGCACCGCGCCGCCGGTAAAGAGGATGCGGCCACCCGAGAGCGGGGTCTGGGCGTGCCCTGCCCTGCTCTGGGCCACCGAAAAGCGCACGGGCTGCACAGTGGGCTGCCCATCGACGCCCACGGTCAGGGTGGTGGCTTCGGAGAAGGCTTCAAGGCGAGTGAAGAAAACGGGGATGCGGCGGTCGGCGGAGGATTGGCGGAAGGCAAAGGGGGTGCTCTTGCCGCGCAGGATGGGGTTGCCGTTGATGTCGAGCCCTTCCACCACCACTTGGAGCTGGTCGCTGAACGGGAGCTTGGAGAACTCCACACCGCTTTGGGCCACACCAAAGGTGCGGTGCTTGAGCACCTGACCGGTGACGTGGTCCTGGAGGATGACCCGGACCGAGGGCATGTCGGCGGGGATGGGGTTGAGGTTGGGGCTGCTCTCGGTGAAGAGGGCGATGCCCAGGCCCGGGGATTCCCCGGCGGACTCGGCGCAGCCGGCCAGCGAGAGCATGAGCAGGAGCGCGAGCGCCGAACCTTGTGCGATGTTGGCTTTGAATCTGTGTTTGTGCATGGTTGCGCCCCTCACCAGGTGATCGTCGCCGAGAACCCTCGGGCGTTTGCGTCGTCATCGCCAAAGGCCAACACCCCGGCCACAATGCCGGTGGTGAGCGCCACGGTCCCCACACCGGTCCAGAACCACCAGGTCTGATACCACTGCTCCTGGCCGTCATCAAAACCATCGTCGATGCCTGGCCCACCATCATCAATGACCACAGGATCGGTGTTGACTGGAGGGGAGACCACCACAGGTTTGGGCCTCGGCTTGGGCTCGGGTTTGACGTCGGGCTTGGGGTCCGGCTTGGGAGTCACAACCACGGGCTCGGGTTTGGGCTCGGGTTTGGGCGTCACAACCACGGGCTCGGGCTTGGGTTTGGGCTTGGGTTCGGGCTTCGGCTCGGGCTTGGCAATGGGTTTGGGCTCTGGCTTGGGCTCCGGTTTAGGCTCGGGGATGGGCTCGGGTTTGGGCGCCACGGCCACCAGCAGCGGGTTGCCCGCCACAATCCGGTCCTCGGGAAAGGCGTCCATGGCGGCGATGATGCGGCCGCTGAGTTGGTAGCAAGCCAGGGTGATGTTGGACAGATCCGACAGCACCGACTCAGGCTCGACGGTCGCCAGCGCGTCCCTTTCGGGGCTGTAGACAAAGGACATCGCCTGATAGTTGGCCCCGTCTTTGCGCATGACCGTAAAGGTCACCGCCACGGCCCCTGTGCGGCTGGCCAACTCTTTCAAGTAGGGGTTGAGGTTTTCATCGATGTCACCGGCCTCCAGACGCTTGGTGATCTCATCCATGAACACCCCGCCAGCGACGGCTGTATTCTCACCGCCGCCCTCGTTGAGTTTGGCCTCCACGGTGGTTTTGCTGCGGCGGCCACCCTTGACCGTCACGCGTTCCACAAACGGGAACGCGCCCTTGCCGCGCACCACCACGTAGTGCACCCCAGCGGGGACGTTGGGGACTTCAAGCGGGGTCTTGCCGATGACGTCGCCGTCGAGCACCACCTCGGCCCCTTCGGGCACGGAGCCCACCACCAGCGTCCCGGCGCCTTCGCGCTGGAGCTTTTTGCGCTCCGAGCCCATAAAGGCCACCATCGCCGCTGGAAAATCGCTGACGTCCACGTTGTCGCCCACCGAGAGCGACAGGTAGAGCCTCAGCGCCTCCTGGCCCTCGGCGGTCTGGCCCGCCTTGTAGTGGGCCAGCGACATGCGCAGCAGCGCGTCCTTGAGCACCTCGTAGTTGTCCAACTCGGCCAGATTGCTCTCAAAGCGCTCCACAGCCCCCTGAAAAGAGGCAGCCGCCTCGGCCCAGTTCTCGGCCACCAACAGGCCGATGCCCGCTGTGTAGAGCCGCTGGGCCTCATCCAACGCCGCGTTGGCGGGCTTGCTCTTGCCGCCGCCGCTGTCGGCCTTGTACTTCTCCAGCACCTGGACCTTGGGGTTGGCGTTCAATCGCTGACGCAGTGCCTGATCAAACTTCTCGGGCACCAACGAGGACAACTCTCCTTTGTAGGACGTTGTCTCCAACATGTAGAGCTTGGCTGGCGCCGCCCAGGCCCCTGACCCGCTGGCCATTACCCAGAGCAGAACGATTACACCAACAACCTTGATATCGAGCCGCACGACAAAAACCTCATCCAATTTCAACCCTGCAAACACTCGCTCATACAGGGCCGCACCATCGCATCGTCTTCACGCACATCTCAAACCCCCTGGCCCTGCCCCACACGCTCCCATGGCATGAATCAGAGCCATCAAGAGCAAAGCACACAACGCCGGGGATCTGACTGCGGCGAAACTCTGCCGGTCAACGCACCGACCCGGGGGCACGGGGCGCCAGCTTCGCCGCATGATGCAGCGCACAAATGCAAAGGAAATCGTTAGCACGCCCCCACAGAAGCGTCAAAAGAACCCCACCACCGGGCTCACCGTTGCCAGACACCCCAATGATGCTTCCGACCACCCAAAAGCGCCCCAAGAGCGCCCAAGAAGTGTCTGGACTTGAGATTGTCTGGCCCATGGGGCATAGCTAGACCCATGGGGGGTGTTTGGCACTCAGGGAATGGGACAGGTCAGCGCACCAAACAAAGCGCAGACACTGTCCAAGCACTGCCAGGCATCACCGGCTCGATGATTCAACCACAGGATCCTACCGTGAATAAAACCCACGCCTGGGCGCGCGGCCGCATCAACCACTATAAGATTCTTCTGGGAACGCTGATGGTGATGCTGGCGGCGCTGGCCACCGCCTGCCACAACTACCAGGCCAACGTCGATGAGGCGCTGGCTGCCGGACGCCTGGACGCCGCCCTGGCTGAAGCCCGCGAAGGCGTCAAGGACGAACCCAAGGACCCCGAGCGCCACCTGCTGCTGGCCCGGGTTCAGATCGCGCGCGAAGACTGGAGTGCCGCGCGCCGGCCCGCAAACCGCGCCGCCCGTGGGTTGCCCAAGGATCCCCAGGCGCAGGTCCTCTATGGACGCGTTCAATACGAACTGAAGTCCTACATCAAGGCCGCCAACTACTACCTGCGCGCCAAGGCGCTGTCTGAAAAGTCCGTGCAAGGCCAGGAAGCCCAGCGCCTCAAGGACCTGCTGCCCAAAGCCATCGAAGCCGCCATCGCCGAAGACAAGCCCGAGGCCGCCGAAGAGTTCATTCTGGCGCTGCGCGACCTCGACGCCAACGCCCCAGAAGCCTCCGAAGAGAAGCTCCAGGCCGCGCGCGAATCCATCGGACGAAAGCTCTTCCGCACCGGACGCTACCGCGAGGCCGCCGAGCACTACGCCAAACTCATCGAGCTCTACCCCAACCAGGACGGATACCACCTTGAGCGCGGCAGCCTCCTGCTCCTGCTCGGTGAGACCGGCGAGGCCACCAAAGCCTTCGACCTTTACAGCTCCAAAGGCGACAACAAAGCCGCTCGGTACGACGAGATCGCCACCCGCGCCAACCTGCGCGACCAGCGCCAGATGGCCATCACCTACTGGAACAAGGCGCTCGAAGCCGACGCCTCCAACGCCGACGTCCACTTCAAGCTGGCCGACCTCTTCTTCCTCAACGACCAGCACAACGAAGCCTACGAAACCCTGCGCAAAGGCATCAAAGCCGGCGGCAACACCCCCACGGTCTACCTCCAGGCCGCCTCTGTGGCCGAAGGCAAGGATCGGGGCGACATCGCCGTGGAGTTGCTTCAGGAAGCCAGCACCCAGGCCACCGCCGACTTTGCCGTCACGCGCCAACTGAGCCTGCTGCTGCTGCGCCGCGAGCGCCGCTCCGACATGGAAGACGCACTGCGGCTCTACATCGACCGCTCCAGCAACAAAAACGACGCTCGCCTTGACGCCGTCAGCTTCCTGCAAGAATTCAAAGAGTACGACATCGCTGTCTTCTACGTCGACCAGCTCCTGGCCGACCCCAAGGCCCCGGTCGAAACCTGGCTCATCAAAGCCGACCTTGAAGCCGCCGCCGGACGCACCCTGGAGATGGCGCAGGCCCTGCGCGACTACCTCAAGCGCAGCAAGCGCACCCCCAAGGACTACCAGGAGGTCGCCGCCCGCGCTCAAAAAGTCGACGCCTACGACGACGCTGTGGGCTTCCTCCTTGAAGGCCTCAAAACCCACAAGGAAGAGCCCGACCTCCTGATGGCCCTGGCCAAGCTCTACGAGACCTACAACGAACTCGACAAAGAGCGTGCCACCCTCATGCGCTGGGTCGCCACCCAACCCAAGCCCCCCAAGGCCGCCCTCTCGGTCGGCAACCGGCTCCTGGGCCGCGGCGACATCAAGGGCGCCATCCCCTTCCTCAAGCGTGCCGAGTCCGACCCTGAGTTGGCCGACGACGCCGCCCTGCTTCTGGGCGAAGGCTACATGAAGCGCGGCCTGGACAAAGAAATGCGCCAGGCCTTTGACCGCTACCTCGGGCTGGTCAAAGACCGCCCCAAAGCGCTGCGTCGACTCCTCCAACTCTACCGCAAAGGTCAGCGCTACGAAGACGCCCTGGCCACCGTCGAAGAACTCATCAAACTCGACCCCAAAGACGCCGAACTGCAAATGACCCTCGGCGACCTCCTTTTGGAGTTGGGCGACACCGAAAAGGCCGTCACGGCCCTCAAAACCTACCTCAAGGACCAGAGCGACCCCTTTGGCGCCACCACCCGCGTCGTGCGCCTCCTCGAGCGCCGCAACCAACACCGGCTCGCCCTGGAGTTCTACGACGCCCTGAGCCAGGATCTGGGCAGTTCTCCTGAGATGTTTGGGCAAATCGGCGAGCTTTACTGGAACCTGTCGCGCAAATACGCCGTGCGCCATCCCAACCGCGCCCAGCAGTACGAAGACGCCGCGCGCAGCTTCTTCCTGCGCTACATCGACCAGTACAGCGCCGAAAACAACACATGGAAGCCGCGCCTGGGCACGCTGGCCGCCTCGCTGGCGCGCCGCGCCCAATGGCAACTGGCCGCCAAAGCCTTTGAGAAGGTCGACGCGCTGGGCCTTAAACTCAAACGCCGCCAACACCTCGACCGTGGCCAGACCATGCTCTGGCTCGGCAAGGACAAGGCCGCCGCCGCCAGCTTTGAGACCTTCACCAAGCCCGGCGAAAACCGCGCCGAGCGCTGGTTTGATGTCGGCGACGTCTGCATGACTCTGGGGCGCTACGAGATGGCCCTGCGCTACCTGCGCAAAGTCATCGATGCCCCCAAGAACGACCACGTCAAGCGCGCTTACAACCACATGGTCCGCATCCACATCCAACGTGGCACCCGCGACCAGATCCGGCCCCTGTCCATCGACCTGCTGACCAAGGCCGGCAACACCTTCAACACCCAGCAACTCGTCGCCCGCAGCTACACCAGCGCCGGGCTCTTTGAGCTGGCCATCGAAGAATACGAAGACCTCCTGGGCCGCAGCCCCAACAACACCGCCGTCGTCACCAGCCTGGCCGAAGTCCTCTACATGGCTGGCGACGCCGACAAAGCCCGCGCCAAACTCAAAGAGGCCAGCAAAAACTCCAGCGACCCCGTCGGGACCTGGACCATGATCGGCAACTTCTACATTGACCGCGGCGAGCTGGAGATGGCCCTCGAAGCCCTCACCGCCGCCGAGGAGGCTGGCGGCACCTCCGCCGACGTCCGCATCCAGCGCGGGCTCATCCTGGCGCTGCGCGGGCAGTACGAAGCCGCCGACCAGGCCCTGCGTGCCGGACTCGACATGGCCGGCGACCACGAAAAGCACTACCGCCAGATCGTCGACACGCTGGCCCAGATCCCCAACCTCACCCTGGCCGAGCGCTACATCACCGAAGCCGCCGCCCGCGCCAAAGACAACGCTGCCTACAAGGTCTGGATCGTCGAGACCGCCTTTGAACGCGGCGCCGTCGCCCGAGGCGTGCGCGAACTGCGCAAAGCCGGGCTGCTGGGGCGCAAACCCGCCGACGCCATCACCTGGCTGCTCGAAAGCGGTTACCCCGTCGAAGCCCTTGAAGTCCTGCGCACACAAATCCAAAACGGACAGAGCGCCTCGCTCCAAAACGCGCTCTTCCCCGCCGACGGCGGCGCCTTCAACCAGGGAGAGCCCACGCTGGCCGACGCCGTGCTGGGACACGGCGGCATCGACCGCCTGCCCATGCTCTACCGGCCCATGCTTGAGGCCCTCCAGTCCAACTCCGACAACCTGCACGCCGGCATCGGCATGCTCTACGCCAACCTTGGGCGCGACGACCTGGCCACCGTTCACCTGACCGCCGCCAGCAAATCAGGCCCCCGGCACAGCGACCTGGAACTTGGGCAACTCCACTTCCGACAAGGCGACCGGCGTCAGGCCCGCGCCTCGTTCACCCGCTTTGTCCAACAGCACCAGGAGAACCCCTCAAACTTCCTCCAGGCCGTCTCCAACGTCATCCACGTCTACACCACGCTGGGCGCCCTGGACGACGCGCAGGCCTTTGTCCGCGACATCATGGCGCGCCCTGAGCGACGCCACATGATGGTCGCGCCCATGGCTGAGGTCCTCTTGCTGGCCGGCGACCACGCCCAGGCCCTCAACCTCATCCGCACCGGCCCGCTGGTCGAGGTCTTCAAGTCCACCAGCGCCGACAACGCCACCACCCCCGCACGCGTCGCCGACCTCGTCGCCGCCGCCCGGGCTGTGGCCAGCCACGGTTTTGAGCGCGAAGCCCTCAAGCTCCTCACCGACGCCCACGCACAACACACCCAGCACAGCGCCCTGCTGCTGGCCATGATCGAAATGGGCGCTCGCCAGAGCCACCCGCAGCTCGACGACTGGGCCAAGGCCTTCGTCCAAGCCGGCAAAGACAACGCCGACGACCTCTACCGCCGCCGCCTGCGTCTGGCCGACGCCTACACCGCCGGCAACGCGCTGACCAACGCCAGCGACATCCTCAATGACCTGGTCTCCTCGCGCGAAATCGTCACCGCACGCATGGCCATAAGCCGGCTCATCGCGCTGCACCGACGCACCAACAACCTCAAAGCGCTGGAAAAGGCCCTCGACGCCCACGTCGACAGCCAGGGAGACCGCTACAACACCCTCCTTGACCAAGCCCGCTTCCTGCGCAACTACGGCTTCTTTGGTTGGGGCGCCGAGCGCTACAGCGCGGCCCTCAAGCTCTCCCCCGATGGCCTGGGACGCCACCAGGCGCTGGTCGAAATGTACGCCCTGGGCGGCAACAAGGACGGCCTGCTGGCCAGCGCCGCACGTGCCAACCGCGCCGGACGAGTCTCCAACACCCAGCGCATCGCCGTGGGGCACTTTTTGACCGATGGACCCGACGCCGCCATGGCCCAGGCCTACTGGCAGCAGTTGACCACGGCCATGCCTGCGCTGGCCCCGGGGCTGCTGGGCTCCGCACAAATGGCCTACCTCCAGGGACAGGGCGACGCCGCCCGCTCCCAACTGCGCGCCTACCTTGACCAGGACCGCGACAACCCGCTGGTGCTTGGCCGCGCCCTCTCGCTGCTTGGACACCTGCGCCGTTGGCAGGACATCGAAGACATCGTCCGTGACTACGGCCCCAAAGACATCGCCCCCAACCCTGAGAGCAAAACTCGCCTGGCCCCCATGACCCCCAGGAGCTACCTGCTCGTTGGCATGGCGCGCTATGCTCGCGGCGACCGCAATGGGGCGCTGAGCGCCTTTGACCTCTACACCCGCGTCTCCTCAAACCCGCTGGCCTCAAACCTCACCGTGGCGCGCGCCATCGCCGACGCCGCCCCGTCTGACGCCAAGGCCGAGACCACCGCGCGCGACAAGCGCATCTACATCGACCGCGCCGTCTCTGAAACCCCCAACGCCGCCGCGCCGTATCTCGACCGAGGTCTGGCCGAGCTGGAGTTGGGACGGCTTGAGCCCGCTTTGGGCGACTTTGAGGCCTACCTCCAGCGCGGCGGCCCCAACACTGTCCAGGCGCTGCAGACCATGGGCCGCGCGCTGCTTGAGCGCGGACACATCCAAAAGGCCCACCCCTTCCTGTTGCGCCTGGCCAAGCTGCCCATCCTGGGCAACGGCGCGGGCATGGCGCTGGCGCTGGGCGCCTTTGATGACGCCAGACGCTTTAAAGAAGGCCTGGAGTTCCTCCAGAGCAACGCGCCGCAGTTGGCCGCCGCGCCGCAGCTTGACCTCAACCTCCTGTCCGCCACCGCCGAACTCTACGCCGGCGCCGGGCAGATCGATCGGGCCGTGGCGCTCTACAACCTGGGCACCAACCGCTACCCCAACTCGGGCATCATCCTCAACAACCTGGCCTACCTCATGGCGCGCAACAACAAGGACCTCGACCGCGCCCAGAAGCTGGCCCGGCGCGCCCTGGCCACCCCCACCCTCACCCCCCACGAGCCGGGCCTCTACTTCGACACGCCGGCCCTCACCCTGCTAAAGCAAGGCGACCCCCAGGCGGCCCCGGGCGCCCACCGGCCCGCCCCGCGCCCC
>CAKZKQ010000018.1 GCA_937123825.1 uncultured Pseudomonadota bacterium
GCGGCCCAGCTCCCAGGCGGCCTTCTCGGCCTTGATGGCGTCTTTGCCAAGCAAGTGCTTGCCGTAGCAGGCGGCGTCCTGACCGCACTCTTTGGCGACCTCGATGGCGGGACGGAACTCGGCCCACTTCTTCTTCATCGTGGCGTTCTTTTCGCCCTTGGCCATCTTGTCGTAGGCCTCAAGCTCGGCGCCGGTGGCCAGCATCGCGTAAGCGCGCGCGGCGCCCCAGCGGGTCTGGACCACGCCGTCATCGCCGTAGGCCTTGAGCATGGGCAGGTCGCCCTTGGTGGCGCCCTTGGCCAGGTGCTCCAGGCCTTTGCGGTCGCCGATGGCGTTGATGGCCTTGTAGACGGCCTCAATCATAAAGAGCGCCGTGCGCTTGTCGTAGTCGATGAGGTCTTTGTAGGGCTCAAAGACCTTGGCGTCGTAGACCACGTAGTTCTTCAAGGTCTCCAACGCCGCCGGGTCACCCAGGTCGCCGACGGAGCCGCAGCCAGCCACAAAGAACTCGGTGCGCTTCTGGCCCCAGCTGAGCAGCTTCTGGTCGCGGTAGGTCGCCGGCGGGTCTTTCTTTTTGGTCATCTCTTCCAAGATGGCCGGCACTGCGGTCTTGCCGTTGATCAAGGAAATCGTATCGACGGCCGTCACCTCGGCAGAGCCTTCAACGTAGGTGGCGTACTTGGCAAAGCGGCGCTTGATGTCCTGATTTTCGCCCTTCATGACCTGAACCAGAGCGTCGGTCGCCTTGGGCCCCACAGCGGCCACAGCCACGCTGCACTCTTTGAGGACGTTCTGGTTCTTGGCGTTGTCCAAGTAGAGGCCGTAGACCACTGCCTGACTGACGGTGTCGGTGGCCTGACCGATGTCGCCCAGCACGTCACAGGCGTAGGCGTGGTAGGCGATCGGCTCGCGGTCGGGGTCAAAGTTCTTGAGGATGTCGACAAGCAGCGGCACCTGGGCGCCGTCGGGCATGGCCACAAAGGCCTCCAGGATGGCGCGGCGCAGGTCCTGGTTGGGCACGTTGCGGAACATCTCGACCATGGCCGGGATGTGCTCGGTGGCCTTGAGGTCACCCAGCGCCACGGCGGCCTTGGCTTTGTCGCGGTTGCTCTTGGCGTTCTTGAGCGCATCGACGTAGACGCTCATGGCGCGCTTGTCGCGCAGCGCCGCCAGGATCTCAAAGCACTTCTCTTTGTCCTGACCGTTGTTGTAGGCGTTGATGAGCGCGGGGACGACCTTGGCCTGGTCTTCTTTGGAGAGGCGAGGAATCTCCTCGAGGGCCTTGAGACGGTCGCCTTTTTCAACCTGCTCGGACAAGAACTGGGTGTCGGTCCAATCCGGCGGCTCGCACCCTGCTGCCGTCATCCCACCAATCGTCAACAACCCTGCCATCGACAAGGCACGCACAAAACGCCGGATTCCGCCCCGACGCGCTTTGTTGCTCGCTACCATCACACGCTCCTCCCTTTCGAATCATCATTGGCTCAAAGCGCTGTGCTGCTGCCCCACTACGGCGCCCGTCGGGCCCCCGAAGAGAGCAACTTGCGTCGAGCCCTGACGAAAACCCGTCCATCCCGACAACAACGGCGCTCCTTAAGTCGCAACACATCCGGCGCAGTATAAAAACCCGCACCCAGAAGCGTCAAGCACCTGACGCCCACACTGCCGTGTTTGCCCGCTGCGGGCGTGCTGACGGCGCCCCTCAAAGGCCGCAAACCGTCACATCGCTGGTTTTTTGGGGGATTTAAGTCACCGCGCCGCCCAAAACCGGGGTCAAACACGCCAAGAAACGCTCTGGGTTCTGTCTGACCATTGGAACCTGGGACCATTGTCAGACAGAACCTAATGACCAAACGTCCGGGCCACTTCCTGCTCCACGGCGTCTCGCAAGACCTCCAGGAGCAGCTCCCGGTCTTCACCCTGGACCTCGGCCACCACCTCGGGCTTGGCATCCTGCGTGTCTTCCCAGACATCGTCCAAAACCGCTTGGTAAAGCGCCTGAAACTGCCCGTCGGTCACCGGTCTGCCCTGCTTGGAGACGGCGCTCTGCACCCGCGCAGGGTTGAGCCGGGACAACAACTCCCACTCCAGCAACGCCAGCGGATCCACCTGGCTCTCCCAACCCGCTTTGGGCTCGGGCCAGGGCTGGGCCTGATGGTAACGACGGTCTTCGATGAACTCGGGGATCTTCTTCTTCAGAATGGGACGCGCCCTGCCCTTGCGGGTCTCGATGTAGACCGTCTCCACCGGCTTGATGACCACCCCTTCGGCCTTGTTGCTGCCTTTGGGCATCGGCGGCAGCCCCAGGCGCGCAGGGATCGTGGAGTCAAACCCCACCTCGTACGCCAACGCCTGCTCCCACGACCCCACCAGCAGCGGCGCCACACAAAAGAGCCCCACCGCCTCAAAATCCTCCAGCGCCTGCGGAAAATCCACGTACTGGTGGCTCTGCGCGCCCTCTTCGGTCTCAAAAGCCAGATCAAAGGCGCAAAACACCACCTCTGGACAGTAATAAACCCCCGTCTGAATCGCCTGAAGCCCCTCGATGGGCGTCACCTCGGCGTGGGGATACGCCCCGCCAAACAACTCCCCGTAGACCAACACGCGCCGCACGCGGCCGTCGCGCTCATGCACACGCTCATAAAGCGCCCGAATCTGCGGCTCCACCGTGGCCACCACGCGCCTGTGGGCAAAGAAGTGCTCTCCGGGCTCCAGCAGCGCTTTTCGCTTGGCGCACTCCAACCCTGCCTGCGGCGTATAAATCAAGCAAAAATTGGCCCCGTGGATCTTCTCGGTCACCACCCACTGCATCCGCCGAAGCCGACGCAGCTGCGCCTCATCCGCCAACCAATAGCTGGTATCCTCGGCAATGCGCTGATAACTGGTAAACTCGCCGTGACCCTTGCTGGACTCACCCATAACCCACCCTCTCCAGGCATCTTCAAAACCACCCCCAGAGTGGTGCTTCAAACCCAACCCAACAACCCCAGAACCCACAATAAACCACCATGAGCACACCCACCCTTTCAGGCATCACCCTGGTCAACGGCGTCCGTGACGCAGGCGTCCCCGCAGACGACCTGGGCCTGACCCGTGGCTGGAGCGTCTTTGAGACCCTGCGCACCTATGGCCGCACCCCTTTTCGCCTGCCCCAACACCTCGATCGCCTCAAACGCTCCGCAGAACTCCTCCACGTCCCGATGCCCAACATGGACCTCCTCAAAGAGGACATCCAAGCGGCCATCGACACCGACGTCTGGATCCGCATCACGCTGACCGCCAGCGGCAACCGGATCGTGGTCAGCCGCCGCGTTGATCCTGCCCGCATTGGACGCCCCATCACCGTCGCCTCGGTCATCATGCCCCCCTCCCCCCACCTGCCCGCCGCCGCCAAACACGGCTGTCGCACACCCTGGATCATGGCCGCTCGCCATCACGGCACCGAAGAGATCTTCATCCTCGACGACCAGCGCCATATCCTGGAAGCCAACCGCTCCAACGTCATCGCCTTCGTCGACGGATGCCTGTGGACACCCCCCACCCAAGGCCAATGCCTCGACGGGATCACGCGCCAAGCCATGCTCCAGGCCGCCGCCGACGCCAACCTCCCCGTACGGATCGCCCCATTGCCCGTCGACACCCCATTTGACGAGCTTTACGTCTGCTCTAGCCTCAAAGAACTGGCGCCCGTGGCCACCCTGGACGGGGTCAAGATCGGCGGCGGACCGCAAGGAAAACGTCTCCACGCCGCCTTCAGGGCCTTGGTCGCCAAAGAGAGCCACAACTGAACAAAAAACTCGTTTTTTTCTTGGCCACCACCCCATCCCCCTTACCCTGAAGACAGCCCCAGATTGCACCCATTTTACCGTGCGGGGGCGTTGCTTCAGGGACCTTCATCAGGGAGGTGGTTTTGGATTCGGTCATCAAACGCACATGGTCATCGCTGGCGCTGCCGCTCTTGATGCTGGCGGCGGGGATCGTCGCCGCCAGGCGCGTGCAGGTGCCCGACGCCTGGCAGGCCTGGGTGACGGTCTTGCCGGGGTTGGTGATGCTGGTGGGCGCGCTGCTGGGCATCCGCTTCAGGCGCCACGCCGTGGCCATCGCCATGGGCACGCTGGGCGCGCTGTGGACCTTGCTGGCCCACCCCGATGTGTGGCCTTCAAGGCTCGATGGCCAGACACTGCTCGACGGCATGATGGTGCTGGTGCCGGTGTCGCTGGGGTTGCTGGCGTGGACGGGCGAGCGCGGCTGGCGCACGGTGCAGGGCATGGGCCGGAACGTGGCGCTGGTGGGGATGGTGGCTGGCTTGTGGTGGATGGCCAAACACCCAGACGCGCAGCAAGCGCAGTGGTTGACCCGCGATTTTGGCCCCACCCGACTTTTTGACGCGGCAGGGCTGACGTCGATGGGCGCTGCGGCCTTTGGCGTGTCGGCGTTGGCCGTTTTGGGGGCGCTGTGGCGCCAGCCCAGGGTCTTGCTGGGGGGTTATCTGGCCACTTTGGTGGCCTCGGCGCTGGCGTTTGGCGCCGATCCCAGCCGCACGGCCTTTTATGTGACCGCAGCGGCGCTGATTTTGACGGTGGCGGTCATGCAAGAGTCCTACTCGATGGCCTACCTGGATGAGTTGACGCGCCTGCCGGGCCGCCGGGCCTTGAACGAAGAGCTACTCAAGCTCGGGCGGCGCTACACGATCGCCATGTTGGACGTGGATCACTTCAAGCAGTTCAACGACCGCTACGGGCACGACGTCGGGGACGACGTGCTCAGAATGGTGGCGGCGCAGATGCGCAAGGTGCGCGGCGGCGGACGGCCGTTTCGGTACGGCGGCGAGGAGTTTTCGATTGTTTTTGCGGGCAAGAGCGTGGACCACGCCGAGGAGCATTTGGAGGCCGTGCGCGTGTTGATTGAGGAGGCGTCCCTGACCATCGCCCCCAAAAGGCGCTCCAAAGCCCCCAAATGGAAGTTCTGGGAGCGCAAACCGGCAGGGCGCGGCAAAAAAGTCTCCGTCACCATCAGCATCGGCGCCGCCCAAAGGGCCCAAAAACACCGCTCGCCCGAGGAAGTCATCAAAGCCGCCGACAAGGCGCTCTACAAAGCCAAAAAGAAAGGCCGCAACCAGGTCCAATGCGACCGCTCCAAGTGACGGGGAAAACAACATTCGGTTTTCCTGAACACTTTCGACCCAACATCAAGACTGCAGCCCATCCCACACAGCGCGTTTTCTGTCTTGTGGGCAAGCGACAAACCCTTCAACGTCTCACAACGGGCTCGTATGAATGGCCAGGCAACCCCATCTTTTCATCGCCATGTGATTGAAATCCTCTTCAGGCATAACGGGCAGCCCCTCAATCACAAGCCGTATGAGACCAAATCAACTTTGAATTGAATAAACAAACTCCGCGCACGTAGTGATCGCCATGACATCACGGCTGGTTTTTTAGGGGGCATTGTGCACCCACACGTAAAACCCAAGGCAAGACATGACCAGACCACTGCAATTGTTTGAGGTTTTGACACAAATCAGCGTGCTTGGCTGTGTTGCGATGGTGCTTTTCGGATGCAGTGATCCGAACGAACCCGCATCACAAGAACCACAGGATGAAGACTGTTCCATCACCGACACGTGCGCAGAATGCCCTCCTGGCACATTGAGCCAAGTCGCCAATGATGCTCCAGATGCCATGCCCATCTGCGAGCCCATACTGTGTGAGGACAATGAACACGTCATTGAACATGTGTGTGTGACCTGCCCTCTTGGCACAGAGCGCGTGGCTGGTGACGATGCTTCGGGGACAGACACAGCTTGTGGGCCAGTCCTTTGTGAAGACAATGAACGCGTCAATGCCAACGCTTGTGTGGCTTGCCCACCCAACACAACCAACGAAGCTGGAGACGACGCATCAGGCCCAGACACCGAATGTCTCGGTGTGGCACAGATTGTTGCTGGTGGTGCCCACACCTGCTTGCTCTCGTCCGACGGCGCTGTGCACTGCTGGGGACGCAACGACCGCGGCCAACTGGGCAACGGCACCTTTGATGACAGTTCCTTGCCGGTGGCAATCGACATGCCAAGCAGAGCCATTGCCCTGGCGGCAGGTGCGCTGCACACCTGCGCGCTTCTGACAGACAACACGGCCGTATGTTGGGGTGAAAACTTTTACGGTCAAAGCAATCCTGGTGGGCCAGAACAGCTCAATACACCCACATTCATTGAAGGACTCAGCGACACCATCTCGATCAGTGCTGGCGGCTCCCATACTTGTGCTTTGCGCCAGGATGGCGAGGTGTTGTGTTGGGGGAACGCTTCCAAAGGGCAGTTGGGCAACGGCGAGCCTCTCGCTGTCGACGCTCCCACATTGGTTGAGGGCGTTGAAGATGCTGTGTCCATCTCCACAGGCGACTCACACACCTGCGCAGTGTTGGTCAACAAAACTGCTGTGTGTTGGGGTTACAACTACTACGGCCAATTGGGCAACGGAACCTACGGCGACGCCTTCGCTCCGACCCCTGTGGGCGAGCTTGAAGACGTAGAGGACATCGCGTCGGGAGGCACCTTCACACTGGCACTTCACACTGACGGGACAGTGTCGTATTGGGGAGACATTTTGGGCCGCACGCAGTTGGGCGCGGGCAATCCAAACGCCACGCTCTACAACGGTTTCAACAACGTCACCGCCATTTCATCGGGGACCTACCACGGCTGTGGTGTCCTGTCAGATCAGAGCGTCGCCTGCATTGGCAACAACGCCACGGGCGAATTGGGCAACGGGGAAGTGAGCGGACATGTCTCAGAACCCAGTCAAACCATCAATCTCGCGTCGGCCAGCACCATCTCCAGCGGAGGCATGCATACATGCGCCTTGATGGACAACGGCAACGCGTTTTGCTGGGGCAACAATGACAACGGCCAGTTGGGCAATGGAACCAGCACCACCAGCGTCTTTCCCACACCCATTTCCATGCCCTGAAACCGCCCCGTCCATACCCCATTGACTCACCACAGCAGGTGCTCTTGGACAATGTCGATGGACTCAAGACCGTCGATGTGGGGAAGTCCTGGGTTGATGTTCCGCAGCTTGCGCCACTGCTCAGCAGGAATGGCCAGCGCGCCGTGGTCCAGGACGACGTTGGGCGCGCGAAAGTGGCGGATTTCCCAGGGTTCGGGTTCGTCGAGCACCGGCGCCGACCAAAGCACCAGGCCATCTAGCCTCGAAAGGTGGACATACCCGCCTTGCTGGCAACCCGAAATCCCGCATTGTTCGCAAATCAGTGTCTGGATTGGGTTGGTGGTGGCGTCCACCCCTTCAAGGCCATTGCACAAGAGCATCTTTTTGAACCAGACCCGGGTCCAGATGGGGTTTGACAGGCCCGAGGATGCAAAATCGGGCCGCCAGGCGTCAAAACGCAGCGTTGAACACACGATCATGGGCGGCCTCACCAGCCGTTTGAGCAAAAGAGCGCAGAACATCCGCTGCTCGCCGTTGAAGTGGCCTCGAATCGGCTTTGGAAACGGCGTTCGAGCGGCCAATGGGATGATTTAGCGACGGCGGCGCCAGACAATGAGCGCCAAACCAAGCAAAATGAGCCCTCCCCCACCTCCAGACGACCCCGGCGTCGTGGCACAACCCCCATCATCGCCATCATCGCCGCCCTGACTGAACCCTTCGTCGCCGTCTTCCTCGCCGTTGTCGTCGCCTTCATCGTCAAAATCGTCGTTTTCGTCCTCATCCTGTGCCTGACAATCGGTCGTATCCGTCCCAGGGGCGCAAAAGTCGGGTTCATCGCACTCACCGTCGTTGGCCAGGAAGCAGCAATCGGGCCCTGGGTCCTCTTCGCAGCCATCGTCGGTCTCATTGCCCAGGTCGTCTTCGTCAAAATCGTCGTCTTCGTCGTCTTCAAAGCCACACACATCGCCAAAAACCTCCAGCGGCTCCCGGCAATTGTCCAAAAGACAGTCGTCGTCGTCTTCGCAGCCGTTTTCGATGATGCAGGTCACCAAATTGCCGACCACTTCGGCCGCCTCGGGGTCTTCGGCGTCATCCACGCACTGCCCGATGCACTCAAAGTCACCACAACCGTCGATGCAACTCAGGACCGGGGCACAAATGTTGTCTTCTTCGTCGCCGTCGTCCTCAAAATCACAGACCTCTTCAAACTCAACCAACTCATCGGCGCACGCCTCGACCAGACATTCGTCATCGTCGATCTCACAACCCGATTCATCGATGCACACCAGCAGGTTTTCAAAGACTTCGCGCGCTTCAGGAGACTCTTCAGCACCCGCACAAGCACCAAAACACTCCAAGTCGCCCTCGGGACACTGGCCCAGGCACTGCCCCAGCGCGTCGCAAACCCCTCCTTCGGGTTCCTCGTCGCCAAAACCGCAGTACTCACCGACGATCAGCACCTCGTCCAGGCAAAAGTCCTGCAAACACTGCTCATCGTCCAACGCGCAGCCGTTGTCGTTGATGCACTCCAGAGCTGCGGTGTAGATCTCGACCGCTTCTGGATCCTCTGCGGCCTCAAAACACGCCGACGTGCAGGGCTCATCCATTCCATCGGGACACCCCAAGAGGCATTCACTGAGCGCCACACACACCTCTTGCTGAGCCGACGCAGGAACCACCGCACACCACACCCACACAAACGCCGCCAAAGACACGCCGCGCAACCCAAAAGACCGCACACCAACCCCCATCCACCGCCGTCTGTCAGTCATACCGTCCACAATATTCCTCCAGGCCCATCCAGCGCCCGCTTGTGCTGCACCACACTTTGTCTTGATCCTCCATGGTCCAAAGCGTGACCATTTTCTGCCCCCAACGCAACAGAACATCCGTCCGCCACCTCATGGGCAGCCTCCACAGGTCCGATGGAACACGGGGATGACAAGCGGCGCAGGGGTTCCTATGGTTTAGGGTGTGATTCAACCGCAGGAACTTTGATCAAGCTCAAAGAAGGTGCTCTGGAGATGTACAAACAACTGTGCCATGGCGCCGCGCTCTTGTCTGCGCTGGCGCTGACGGCCTGCGGCGACGGCCCGTCGTCCACATCACAGCCCCCTGACGACCCTCTTGCACAAGACCAACTCACCGCCGAGCAGCGGGCCATGGTTCTGACGCGCGCCAGCCTGGATCTGCGCGGACAGCGCCCTTCAGTCCAAGATTTAGAGCGGGTTGAAGACGATCCAGCGGCGCTCGACGGCTTGCTCGACGGCTACCTGCAAGACGACGCCTTTGGACACCGCGTGCGGGACATCTTTGCCGTCTCCTACCGCATGCGCACCGAGTCCTACTTCCACCCCCTCGATGAAGACGAGGGCGGCGGCGTGGACTACCAACTCTCGGTCGCTGAAGAACCGCTCAAGCTCCTGGAGCACCTGGCCACCCACGACCTGCCCTACGACAAGCTGGTCCAGGCCGACTACACCTTCGTCAACGAAACCCTGGCCGAGATCTGGCCCGTGCGCGGCTACCGACCCGAGGTCGGCGGCTGGCAAAAGGTCCGCTACCGCGACGGCCGCCCCGCCGCCGGGGTCCTGTCCACCAACGGCTTCTACTTTCGATACACCACCAACGAAGCCAACCTCGCCCGAAGCCGCGCCAACGCCGTCTCGCGGGTGCTCTTGTGCGACAACTATCTGCTTCGCCCCATCGATTTTCCCCGCAACATCGACCTGACCGACGAAGAAGGCATCGCCAACGCCATCGAAAACAACGCCGCCTG
>CAKZKQ010000019.1 GCA_937123825.1 uncultured Pseudomonadota bacterium
GGAGGGCGTGAAGGGTGAGGTTCGGGCCGAGAGTCCGGTCGGGGCTGGTGATGGTCCCGGTTTGGAGTCCGGCGCGTCAGGGTTCAACCGCGCGCCGCGCCTTCTGGGCCTTCAGCGCCCCGCGAATCCAGATCGCCATCGCCGCCGCCACCGCCAAGGCCGCCAGCAGCCCGACGGCGCTGCCCAGAATGTCGGATACCGCCTCGATCTGGCTGGCGAAGGCAAAGCCGAGGCCCACATAGATCGTGACCCAGATGGTTTCACCCAACACGTCCCAGAAGGTGAAACGCAGCCAGCCGAGCCCCGTGGTGCCTGCGATGAAATTCACCCAAGGCCCGAGCGGGGCAAACAGCCAAGTGGAAAAGAAGACGCCAAGGCCGCCGCGCTTGTCGACCAGTCCGCGCGCCCGGTTCAGAACCGCGCGGCGGGCCGGAGTGCGGGCGATGCGCTCGACCAGCGGTGCGCCGCCGTGGCGGCCGATCAGATATCCTGTCTGGTCGCCCAGAATGGCCCCGCCCCAGGCCCCGGCGATGACCAGGCCCGCTACGACCGCCTCTACCGGGAGGTCTACGTCGATCTCTTCCCCGGTGTGCGCCGTGCCATGGCGCGGTTGACGGCGCTGAGCGAGGCCGATGGATGAAGCCCACACCGTCGGCACAAAAGGGCGCCCCAAACCACATCACGGTTTTGCCGGGGGTGGATGATTTGGCCGACGCGCTTGAACGGGTCGCGGACCACGGCGCGGTGCTCCTTGAGGCGGGGCGACATGTCCTCAAGCGGCCCATCAAGCTGGCCCGAACGCTGACCCTCTGCGGGGCTGGGCGCGATGAGACCATCATCGAGGTCCGTGCGGCGCCCTACGGCGTTTGGCTTGCTGCGTCTGCGGCGCACCTGCTCATTGAAGAGTTGACCTTTGAGATGGGCCTGGAGACCAGCGGCGATCTGGTGGTCTGCGGGCCGGGTCGGTTGGAGGCCTCCTGGGTTCGGTTTCGGCGCGCGCGAGGAGACGTGGATCAGGGCCGTGGTCTGGTTGTTGAGGGCATGAGTCGGGCAGACTTGAGCCAGTGTCTCTTTGAAGACAACGCCCGCGCAGGGGTGGCGCTTTCGGACACAGCGCAGGTCACCCTGGATGGGTGCGCCATGCGCCACAACGACTATGGGGTGACGCTCAGCCAGCAGGCCCGGGCAGTCATCAAGCACTGTGCGTTCCAGGAGCAGGGACGCGATGGTGTCCTGGCCAGCCAGAACGCCCTGCTGCAAATGGAAGACTGCGAAGTGCGCGAGAGCGCAGGCTGCGGCGTGCGAAGCATTGAGCACACCAGCATCACCGTGTCGCGCTCCAAGGTCGAGTCCTGCGGTCTGAGCGGCATCAGCCTGGAGACCAGCCGCCAGGGAACGGTGACCGACTCGTTTCTGGCGCACAACGCCGAGGACGGGGTCGCTGTCAGCGGCTCAGGGCGCGTCAAGCTCGAACTCAACACCTGCACCCGCAACCAGCGCAACGGCCTGGGGTTCTTTGGGGGCAGCCAGGGCAGCGCCAAGGAAAACGTCTGCTCACAAAACGGCTGGAGCGGTGTCCTGGTCTCGGGCCAGTCCAGGGTCCAGATCCACTTCAACACCTGTCGCTTCAACACTCGCCATGGCCTCATGATCACCGAAGAGGCCCACACCAGCGCGCTGCGAAACAATTGCTCGCACAACGGCGAGCACGGGATCGTCATCCAGGGCAAATCAGACGTGGCGCTCGACCGCAACGAGTGCCGCTCCAACGGTGCCCACGGGATCTTCTGGGGGAGAAACACCGAGGGCAGCGCCGAGAACAACCTCTGCGAGGCCAACCTCTCCGACGGCCTGGTCATCACCGAGCGCAGCAAACCCCGGCTGACGCGCAATCAAAGCCGCCGCAACCGTGGCTCTGGGGTGTCCATCGAGGGGGTGGCGCAGCCCCACCTGGAAGACAACGCCTTTGAGCGCAACGGCAAACACGGCGTCGTGGTCACAGACATGGCCGCCCCCACGCTCCAGGCCAACCGCTGCGGCCACAACGACATGGTGGGCCTCTTCTTTCGACAGAAAGCCAGTGGGCGCGCCCAGGACAACGTCTGCCTGCTCAACGGGCAACAGGATCTGGTAGTGGAGGCCAGCGCCTCCCCCCATCTGCTCAGGAACGAGGCGTTCAGGGAAGACGTGGGGGCCTCGCCCGGCCCCGCGGCGACACAGCGCGTGGGGGCGTTGGTGCCAGCGCAGCGGCCTCGTCAGGCCAACGTGGGGTTGGTGCGTTTGGCCAGCGTGTATGGTTTTGGGCCGCTGATGGCCGGGGCGATGGCGCTGGTGCCGCTGGTGCTGGCGGCGTTGGTGGCGCCGGTGTGGGTGGCGTCGCTGTGGCCGTTGGCGTTGGTGCCGGTGTTGGTGGCGTTGACGGCGTGGTGGATGGCGTGGATGGAAATCGACCGCGCCAGGGTCTTGCTCAGCCACGGTCAGGTGGTTTTTGGCAAGGTGTTGGGGGTGTCCCCCGCGACCCGGGAGGTGGAGTTTTCGTACCTCGACGCCGCAGGGCAGAGTCACCGCGGTGCGGTCTTTCTGACCGACGACAAGTCGCTCGATGAGTACCGCCGCGGTGTGGTGTTGACCTTGTTGGCGGACCCCGACGCGCCGCACCGCGTCGTCTTGCCCGCCGTCCTGGGAGCGACCTTTGAGGAGTCCTCGCCGTTGGCCGACGAGCGCCGCATCTTGCCTGCAGCCAGCGCTGCGCTTGAGGGTTTGGTCTTGCATCGGGACAGTGCCGGAGAGCAGGTGCCGTTGCTGTCTTCGCTGGAGCCGATGCCTTACCGAGGGCTGGGGCGACGCTCGACAAAACGGGCGCGTCAGGGTGTGCTCTTGCTCTCCGAGCACACTTTGAGGGCGCGCCTGACCCAGAGCCACAAGCCTGTAGAGGTGCCCTGGGAGCGCCCCTTTGTGGTGGTGCTCTCGGTGTGGTTGTTGGGCGACGGGGAGGCGGAGTTGAACGTCTCGGTGCGCTCGGTCGGCGAGGGGCCGGATGCGCCCTGGGTGCGTTTCAGGACGCGGTGGCCGCAGCGGGCCATCAGCGCTGAGCTTGACCTCAAACAAGAACTCTTTCCGTGGGTGGCGCCTGGTGACTTTGAGCGCTTGTGGGCCCATTTGAGCCACTACGGGGCGTTCCACGGCCTTGATCTGTCCCGAAAAGTCATTGCGCCAGCGCCGCCGGCTTCTTAACTCCAGGGCCTGGCATCGAAAACGCACCAGGCAACAGAGACAAAGAAGACGATGAAGCGCACCGAGCGGGCCTCTTTGGCCAAACAAACTCTGGATATCTTGAACAAGGGGTTTTACATGGCCCCGGGCTCGGGTGACCGCGTGGGGCTGGCCGATGAGATGGCCCAGGCGATCGCGGGCACGACTCTGCACACGCCCGATGGTCTGGATGACCTCCTGTCCAGGGTCTTGGCCACCGACGCGCCCTACGATACCCCGGCAACGTTGGAGTTGGCGGTTGAGACCACTTTGGAGGCCATTGTGCGCGTGGCGGCCCAGGAGCCTGGGGCGTCGGTGATGGCGTTGAACTTTGCGTCGGCCAAAAACCCTGGCGGTGGTTTTCTGGGGGGGAGTCAGGCCCAGGAGGAGAGCCTGGCCCGCTCATCGGGGCTTTATCCCACGCTCAAGTCCCAGCCGGGTTACTACACCTTTCACCGCGCGCTGCGCACGGCCCTCTACAGCGATCACATGATCCACAGCCCACAGGTGCCGGTCATCCGGGACGATCAAGGTGGGTTGTTGGAGTCTCCGGTGCAGGTGTCCTTCATCACTGCGGCGGCGGTCAACGCGGGTGTGGTGCGCCGAAGGGATAAGTCCGAGGCACGCAAAATCCGCGAGGTCATGGTCACGCGCGCGGCCAAAATGATGGCGCTGGCGGCCGAGAAGGGTCACGACGTGCTCATTTTGGGGGCCTGGGGCTGTGGTGTCTTTCGCAACGACCCACAAGAGATCGCCAGCGTCTTTGGTGAGGTGTTGGGGGCGGGTTATGGGATGGAGATGTGCTTTCGGCGCGTGATTTTTGCCATCCCGAAGTTTGGAAAGAAGGACCACAACGCCGAGACCTTTGCCAAAGGGTTGGCGCTGCAAGTCCCAACCTGAGCCACCATCCACCGTTCAATGCCTTGTTTGGTGGTGTCCCAGTGTGGGTGCTGGTGTCGCGGCCATGTCCTTGATAAAAGGAAACAGGCGATGCGCGTGCGACGACGCGCGGCGGTGACCGGCGTTTCCTGGGGTTTATGAAGCAGATTGTTGCAGTTTGGTTGGTGGTGTTGTGTGGGTTGTGGTCAGCGTCGGCGGCGGCTCAAGGAGGCGTTGTCTACACGCCCACAAAGGCACAAATCCGCCTTTTGCAGCGCGCAGCGGTCGCCGTCCAGAACGGTGAGACCAAGCAGGCGCGCGATTTCTATCGCCAAGCCCTGGAGTTGGGGCCATTCAACGTGGCGCACCTGAGCCTTGGCCGTTTGATGCAAAAGGACGGTGACTGTCAAGGGGCTTTGGAGCAGTTTGAGGCGGCCCGCAAGGCGCCTGTCGTCGCGGCGCCGCCTGCCGACCAGGTGATCTTCAAGTTGGATGCGTTTACCCAGGAACTGCGCCAGGAGTGTCCCGGTGAGTTGAAGGTGACGTGTGCAGAGAGCCGGACGGTGTTGACGCTCAACGGCGAGCCGATCAAGTGCGAGGCCTGGGTCTCCAGGCCGCCGGGTCGGTACACCATTGAGGGGACAATCGAAGACTCCGGGGAGGAGGTCAGCAAGGAGATTGTGTTGCTGGCTCTGGAGCGCCGCGAGGTGTCGATGGACATTGAGGCGCCGCCGCCAGTGGACCCATTGGAGGCCGCCACGCGTGGCGGCAACGAGGTGGGCGTCGAGACCATGCGCGAGGCGTTGGGGGTGGTGTCCAGGATGCCCAAGCCGCCGGTGGTGGTGTTGCCCGAGCCTGGGTTGACCTCGCGGGATGTGTGGGGTTGGTCTTTGGTGGGAGGCGGCGCGTTGGCGCTGGGTGCCGGGGGCGTGTTTACGGCGCTGGTGGCTCAGACCAACGCTGAGTCGCGCTCGCTGGCAGATCAGAACAACATCGAGCGCAGCCGCGCTGAGGCGCTCATCGAAGAGAGCGAGCGCTGGGCGGCGTTGCAGTTTGTGGGCTACGGCATTGGCGGGACGCTTGTGGCCACGGGGATCTTGCTCTTTGTTTTTGACGGCGAGGAGAGCGCGGCGCCCGAAGGCGACGTGGCGGTGGAGCCGTCGGCCGCCGGTCCCAGTTTGCAGATCTGGACGGACCCGAACGCGGCCGGCGCCACGCTGCACTGGGCATTTTGATCCTTTAGACCTTTAGACTTCCAAACCCCTCTTCGTTGCGCTGTCGTGGCCCATGAGGTGCGTTGCTTCAACGGGGCGAGCTTTTAAAGCGGACGATGAGGTTGTTGCGGGTCAGGTGGAGCCGAAGGGCGCGTGGTGAGACGCGCAGGCGTTGGGCCATCTGGGTGATGTCCCCGGCGGTGTCCCTCCAGGCCTGGCGCAGTGTCTCCAGCGGAAGATCCTGGGGTCTGGGCAAGCCAAAACATTCCATCAAACGTCCCAGAGTCGTGCGCGAGACGTTCAGATAGGCCGCCGTCTGAGATTGATGGAAGTTGTGTGTGGCCATCAAGTCAAAGAGATTCTGGGCCAGTCTGGCGCGCAGCCGCTCGACATATTGTTGAAAGTCGGGGTGCTCCAGGTGGGGATCATCGTGGTCGCGGGGTAGCAGGAGCTTCATGACCGTCTTGGGGGCCACGCCGATCTCGATGCTGGCCATGTTCAGGCGCGCTGTCTGTTGCTCGCCGCTGGGCACGGCGTGAGACTCGACGCGGTGCAGAGGCGCAGGCGCTGCGGGCAGTGGGGTCATGTCCGGGCGGTTGGTCCACAGCCCGCTGGGGCGGCGGAACGGCCCGGGTTGGAGATTGAGGCGCGCGGTTTGCTCGACGATGTTTTGCAGCTCCCGGATGTTGCCGGGCCACTGGTGGCGCAGGAGATCGGTGACGAAGCTCATCGGGATGGCGCCGGTGCTGTTGAGGTTGCCGCCCATCAGCCACACCAACTCAGGGTGCTCCACGCAGGTCTTGCTCAGGAAATGGGCAAAGAGCAGGGGCACGTCCCAGCGCCGCTTGGCCAGCGTGGGAACCTGCACGATGTGTGAGGAGATGCGGTAGTAGAGGTCTTTGCGCATCTGCCCGTTTTCGATCTCGGCCTTTGGGTCGCGGTTTGTGGCCGCGATCAGCCTCACGTCGACCGATTCGCTCTCGTGCGAGCCCACTGGCGTCACCAGACCATCCTGCAAGACGCGAAGGAGCTTGGCTTGGATGCTCATGGGCAGCTCGCCAAACTCATCCAGAAAGAGGGTGCCCTGGTGGGCTTTGATGAAGAGGCCCTTTTTGTGGTGCGTGGCGCCGGTGAAGGCCCCTCGGGCGTGGCCAAAGAGTTCGCTCTCGACCAGGTGTTCGGGCAGCGCCGCGCAGTTGAGCGCGATGAACGGCGCCGTCGCCCGGGTGCTCTGCGCGCACAGGGCTCTGGCCACCAGCTCCTTGCCCGCGCCCGTCTCTCCAAGCACCAGCGCGGGGCGCTTGAACCGTGCCATGGCCGCGATGTCCTCGCGCAGCCTCCACACCGCCTCGGTCTCGCCCACCAACCCCATGCGATCCGAAATGTGGGGTCGCCAGGGGGCGTGGCAGAGCAGCAGGAGCACCCGTTGTCCGATGGCCAGCAGCGATCCAGGGGGCAAGAAGGCGCCGTCGGGGACATCGGTCTGGCGCAGCGACGTGCTCTCGGTGGCGATGTCGATCTGGGTCAGCTTGCGGCGCGCGCCCGCTCTGGGTCGGACTTCAAAGGCGTTGTGCTCCTGACTCCAGCGCAGCCAGAGCTGACGGCGGCTGACAAAGGGGTCCTGAAGAGGCCTGTGGCGAGCCGACTCATGCCTGGGATCCTGAAAATCGGGGGCGTTGCGCCCAAAGATCACCCCCTCTGGAGCGTCGATGAAGAGCCCGGGCTCGGTCACCTCGCCGACACGTTTGAGGTCGACGTGGTAGAGGATCCGGACGTGCGGCACCGGCATGGAGCGCACGCGCGGCATGATGGGGTGGGGATCGTCGGGGGTATCAAGGGTCACGCTGGATGGGGCGCGTGCGTCCATGAATATGTTTGATTTGCCTGATTTGTTCATCGGACCTTGTCTCCGTGTCCCTTTTATTTTACCCCAAATCCTGCCAGAATGGTGCCATGGGTGCTAATGAACGTCGTTTTTGACGGATTCTCCCCACAAACCGAGGTGTCCAGGCCACCTCTTGGCACCCCAATCCTCCCCACCGATGAGCGGATGAGCGCAGCTCCTGACACACCACAGACACTCCTCAAAGAGGGCACCCTCGTGGGTGATCGCTACCGGCTTGGCAATCTGCTGGGACAGGGGGGGTTTGCCATGGTGTACGAGGCCAACGACGAGTTGATTGGCCGCCCCGTGGCGCTCAAGGTCCTGCACCTTCCCGAGACCAACTACAACCCCGAACACCGCGCCAAGGTCCTTAAGCGTTTTCGTCAGGAGGCTCGCCTCGCCGCCCTGATCCGTCACCCCAATGTGGTGACCATCCACGACATCGGCGTCACCCGCATGTCGGGTCAGCCCTACATCGTGATGGAGCTGCTCCAAGGCCATACTCTGGAGTATGAGCTTCGTCACAGCGGTCCGATGGATCCGGAGCGGGTCTTGCCATGTTTCATTCGGGCGTTGGAGGGTCTGGCAGTCGGTCATGACCTGGGGATTGTGCACAAAGACCTCAAGCCCGACAACCTCTTTCTGATCGATCCCGGCACAGCGCGCGAAAACCTGCGCATTGTGGACTTTGGCATCGCCCGTGTTGACGAAGAAGATCGGCTCACGGGCATGGGCCAGGTCACCGGCACGCCCCAATACCTGGCGCCCGAGTACATCGAAAGCCAGACCGTCACGCCAGGGCTCGACGTCTACCAGATGGGGCTCATCCTCTCAGAGGTCCTCACCGGTGTGCGCGCTGTGGAAGGGCACTTGATGTCGTGCATGATCAAGCACACCCACGGCCAACTCCACCTGCCCGAGCCGCTGCTGGCCAGCGCCCTTGGCCCCGTCATCCGCAAGGCCACGGCGCTCAACCCCGCCAAGCGCTACAAAGACGCCGAGGCCCTTCGCCTGGCGTTGATGGAGATCGACGCTTCTCGTCTGCCGTTGCTGGCCGTCAACAACGACGAAAACCTGTTGACCACGCTGGATTCGCACGAAGTGGTCCTTGGGCCGCCCACCTCCAGCAATGTGCCCGCGTTGGAGCGGCCCGCCCCCCCTTCGGTTGAAACCAAAGGGCTTCTGGGGGTCGCCGACACCGTGGGATACGACGACGAAGCCTCCACGCTGAGCCGTTCTGCCGAAGTCGACCTGCCCGCTGCAGACTCCGAGCCTCAGCCTCAGGCTCGCCCTGAGCCCCCCAACACGCAGCAGACCGGCGCCGTCACCAGTCAGGTCAAGCGCGAGCGTGTGATCATGGGTTCCATCATCCTGGCCCTGGTGGTCGGCCTTGGTTGGATACTCACCCAAGATCACCAAACCCCACCAGGGGCCGCCGAGACGCTGGCCGCCGAGACGGCGAACAAGAAGACCGAGCCGCCCCAGCAGCCAGAAAAAGCCCCAGAACCAACCCCGACCAAGGCCGTGCCGGTCGCCGACGCAGGCGCTGAACCGGTGGCCAAACCCGACGCAGGCGCCCAACCTGTCGCGGAGGCCGACGCCGCCGGTCAGGCCACGCCACCTGAGGACAAGACCATCACCGTCGAAGTCCGCACAAGCCCCTGCCGCGCCACCATCTATGAGGGGCGCAAAAAGCTGGGGGTTTCCCCCGTCAAGGTGACCTTTGATGGGCCAGATGCGGCGGCGCGCAAGTTGGCGGCGTCGTGCCCGCTTCACCAGCGCCGTTATTTCAGCGTCCAGCCCGATGGACCCGACGTGCGCTCCGTTCAACTCAGGCCCTCCATCCCACTGCCCGACTGACATCAAACAAACGCAGCCATGCTTCCTCTACAAGCCCCCATTTAAGATGCGGCTCCGCAGCGTGGGGCTTGTCTGTCTTGGTGTGTGTTTGAGCGTTTGTTCTGTGGGCAGGCGGTTGGGCGAGGTTTGCTTGTGATGCTGGCTTGCGAAAGCGTTGGTATCAGTCGCAGAGCGATTCGGCGGGCTGGTTGTTTAGCAGGTTGGAGGGGCCGTTGGCGTTGAGGACGACGATGTCGGGGCGCAGGTCGTCGTTGAAGAGGCCTGTGGCGGCCGACGCGGCGCTGGGCGTGCTCAAGGAGACAGGGGCGGGTGTGAGGTTGCCATCGCCGTCGCCCAGCAGGATGATGCTTGATGCGTTGCGGTGCAGGAGCAGGACGTCGAGGTGGCCGTCGCGGTCAAAGTCTTCAAGCAGCGGGGCGTCGATGGTGCTGACCCCTTGAGCAAAGCTCTGGCCTGTGCCGACAAAGTTGCCGTCGCCGACCCCGAGCCAGAGTTGGGCCGGGGTGCCTTCGGCGCCGACGGTCATGGCATCAAGCTGGCCATCGCCGTTGAAGTGTCCAAGTGAAGCCCCCACGTTGCGTGTGGCCTCAAAACCGGCCTACAAAAGCTCAAAGCAGCCTTCGGTGTCGGTGATGAGCACGCCCGCGAC
>CAKZKQ010000020.1 GCA_937123825.1 uncultured Pseudomonadota bacterium
TTAATTTACAAATATTAGTACTCAGCAACAGGGTGTAATGACTTTGCAGCACAGATACCGTTCTTCTGTAACTCGCAGATTCTAGGTATCCGGAAGGAAGACTGAGGATGTTGCCCTCGTTGTGGGACAGGTGCTCGTAGAGGGCGATGAGGTGACTGAGGTTGGTGCTGTGGGTTTCAAAGCACCCGCCGCTGTTGAAGAGCATGTGCACGTGGCGATCGGGGGGAGGGGGCGCGGTCTGGGCGCTGCCATCTTCAGTATTTTGGGCTTTGTCGCCCTGTGATCCGTCGTCGAAAGGATCGAGCGCGTCTTTTGGGGGGGATGGGTCTTGCCCAAAAGCGGCTGGAGAGGCCAGCAGAGTCAAAAGCACCAGGGTGGCAAACGCAGGCAGCAAACGTCGCATGAAGGCTCCACGGTGATCCGCGCAAACGGTGGGGCGTCGGTCGGCAACTTCAAGAAGGGGCCGTCCAGACGGGCGGCCTTTAAATGCCCCGGGCATGCTCATACCAAAGCATCGCGCATGTCGGGAAGTGTCATACCCCGCGTTGGGGAGAATATGTCACTCCAAAATGTGCCGGTGGTGGCGGCGTGTGCCGAAGGTGGTGTTTGGGAGGGAGGGCAGGTGCGGGCGTCAAAAACAACAAAGCCCGCCGTGGAAGGACTCCGTGGGGCGGGCTTGGAGGCGCCTGTGGGGCGCTATCGCAGCAGAGATCAGGCCTTGCTCACGCCCTTGGCGTAAAACCCTTTGGGGCCTCTGGCAAGCTCGTAGAGGACCGGCTCGCCTTCTTTGAGGGTCTTGAAGCCGTCGCCGACGATCTCGGAGTAGTGAACGAAGATGTCTTCACCCCCATCCTGAGGGATGATGAACCCATAGCCTTTGGCGTTGTTGAACCACTTGACGCTGCCTTGCACTGCTTACCTCCTTTCGGCTCGTCGTGAGTATCTCGCGCGTGGATCCCTTTCGAAAAGACCCACAAGCCGTTTTGTGTCGCGCGCGCAGCGTCCAGAAATGGACGTACCGGTGCAGTGAGGCAGGGTGAAGCCCTCTCCCTCAACCAATTTGCGACACAATCCGCTTTGCCAACGCTGTTTTGCAACACCAGTCGTTGATGTGTCAACAGAATTGTTTAGACAAGGGCCCTTGCGCAGGGCAACGGGGTTCTTATGGCGCTCAGCGCGGCGCCAATCGGTGAAGCTGGCCGCGGTAGCCGGCGATCAGCAGGTCCTGGCGAGTGTCGAGGCCAAAAGTGGAGATGTTCAGGCCCGATCGGGTCAACAAGGTGTTGTTGGGCAGGCCTTTGTCGTTGTTGCCCTGGCGAAGTGCCCAGATCCGGCCACTGGCAAAGTCCCCATAGATGTACGCGCCCTGGAGTTTGGGGTGGGTTTTGCCCCTGTAAACGTAGCCGCCGGTGATGGAGACCCCATATTTGTGGCTGTATTGGACCACCGGGGGCTCCAGTCCCCTGGTTTGGCAGTCCTGGGTGGGTTTGTAACAGGACAACCCCTCCATGTGCGCCCACCCGTAGTTGCCGCCTTTTTTGATGACGTTGACCTCTTCGATGGCGTTCTGGCCGACGTCGGCGGCCCAAAGGCGGCCATCGGCGCTGTCAAAAGAGAAGCGCCAGACGTTGCGCAGGCCCCAGGCCCAGATCTCCTGTCGCCAGCCCTTCTTGTTGCCCGCAAAGGGGTTGTCGGGGGGGATGGCGTAGGCCATGTTGGGGTTGGTTTTGCCCACGTCGATGCGCAGGATGTTGCCCAGGAGCGTGGCGCGATTCTGGCCGTGGTCGTGGGGGTCGCCGCCCGACCCGCCGTCGCCCACCGAGATGTAGAGCATCCCGTCTGGGCCAAAGGCGATCTGCCCGCCGTTGTGGTTGGCGTAGGGCTGTGCGATCTCCATGAGGATGGTCTCGGAGTCGGGGTCGCCCTTGCCGTCTTTGGAGTCAAAGCGGGCGATGATGGTGCGCAGCGGCTTGGCAGCCGAGGTGTAGTTCACATAAAAGCGCCCATTTTTGCGGTGGTTTGGGTCAAAGGCCAGCCCCAGCAGCCCGCGCTCTCCCCCGGCGCTGACGCGCTGGCGGATGTCCAAAAAGACCTCGTCTTTGTCCACGTCCTGGCGGTCTTCAAAGGCCTTGATCACCCCCGCCTGCTCCACCACGTAGACGCGCCCGTCCTGGCCCGGTTGGATGTCCACCGGGACCTTGAAGGTCAGGGCGGGGTAGGCCTGCGTCGTTTGCCACTGGGTGGGGTTGTCCTCGATGTCCTGCGTGACCTCGACGCCAGCCATCAGCTCGTCTTCGGGCATCAGAAACATGACCGACCACGCCGCCACCAGGGCGACCAGCGCCACGCTCAGCGCCACCACAAAACCTCTCCTGACCTCCATCTTCGCGCTCCTTGGCTTTCTCCCCGACATCCTATACCGATGGTTCGCCGGACGGATCCGGTGCACCGGTTCTTGGACAAAGAGGATACCATGTACGCAAGGTTTTCGGGGGCCCGCACAGAGATCGCCGCGCTGGTGCCCGGTCAATCGGCCACGATCGCTGGGCGCGCGGTGGCGCAAGGCCCCCAGGGGTTGGCGCTGCGCGACGCATCGGGGCTGATCCCCATTGCGACGCAGGCCAACGACATAAACCCCGGCGCGCTTGTGGCTGTCCATGGCCAACTCAACGCCGCTGGGGAGGCTTTTGTGGCGGACTCTACGACGGTGTTGGTGGCGCCGCTTGTGCCCGTCGCGTTGCCCCGCACACTGCCCATCAAGGCGTTGGTGGCCCGCGACCAGATGAACCGCACCATCCGGGATTTTTTCCACCAACAAGGCTTCATTGAGGTCGAAACCCCCAACCTGGTCCCTTCGCCCGGCACCGACGTCCACCTCGAAGCCTTCAAGACCCACTTCACCGGCATGGGCCAGGTCGATGCCGCCCACCTCTACCTGCACACCTCGCCCGAGTTTCAGATGAAGCGCTTGCTGGTGGCCGGGATGGAGAAGATTTTTCAGATCTGCAAGGTCTACCGCAACGGCGAGTGGACGGCGGCCCACAACCCCGAGTTCTCCATGATTGAGTGGTACCGCGCCTATGCGGACTACGGGCCCATCATGGATGACGTGGAGGCGTTGGTGCGTCGGGTTCTTGGCGGCGGCATGTTGGAGGTCGGGGCGGTGTCGGTCGATCTGGACGCGCCCTTTGAGCGCCTGACGGTCCAGGAGGCCTTTGTGCGCCACGCCAACGGGTTGGACATCCTGGAAGCCGACACGGCTCAGAAGCTGAGACAGGAGGCCTCTGCGCGCGGCCTGGGAGAGCTTTCAGAGGGCGGTGACTGGGAAGACCTCTTTCATGAGTTGATGTTGACCCACATCGAGCCGCACCTGGGGCACCAGTGGCCCACGTTTCTTGTGGATTACCCGCGCGCGCTGGCGGTCTTGTCCAGGGTCAAAGACGACAACCCGGCGGTGGCCGAGCGCTTTGAGCTCTACATCGCGGGTGTGGAGCTGTGCAACGGCTTCACCGAGTTGAACGACCCCATCGAGCAGCGGGCGCGCTTTGCCGAGGACCTCCAGCGCCGTGTCCAGCTTGGATACGATCCCTACCCCATGCCCGAAGGGTTTTTGAGCGCCTTGGAAGAGGGGATGCCGCCGTCTGGCGGCGTGGCGGTTGGTCTTGACCGGCTGCTGATGCTCAAGCTTGGCATCGATGAGATCGGCCAGAGCCTGCTGCGCGCAGTGCCCGGCCCGCCTGACGAAGAGTGAGACACCATGAAGAGAGCCGAGAAAGCCGCCCGCATCCACGCCATCCTTGAAGAGCTCTACCCCGAGACGCCCGTGCCGCTGGACCACAAGGACCCCTACACGTTGCTTATCGCGGTCCTGCTCTCGGCCCAGTGCACCGACGCCCGCGTCAACAAGGTCACCCCGTACCTCTTTGACCAGGCCGACTCGCCCCAGGAGATGATCAAGCTGACGCCCTTGGAGATCGAGGCGATCATCAAGCCTTGCGGGCTCTCACCGCGCAAATCCAAGGCCATTCACCGTCTGTCTGAGATCTTGCTTGAGCAGCACGGCGGTCAGGTGCCCCAGGACATCAACGCGTTGGAGGCCTTGCCGGGGGTGGGGCATAAGACGGCCTCTGTGGTGATGTCCCAGGCCTTTGGTGAGCCCATGTTTCCGGTCGACACCCACATCCACCGGTTGGCGGCTCGCTGGGGGCTCTCGTCGGGCAAGAATGTGGTGCAGACCGAGCGAGATCTGAAGAAGCTCTTTCCCAAAGAGAGCTGGAACAGCCTGCACCTGCAGATCATCTTCTTTGGACGCGAGCACTGCCCGGCGCTCTATCACGACCTTGAGCATTGCCCGATTTGTTCGTGGGCTGCGACCAAAAAGCGCAAGAACGAGGAAGCCAAAGAGAACAAACGCCTGCGCCAGCGCAAAAAGCGCCGGGATTGATCGTCCAGATGGGTGCGCACAACCTTGCGTTGGAGTGGATGACCTTCTAGGTTCTGTCTGACAATTGGAACCGAGTTCCGGCGAGTTCGATGGTGTCGAGGTCGAGGAGGTGAGCGCAGGCGGGTCCGTAGACCCGTTGAGCACCGCCGACGACGAGATCGACATCATCGGGCCGTTGGGCGACGGGACAATTGTCAGACAGAACCTAAGTTTTGGTTGACGATGTCTCGACGAAATGCCCCTCAGGCGCTTTGGCACTGATGTTTTGCTGTCAGGGCGAGACATTTTTCAAAGACGACCTACTTTTAAACGTGGTCCCTTGGTGCGAGCCAGGCTATGCCGTGCACCGCAAGACCAACGATTGAACCATAAGGATAGAAATGACCATGCGATTTGGATTGATGTTGTTGATGATGGGGGCGCTGCTGGTGCCGACGATGGGCTGTGACAAGGTTGAAGAGGTCTTCAACGACGAAGCCAGCCCGCTGCTTGAGGACGACCTGCCCAACTGCTCGCGGATTGTGACCTGCTGCCAGAAGCTGGAAAACCTGGACCTGGCCCCCGAACAGTGCGAGAGCATCTTTGTCCCCGCCGCCACCACCGTCATTGAGACCTACCAGGACAGCCGCGAGGCCATCAGCGCCGACGCCGACGCCGTCAACACCCTGCGCACCGAGACCCAGGACAACGTCGAGCCCGGCTGCCGCTGCTTCCTGTCCGAGACCATCGAGCAGATCAACAATGGCCTGGTCGCCGACTGCTCCGTGGACACCTCCGTGGGCGCGTTGGACGACGGCGCTCTCTGCTCCGACGCCACCGACGCCCTCATCGACGCCGCTGGCGACAACTGAGCCACTCTCTTTGGCTCCTGCGCCTTTTAATCCGCACCCATGATGGCCACTGATGGGCCGCTGCCTGCGCGTTTTTTGTTGCGGGGCACTGCGGCTCTTTGCCTGGGATCCTCTTGACTTTTATCAAGGGATGGTTTCCCTGGTGTGGCGCATCCGCTGGGTGCGGTTTTTTGTTTCGGGCGCACCGACGATGGACTCTCGCGGGCCGCGTCTCGAAAGCTGTGATTCAACCCGTTTGTGATGAAGAGGCACGACCATGGGCGCTGAACCCAATCGTCTCGATCCCCAGATGTTCTCCAAGCTCAAGAATTGGCCCTACCGTGAAGCGCAGGCGTTGCAGAAAAGCCTGCGCAATCGAAAACCCAAGTCGGGCAAGGTGCTGCTGGAGACCGGGTTCGGGCCGTCTGGGCTTCCCCACATCGGGACCTTCGCCGAGGTGGCGCGCACGACCTGGGTGCGCTGGGCCTACGAGTTGATGACCGGTGAGGAGACGCTCCTCTACGCCTTCAGCGACGACCTCGACGGTCTGCGCAAGGTGCCGGACAACATGCCCAACGCCGAGATGCTCGCCGAGCACCTGGGCAAGCCCCTGTGCGACATCCCGGATCCCTTCGGGCAGGAAGAGTCCTTCTCGGGCTACATGAACGCTCGGCTGCGTGACTTTCTGGACCACTTTGGCTTTGAGTACACCTTCAAGGCCTCCCACACCCAGTACCGTGGCGGCGTCTTCAACGACGGCCTGACCCGGATCCTGGAAAACTACGAAAAGGTCCGCAACGTCATCCTGCCGACCCTCTCGCCCGAGAACCGCAAGGCGTGGAGCCCCTTCATGCCCATCTGCGAGAAGTGCGGCAAGGTCTACACCACGCGCGTGATCGACGTCGCCCCCGGCGAGGGCGTCATCCGCTACGCCTGCGACCAGAACTACAAGGGCATCGTCGCTTGTGGGCACGAGGGCGAGACTCCCGTCACCGATGGTCGCGTCAAGGTGGGGTGGAAGGTGGACTGGGCGCTGCGCTGGTACACTTTCGGCGTCAACTACGAGATGTACGGCAAGGATCTCATCGATTCGGCCCGACTCTCGGCCAAGATCTGCCGGATCCTCGGCGAGCAGCCCCCGGTGGGGATGTTCTATGAGCTTTTCCTGGACGAGCAGTCCCGGAAGATCTCCAAGAGCCTGGGCAACGGCATGACCATCGACGAATGGCTCAAGTATGGGCCGGTCGAGTCGCTGGCCATGTTCATCATGAAGAAGCCGCGCCAAGCCTCCAAGCTCTTCTTTGGGGCCATTCCGCAGCACGTCGACGAGTTGTTGCAGCACTACAACCGCTTTGAATCCCTCG
>CAKZKQ010000021.1 GCA_937123825.1 uncultured Pseudomonadota bacterium
TCGGGCGGCCCCGTCGAGGCGGCCCCGCGGCACTTGCGGCTGGAGCCCCAGGCCGCAGCCCAGCGGCGCGGGGTGCTGGCGGACGATGACGCGCCGGGACTGACGGTGGTCAGCAGCGGCGATTTGCATCCGGAGATGGCGGTCAAGCTGGTCCACGACGGCCAACCGTGCGCTGCGGATCAGGTGGGAGAGATTTGGACGCGCGGCAAGAGCGTTTCATCGGGTTATTGGGGTCAGGAGAGGCTCTCGGGGCGGACTTTTGGCGCGGAGTTGGAGGGACACGGCGACGGGTGGCTTTGCACGGGTGACCTGGGCTTTGTTCACGACGGTCAACTCTACGTGATGGGACGCCTTAAGGACATGATCATCGTCCGAGGGCGCAACCATTACCCCCAAGACCTGGAGTTGGCCGCCGAGCAAGCCCATAAGGCAGTGCGCACGGGATGTGTGGCGGCCTTTGGGCTGGAGATCGATGGGGCCGAAGAGTTGGGGATCGTGGCTGAAGTGCGCCGAGGCGCCGATCCTCAAAAGGTCATCGGTGCGCTGCGCCGCGCGTTGGTGCAAGAGCACGACATCAAGCCGCTTGTGGTGGCGCTGGTCAAGCCCAGGAGCATCCCCAAGACCTCCAGCGGCAAGATTCAGCGCCGCGCCAGCCGCCAGGCGTGGCTAGAGGGGACGCTGGAGTTGGTCGAAGCGCGCACTTTTGCCCCAGAAACGCAGACAAACGCGCCTTTGACGCTGCCGACAGCCGCCGAACTGGGCGTTTTGGGTGACTTGGAGCGCGCTGCGTCGCTTCAGGCGGCGCTGGTGGCGCAGATTGCCCATCGAGCGGGGCTCAACGACGCGGAAATCGACCCCAAAACCCCCATCAATCAGCATGGATTGGACTCACTGGCCGCCGCAGAGCTGCAACACGAGCTGGCGCAGCGCCTGGAGGCCGAGATCGCACTGGGAGACCTGCTCGGTGGCGCCTCGGTGGAGGCCCTCACGGCGCTTTTGCTTGATCGCATGGGCCGTCAAACGCCGGTCGCGCCGCTGAAAGCGCGCCAAAGCGGTGATTTGGCCCCCCTCTCCTACCAACAGGAGCGCTCCTGGTGGTTTGATCGGGTGTTGGAGCGCGGCACGTTCCGCTTTCATGTCTCGGGGGCGTACCGACTTGAGGGCGATTTGAACCAAACGGCCATGAACGCCGCGCTTGGCGACCTTGTTGAACGCCACGAGGCGCTGCGGATCCGCTTTGAGGTCGACTCCGAAGGGCAACCTCGACAGCGCATCCTGCCCGATTTGGACTGGACGCCGTCCTGGGAGGACATCAGCGACCTGAAAGGGGCCAAACAAGAGGCCGCGCTGCACCAATTGGCCAGCCGTCAGGCCGCCGAGGTCTTTGATCTGGAGCGCGATCCCCTTTTGCGGGTCTCTTTGGTCCGTCTGGGCGCCAAAAACCACACGCTCTTGCTGACTTTGCACCACATCATCGCCGACGCAGCCAGCGTGGGCCGCTTTGTCCATGACCTGGCGGCGATCTACCAAGCCAAAATCGAAGGCAAAGAGGCCAACCTGCCCCCAATCGCCGTCCAATTCCCCGACTACGCCGCCTGGCAGCGCCAAACACTCCAGGGTCCGGGGCTCGAAGGCGACCTTGAACACTGGCGAACACACCTCGAAGGGCACCGCGTTGACCTCCAACTGACCGATCCAGGGCAAGATGACGCCGTCAGCGCCCACAAAGAGCTGGTCTTGCCCGCCGAAGTCGTCGCGGAGCTCCAAAAACTCAGCCGCGCCCACGGCGTGACCCTCTTTATGACCCTCATGGCCACCTACCAGTTGGCGTTGCGGCGCTGGACCGGGGCCGAAGACCTCCTGGTCGACTCGGTCTTCTCCAGCCGCACCGACCCACAACTGGAACCAGTCATCGGCTTCATCGCAGAAAACATGGTCTTGCGCGCAGACTTGAGCGGCGCGCCGACCTTCAGCGGTCTCCTGGGACGCGTGCGCACCCAGGTCCTCGACGTCTACCAACGCCGCGCCTGGCGCTCGCTCTTCTTCACCGACCCAAACCTGCGTCAAATCGCCCTCTCGCCCATCTGCCTCAACATGCAGCCGCCGCTCTTCCTCAACGAGGAACTTCGTCGCGGAGGGCTGCGCTGGCAGCCTCAGGTGGCCTTGACCCAGGAGTTGATGGTGCACTGCCTGGGAGCCATCCTCTACATCTTCCAGCGCGACGGGGGCCGCACGCTGCACTTTGATCTGGTCCACAACAAGGCCCGCTTTGACGACGCCTGGGCCAAAGACTTCCTGGGATACCTTGGCCAGACGCTGCGCGCTGTGGCCAGTGAACCAAACACATCGGTGGAGGCGCTGCTGGGATGAAGGTTGGGCTGCTGATTTATGGTTCGCTGGACACGCTCTCGGGCGGTTACCTCTACGACCGGCGGCTGGTGGAGCACTTGCGCGCCTGTGGCCACAGCGTGGAGATCTTCTCTTTGCCGTGGCGAAACTACGCGCTGCACCTGACCGACAACTTCAACGCGGGTTTCCTCAAGCGCCTGGAGAATGCTCGCCTGGACGTCCTGATTCAGGACGAGTTGAACCACCCTTCGCTCTTTTGGCTCAACCGACGTCTGCGCCCCAAGGTGTCGTACAAGCTGGTGTCCATCGTCCACCATTTGCGGTGCAGCGAACTGCGTCCAGCATGGCAAAACACCTTCTACCGCCAAATCGAGCGGCTCTACCTGCAAACCCTCGACGGCTTTGTCTTCAACAGCCGCACCACCCAGGGCGTGGTGGAGTCGCTGGTCGCCCCCAGGCCCAGTGTCATCGGCTACCCCGGCGGAGACCGCCTGGGCATCACCCTGGACCCGGACACCATCCAGGCGCGCGCCTTGGAGCCCGGCCCTTTACGGCTGCTCTTTTTTGGCAACCTCATCCCACGCAAGGGCATGCCGACGCTCCTTGAGGCGCTGGCACGGCTCAAAGAAGGCGATTGGCGCCTGGACGTGGTCGGCTCCCTCACCAGCGACCCAGAGCACGCCGCCGAGGTCCAGGCGCAAGCCTCTGCGCTGGGTCTCCAGGACCGCGTCACCTTCCACGGTGCTGTCTTTGACGACGACCTCGTCCCACACCTTAAAGCGGCCCACGCGCTGGTCCTGCCGTCGTCCTACGAAGGGTTTGGGATCGTCTACATGGAAGCGGCCGCCTTTGGCCTGCCCTCCATCGCCTCCCAAACGGGGGCCGCAGGGGAAATCGTGGCGCACGGACAAAGCGGCTATTTGATCCAACCGGGCCAGAGTCACGCGCTGGCCGCGCACCTGAAACACTGGATGACCCACCGCCATGAACTGGCCGCCATGGGTCAGGCCGCGCGCCGCCGTTTTGACCAACATCCCACCTGGGAGGCGTCGGCTGAGACCATCCGCCAGTACTTGCTCCACATGACCACACAGTGCCCCACATAGCCCCACAGCCAGGGGATCCAGCCTGTATCGATGGCATAAAAAACCGTTGCTTATGGGACAGAGTGCCACTAGCATTCAGGTGTGGCTGATGACGGCAAGAGGTATCAAACCCAAAACCCCTCAGTGACTTCAGCAGAGGCTTTGAAAAGATCTGGCTTCATGTGGACTTTCGTTATCGTCCAATCGGTCTCTCAAAGAAGCCCATCGGTTTTGGGTCACACAAATTCACGTTCAGCAACACAATCAGACGATGGTGGACCCCAGCACACAACGCATCACGTGCTCAGATCACCACAACCCCTCATACCAAAATGCAGATGTCCGACTTACTTTCATCTACATTAAGGTATCAATAAGGAGAACCCCTTGATGCAATTGAACCGACTCACCCTCACTCTGGCTCTGACTGTGGCATTGATCGGCGGCCTGGCTGGCTGCGCCGGCAGCGATGGACAAGACGCATCGCCGTGCAGTGTGGAGCGAGATGACGCGGCAGGGACCACGACCATTTCGTGTCCTGGCTCGGATCCGATCACCATCAACGACGGTGCGGACGGCGAGGCCGGTCAGACCGGCGAAGACGGACAGGACGGCGAGCCTTGTACGGCGGAGCGAGATGACGAGGCGGGCACCATTACGGTCAACTGCCCTGGTTCGGACCCTGTGGTCATCAGCGATGGTGAAGACGGCGAGGATGGTCAGAGCGGCGAGTCATGCAGCGTGGAGCGAGACGATGAGGCTGGCACCACGACCATTTCATGCCCGGACTCTGATCCTGTGGTCATCAACGACGGTGAAGATGGAGAAGATGGCGACGGGTGCACGGTGGCAGACAACGACGATGGCACATTGACCATCTCTTGTGAGGACGGCACCGAAGCGACCTTCCGCGTGAACAACCCGCCAGTCATTGAGGAGGTGGAGATCGAGCCCGAAAGCCCTGGGGTGGGTCAAGCGCTGTCCTGCGCGGTGGACGTGACCGACCAAGACGGCGATGAGATCACGTTGACGTACCGGTGGCTGCGCGGCGGTGTGGAGACCGAATACACTGAGGCCCAGGTCCCAGCGGGCGTGACGCAGGAAGACGAGGTGTGGAGCTGTGCGGCGACGGCCAGCGACGGCGCAGAGGTGAGCAGCGATGAGGTGACCATCGTGTTGGTCACCAGCATTTTCTGGGCCAATGTCAGCGCCAACGTCTTCACCGCTTCAGTCGATGGACAAGACCCCCAGGAATTGGGTGAGGTCTCCTTCACGGTGGCCACCGGCGCGGGCTTCCTTTTCAACGACACCGAAGGCGGCGCCATTGTGCGCACCAACCTCGACGGCTCCAACCCTGTGACGATCAACGGCGCTGCGGGCAACGTCTTTGGCATGGACGTCGATGAAGTCAACGAGAAGCTCTACTGGAGCGACTTCAACGGCAACAGCGTGCTGCGCAGTGATCTGGACGGCTCCAACGTCGAAACCATCATCACAGGCATCACCTCGCCGTCGGGTTTGAGCATCGATGAGACCAACGGCAAAATCTACGTCATCACCTACAACTCCACGACGCTCTTCCGGGCCAACCTGGACGGTACAGGACGTGAAACCATCATCGGGGGTCTGCCTGGCCAGGGCGTGCAGGTCGTGGCCGAGCCTCAGTCGGGCAAAATCTACTACAGCATTCGCGGCAACGACATCTTCGTCGCCGATCTCGACGGCAGCAACGCTTCGGTCTTCATCGGCGGTCAGGGCGTGGTACAAGGCATGGATCTGTCGGTGGCGCTGGGTCGGATTTGCTGGGCAGCGCCTGTCGCGGGGATGATCCGGTGTGCGGACCTGGAAGACGGCGACGACATCACAGAGTTCCCCTCAAACGGCAATACCTGGCACGTGGCCATCGCCGACTGATGTCGTCTGCCATCTTTTAAGCCGGGCATGGGTGACACCCCATCGCCCGGCGGCCCAATGCCCTGCCTTTCTGGGCAAATTCAGCCATGAGCGGACTTGAGCTTGAGTTGCTTCATTGGCCGTCAGGCTGCAAAGGATGCAGGGCCAACCCTTCCCCACACCACAATCTGCGCCGCCGACACCCTCGGCGCAGATCGTGCGCCCCTTCACACACTTCCAACCCGTCTTTATCGGCACGCAAATGCCATCCGATCGTGGCACGGCTCTTGTTATGTCAGGGGTGCGTCCGCTTGCGCAGGTCGCGCGGCGACCAACCCCAAGAAGGAGGAGCCCATGAACGCCAGCGAGATCATGACCATCGACCCCGTCTTTGTCGACGCCGCCGCCACCACCGCAGACGTCATTGAGCGCCTTCTGGAGTTGGACGTCCGGCACCTGCCCGTGATGGACAAGGGACAACTCATCGGCATGATCAGCGACCGCGACCTGCGGGAGTTGTCGGGCTTTGTCCCCACCGACCCGCGCTCGGTCCAAGCCCACCGCGACACGCTCGACGCCCCCATCGCCAACCACCTGCGCGGCGGCGCTCTGAGCGTGGACACCGAAGAAGACCTGGGGACCATCGTCGACCTGATGATTGACCACAAGATCGGTGCCGTGCCCGTGGTCAGCCAGCACGAGGGCACACTGGTGGGCATCATCAGCACCATCGACGTGCTGCGCGCCGCCCGCGACATCCTCTGAGCGCGAAGTGATTTTGGGGCTTTGAGGCATGAACCAGACCCATCGAAACCCTCTTTGAGTCCCAAATTTGCCAAAAAACAGAAAAAACCACTCACTTTCTGGCCCTTCGCCGCACTTTCCGCCCCCTGGCCCTATTCAAAACTGCCCTGGGTGTTTAACCTCCTGGGTAGAGAACTCTGGACCAGGAGTATGCACATGTTTGACGGTTTCGATATCCACAAGGAGGGCCATGTCTAACTGCCTTAACCAAGGAGTTGGACATGCAACACACCCCCGACATCGAGCGGCTCATCGGTGAGCTGCCGCCGCACCTCGAAGCGCAGGCCGAGTTGCTCCTGCGGCGCACCCATACGCGCACCACGCAGGATCGCATGGCAGAACGTCAGGGCGGCCGCGCCTGGGAGACCCTTCCCAAGCGCGGTCGCCACAAAGACTTCTTCAATCGCCTTGCACGCCAGCGCAAACTGCGCCTTTGTTTCATCTGCGGCACCCACAAACGCTGTTGGGAGTCGCTGCGCGACTGGGAAGTGCGCAGTTGGAAGGCCTACCG
>CAKZKQ010000022.1 GCA_937123825.1 uncultured Pseudomonadota bacterium
GATCCCGACGAATAGCGCGAATGCGACCGCCATTCAGGCGCGGCTCCGCACAGCTTTGAATAGGCCAACAGATCGTCCAGTTCGCCCCCGGCCAGATGCGGGCGGCCCTCATACACACGCAGCGCATTAAGCACGTCGCGCAAGCGCTCGGCCCCGTGCGACCAATGATCTGTCACGTTGGACATGATGATCCGCTTTGGCAGCCCCAAAGAGCGCTACGCCCTGATGCTGCGCTTTCTGGCCAGAATGGGCCAACACAGACCCGTCATCGTCTGGCTCGATGACGTGCAGTGGGCCGGCGACGCCCTGGGTTTTGCCGAGTATGTCATGCAGGCCCAAGCCCTCAACCCCTGCCCCATCCTCTTTGTCCTGACCGCGCGCAACGAAGCCCTCGCACAGGAACCCGTCAACCAAAGCGCCCTGCACGACCTGCTGCGACAACCCGACACCATCCACCGAGACATCGAACCGCTGGCCAAAGTCGACCGCGCCACGCTCATCCAGGAACTGCTGGGACTTGAAGGCGAGCTGGCCGCGCAGGTCGAAGAGCGCACGGCGGGCAACCCGCTCTTTGCCGTGCAACTGGTCGGCGACTGGGTTCAACGCGGCGTCCTTGAAGTCAGCGACAACGGCTTTGTACTGCGCCCCGGTGAAGAAGCCATCCTCCCCGACGACCTCCACCAGGTCTGGACCGCACACCTCGGACGCGCCTTGAGGGGTCTGGGACCCGACGCTGCCCGCGCCCTCGAACTGGCCGCAGTGCTCGGCCGCCAGGTCTCCAACGATGAATGGCATCAGGTCTGCCACCACGCAGGCATCCACCTGACCGTCGACATCCTCCACACCCTCTTCTCTGGCCGACTGGCCACCGTTGAAGACGGCGGCTGGCGCTTTGCCCACGGCATGCTGCGTGAAAGCCTCGAACGGATGGCCCGCGAAGGAGACCGCCTGGTCCCCTACCACCTGGCCTGCGCACGCATGCTCCTGGACAAACCCGAAGGGCAAAGCGGCGTGGCCGAACGCCTGGGGCGGCACCTCTGGAGCGCCGGCGCCTACGCACGCGCCCTTGAACCCCTGCTCCAAGGCGCCCAGGAACGCCGCGACACCAGTGACTACCGCGCCGCACGCGCCCTGCTCGAACTGAGAGAGCGTGCCATGACCGCCCTGGGACTCCCCCCTGAAGACCCCTCCTGGGGCCAGGGCTGGGTCATGCGCTCATGGATTGAACGCCTCAACTGGAAATTTGATGAAGCGCTGACGTGGGCCGAACACGCTCGCCAGGGCGCCGAAATGTACGGCTGGACACGCATCCTGCCAGAGGCCCTCTGGGGCCTTGCCTGGACCACCCGACAACAAGGCAACTGGAAACACGCCGAAGGCCTCTACCAACAAGCCTCCGAGCACTACAAAATCCTCGACGATGTCCTGGGCATGGCCCACTGCTTCAAAGGTCTGGCCATCATCGCTCGCCAGCGCGCCGATCTGGCCAGCGCTCAGGCGCTCTTCGAACGCGCGCGCCTCTACTACGATCGCGGCGGCGATCAATCCGGGGTCGCATCCTGCCTCTACGGCCTGGGCACCGTCGCACACCGCGCACACGACGAACCCACCGCACAGGCGCTGCTGCAACAAGCCCTCGAACTTCACCGCCACCTGGGCGACCAGAGCGAGGTCGCCAACTGCCTCAACGTTCTGGCAGAGGTCAACCGCAGCCAGGGCGACCTCGACGCCGCCGCCGCTGGCTACCGCGCCGCCCTCAAAATCCACGACGCCATTGGCTCCGGCGGCGGCATCATCCCCAGACTCAACCTCTGCATCGTCCTGCTCGACCACGGACACTATCAGGAAGCCCAGACCACCCTCGAAGCCAGCCGCCCCGTCATCGAACAAACCGGACAACGCGCCCTGCTGGCCTTTGTCCACCTGGCTCTGGCCATGTGCGCCGCCGCACTCCAACAATGGCCCACATGGAGCCACCACCTGCCCACCGCACGACAACTCCTCATCGACACCGCCATGGTAGACCACGACGTCGCACGCATCGCACACGCTGCCGCTGACATCGCCATGGTCGCCCGGCGCCGACGCGAAGCCCAAGACGCCTACGCCATCGCCCTGGATCAATGGACTCGTCTGGGCAAAACCGACGAAGCCACCGAATGCCGCGAACGCATGGATTTGCTTCAGGGATTGTGAGCGCTGGTCGACGTCTTTGACACCTCTACCAATGGCTTGGAGTTCGATGGTGTGGGCGTTGGTAGACGTCTCTGACACCTCCACAAACACAACAGGCCGCCGCTCGGTCAACATCTCTGACACCACGACAGCAAGACGTTTGGTCGAGACGTTTGGTCGACGTCTCTGACACCTCTACAAAAGGGTTCAAAATCAGCGTTGAGTCATCTGGTCGACGTCTTTGACACCTTTACCAAAAGCTTCAACCCCGACAAACACGACCTCGGTCGACGTCCCTGACACCTCTACGCTCCAGCCTCACGCCCAACCGCCCCACACAACGCCGACCACATCACATGCTCAGGCGCGCGATGGCCGGTCCACATGGTGAAGGCTTCGGTGCCTTGGTACAGGAGCATCTTCAGGCCGTCGTGGCCAGCAAAACCGTGTGCATGGGCCACGTGGAGAAAGGGCGGGATGGTTCGGGCGTAGCAGATGTCGTAGACAAAGCGCAGCTGTGCCAGTTGCCCCCAGGGCAACGCCTGCCAGACCTCAGCGGCGTCTTTGTGTGAGGCGTCGCCCTCTTCTGCCCCGACCCCAAGGCTGGTGGCATGGACCAGAGCAGCGCTCTGCCGCCAGAGGTCATCTTTGGGTGCATTGAACGCGTTTTGGAGGCTCATGGCACTCAATTGGGCGTCCACCCTGTCGGAGAGTGAATCGATGAGGCGCTGCGCGCGTTTGAGGGAGCGGTTGACGACGACGATCTGCCGGGTGCCGATTTGTGAAAGGGCCACAACAACGCCTCGGGTGGCGCCTCCAGCACCGAGGATGGTGGCCACGGGGGGTGGCTCTGTGCGCAGGCCCTCTTCGACCAGGACTCGGCGCAGGCCGATGACGTCGGTGTTGTGGCCTTCGATTGAGCCGCCGACGTTGACCAGCGTGTTGACGGCGCCGGCGCGCAGTGCGGCGGGGCTGAGCCTGTCGACGAGCGAGGAGACGGCTTCTTTGTGGGGCAGCGTGATGTTGGCGCCGAGCACTTCTCCACGTCGAATGGCCGCCACCAGCTCGGGCAACTCTTGGGTTTCGGTGTGGCGAGCGCTGTAGTGCATGTTGAGGCTGTGGTGCATCAGGCCCGCGTTTTGAAACGTGGGGCTGAGCGAGTGCTCGACAGGATTGCCCAGGAGCCAGATGGGCAGTGGTGGATTGGCCGTGTGTGTGGGATTCATGGCAGGTCTGTGGGCAGCGAGGGGCATCAGTTTAAGGGGCCATTGCCGATGTGATGCGCAGATTGTATGCTCCGGCCCGACCGGGCGCCAGATCGAGGCGGTTTGCAATGGCGTCACATGGGTCAACACCACGGCAGCAACGAGAGGCTCCCGAGGTGAGCACGGTGTCCCTGAATTCCGCAAGGAGCGCTGGACACTTCCTTCCATAACATAGGTGAGGAACCGCCCGGTATGACACAAGATACGACCCTACAAAACCCGCTCTTGCCCGATGGCGTCCGTCCTGTGGTGACCATTGGCAACTTTGATGGCACCCACCTGGGACACCAGACCATCTTCAAGCAGGTAATCGACAGCGCCAGGCGACGCGGGACGATGAGCTTGGCGTTGACCTTTGATCCGCACCCTGTGGTGCACTTTGGGCGCAAGGAACCAGGGACGTTCTTGATCAACAACCTCCAGCAACGCTTGGAGTTGATCAAATCCCATGGGATCGACATCCCCATGGCGTTGCCCTTCCGCAAGGAGCTTTTTTCGCTCTCGCCGCAGGCTTTTGTTGAAGAGATCGTCCACAAACGCTTGAGGGCATGTGAGGTCTGGGTCGGGTACGACTTCAACTTTGGCAAGGGCCGCTCAGGGACCACTGAGGATCTCAAACGCCATGCGCTGGAGCACGGCATTGAGCCTCACATCCATGAGGCGGTTTGCGTCACAGAGACCGTGGTCAGCTCAACACGGGTCCGCAAGACGCTCGCCGCAGGCCACATGGAAGAAGCCGCCAGCCTGATGGGGCGCCCGCACACGCTGCGCGGTGAGGTTGAGCATGGATACAAGCGCGGCAGGACTTTGGGCTTCCCGACAGCCAACATTGTGCCGACAGCGGGGATGATGATCCCACGCGGGGTTTATGTCAGCCTGGTGCGGGTGTTGGGGCAAGAAGGCGCCCCGATGGCGGCGATCACCAACGTGGGGGTGCGGCCCACGGCGCAGCAGGACGCGGTGGCCAACGCAGAAACGCACGTTTTGGAGGGACTGGCTCCAGGGGCAGACCTTTATGGTCAAAGCCTGGATGTGTCGCTGCTTTCGTTTGTGCGTCCAGAGAAGAAGTTTGGCTCGCTGGATGAGCTCAAGGCTCAAATCGCGGCCGACGTGGCCGTGGCCGCAAAGGCGCACGGACTGTAGAGGGCCTGCCTGGTCCCTAGTACAGCGACGGAAAAGAACGAAGGGATGAGGTAGGGGAAGCGGAGACTGGCTCAGGCGACGTCTTCGGAGTTGTAGTCGCTGTCGTAGCCGTTTTCGTCCTCGTCCTGCTCCTGCTCGTAGTAGTGACCGTAGCGCCGGTAGTAGTAGTAGTAGTAGTGGCCGTACTCGCGGTTCTCCAAATCGACATCGTTGAGCACGCAGCCCAGCAGCGGCGCGTTGACCCCAGCCAGCTTCTCTTTGGCGCGGCGGACCAGTTCTTTGGAGGTCTGCGAGCCTTTGACGACCAACAAGACACCATCCACCAGATTGGACAGGATCATGGAGTCGGTCACAGCGATGGTCGGCGGCGAGTCGAAGATGATCCAGTCGTAGCGCTCTTCGAGTTCTTCCAGGATGCGGTGAAAACGCTCGGTGTGAAGCAACTCGGCGGGGTTGGGCGGGATGGGGCCGCACATGAGCACGTCGAGGTTGGGCACGGGCGTGCGTTTGATGGCGTCTTCGTAGGTCGCCTCTCCGATGATGAGGCTCGACAGCCCGATTTCATTCTCCAGACCAAAGACCCGGTGGACGCGGGGGCGGCGCATGTCGGTATCGACGATGAGGACCCGCGAGTTGGACTGAGACATGACGGTGGCGATGTTGACCGCGGTGACGGTCTTACCCTCGCGGGGCCCGGCGCTGGTGACCAGCAGGCGGCTCATGCGCTTGTCGGGGCTCATAAAGAAGATGTTGGTCCGGATGGTCCGGCAGCACTCGGCCACAGAGGACTTGGGGAACTCGTGCACGTGCAGATCTCGGGTTTCGCCCTCGGGAAGCGGCACCCCCTTGTCGGGTCCTTCGCGGGTTTCTTTGATGGTGGGGATGACCCCCAGGAAGGTCATGCCCAGGCCTTCTTCGACGTCTTCCTGGGTTTTGACGGTGGAGTCGATGGCTTCGCGCAGGAAGGCCAGCGCCACGCCGGCCACCAGGCCCAGCAAGACACCGATGGCAAGGTTCAGCGGCACGCGGGGCATGATCGGCACCTCGGGCACCAGCGCGCGGTCGAGGATGCGGACGTTGTTGTTTTGCAGCAGCCGGGAGATGTCGGTCTCTTTGAGGCGGCGCAGCACCAGCTCATAGAGACGAGAGTTGGTCTCTTTTTCGCGCTCCAGGCGGTTGTACTCCAATTCTTTCTGGTTGAGCTCAAGCGCCTCTCCCTTGAGGCGATCGATCTCGGCGCGCAGCTGGCCTTCGGTGGACTGAAGCACGCGCAGGCGCTTCTCGCTGGCGTTGAGGATGGTGTCGATCTCTTTGTAGAGTTGACGGCGGACCAGCTCGATCTGCTTGTTGACGGCGACGACCTCGGGGTGTTGGTCGAGGTAGCGGCCGCTGAGTTCGGCCTCTTTTTGACGCAACTGGGTGTAGTTGGTCTTCAGGCCCTGCACCAACGGGTTGTCGATGACGTTCTCAATGGGCACCGTGGAGCGCTCACCGCGGCGCAGACGACGGATTTCGTTCACCTCGGCGGCCACCTTGAGGCGCTCGGCCTGGACGTCAGTGAGTTGACGGTTGAGGTCAAGCAGGCGCTGGCTGGTGATGTTTTGGTTGTCGGCCAGTGAGGTGGAGATGAGGTTGTTCTTGCGTTTGAAGTCGTAGAGCGCGGCGTCTGAGTCCTCCAGACGCTGCTTGACGTCCTGATACTGGTTGGTGAGCCAATCGTAGGCGCCGTAAGTGGACTCTTTGGCCCGCTCGGCGTTCTGAAGCTGGTAGGCCTCGGTGATGGCGTTGGCGATCCGGCTGGCCATGTCGGGGTCGGAGTGCCTGACCAGGATGGTGACGATGCGGCTCTCAAGGGCGGGGGAGACTTCAGTGATCTCCTGGAGACGCGCCACCGGATCGCTCTTCATGAGCAAGTCGGGGAGCTTGTCCTCTTCGACTTTGTCGAGCCCCAGAAAGACAAGATCGTTGGCCAGCCCCAGCTTCTCGACGACCTTCTGGGCGACTTGCCGACTCTTGATGATGGCGTACTGGGTCTCAAAGTACTGGCCGGAGTTCCAATAATCGGCCGCGGAGAACTCGACCACAGGCTGCACATCGTTGCCCAACACCTTTGGGGTGGACATGTCGATGATGATGGTGGCGCGCGCCTCGTAGATCTTGGGCTGGCGGAAGGTGTAGATGGCCACCAACGTGAAGACCAACACGGCCACCAGACCAATGAGCTGAATCCGCTTCAGGATGATGTTCCAGTAGTGCTGGAACGGAAGCATGGGCTCAGCGCTGCTATTGTTGACGGCCCCGGGAATGGCCCCCAGCGGCTCGAAACGCGTCGGAGCGTCCAGCGGGCTCTGGGGCTGTTGTGGGGGCTGTTGCTGCTCGGTCATGTTGTCTCTGGCTCCGGGCGTTGTGGACCGATTCAGTCTCAGTAAATGCTCGTGGGCACGAAGATGATGTCGCCGGGTTGAAGCTGGAGGTTCTCAACCTCCCCTTCGATGATGGATTCCATCGGGACCCGGACCTTGACCTTCTTGCCTTGCACGACCCGTACCAGGGTGGTGTTGCTCGGCGAAGCGCGCTCGGTGAAGCCACCTGCGCTGGTGACCGCCTGAACAATGCTCATTCGATCTTCGAAGCGGAAGTTGCCCGGCGCCTTGACCTCGCCAAAGACCGAGACCTTCTTTGAGTTGAACTCGGTCACAGAGCAGGACACCGAGGGGCGGCGGATGTAACCGTCGCGCAGCTTCTGAGCGATGGTGTCCTCGACCTGGGAGCAAGTCATGCCGTTGAGGCTCAGCTTGCCGACCAGGGGAAAGCTGATGGTCCCATCGGGCGAGATGACGTAGTCGCCCTGCAGGCTCTCCTCGTTGTAGACGGAGATGGTGATTTTATCGCTTGGCCCGAGGGTGTTGGCGCTGGGCACGTCGTCCAGGGGCGCTTGCGACTCGCTCTGAAGGAGCCGGAGGTAGTTGGGATCTATGGTGGTGGAGCACCCGACGCAGGCCATCGCCACAGCGACCAGCACAGCCATAAGGCGCGCGGTCCCCGGACAAAGGCGCACGGAGCGGGTGGGTGAAGGACGGCAGGCGTTCATGGCCTCATCACCTCGCTGTGGAGCTTTGGTGCACAGTGGCGTGCTGGACGGCGTTGGGGCTTCTACCAACGCACCCCGGTAAAGATGAAGGCCCGGTGCTTGACGAACTGGACCGTTGCGGTCCCACCCTGGTTGATGTCGTTGTCGACGTTGACGCCCTCGGGAGAGCGGATGCCGGTGACCAGAACAAAGTCGCTGGCGTTGACGTCGAGCATGTAGCGCGCTCCGACCATGAAGACGCTACCAAAGTAGTAGGTGCCCTCGGCGCGGGCCCCAAAGACGGGGTCGTCGCGCTCGGTGTCGCTGAACGCGCCGGCACCGGGCTGACCATCGACCGAGACCGACGGCAGCGTGATTTGCGGGAATCCGCGGTACTGCTGCAACTGGAAGTTGCCTTCGAGCATCAGGTCAAACTTGCCGCCAAACTGGTGGTTGTAGCGGCCAAAGACCTTGTGGAAGGACATGAAGTTGCCAAAAGAGGTGTCTTGATAGTTGCGCTCGTAGCCCAGCGCAAAGCGGCTGGTCGGCCCAATCTCGTAACCCCCCTGAAAGAGCCCCGTGATGCTGGAGAAGTCATCGCCGGAGTCGTAGAAGGCCTTGCTGTAGCCGATGAGCGCTTTGATGCTCAGGCGACGCCCCACCAGGCCGTCGATGCCGGTCTCGATCCGCAACGGCTGTGAGTTGATGTTGCGCAGCGCCGTGTCATCGTTCTCGAAGGGCTCCACAAAGTCGGGCGCCTCGCCTTCGTCGTAGAAGGGGATGCTGCGCACGCGCTGATCGTAGGTGACGAAGTCCCAGGAGGCGTTGAGGACAAACTTGGTTTTGGGCAAAAAGCGCCAACTGGCCCCCAGACGCATGCCGATGGTCTGGTTGTCCAGATCGGGCACGAAGCTGTTGCGGTTGATCGCAAAGTGGCCGCCGAGCTCCACCACCAGGATTTTGCCACCGGGCTGGATGACGATCGCCGCCCCCAGATCGTTGTAAATCCGGTTGAAAGAGTCAAAGGCCGCCCCGCTGGGCGCCTCATTGGTCCGCTGGAAGGAGTCCGAAATCCTCAGCGCCACTGCACCGCGCGGGTTGAAGGTCGCAGAACCCTGCGCACGCAAAAAGAAACCACTTTGGTCCTGAACGCGCTGATCGTCCGAGAGGTACTGAAGGTACTCGGCCTCGGCCTTGAGCTTGAGCGCCACCGAACGGGACTTGCGGGTGTCGATCTCCACAAACGGCACCACCGAAAGCGAGGGCGCCGACAACGGATTTTCCTGCTCGTCTTCAAAGAAGATGTTGCTGTCAAAACCACCTTCGAGCCTCAAACCGGGGTGCACACCGATGGTGCGCGACAAGGCGCTGCTGCCGCCGCTGTCGGAGCCGGCAACATCGGAGTCTCCACCCGCTGCGCCATCCTGCGCAGCAACGCCTCCACACCACAGCATCGCTGCAGCCAGCGCCACCACTGCGGGCGTGCGCCGCGTCTGGCAGAAAAAGGGGGTTGTTCTATGCTTATCCACTTCAGCCATGGGCCATCCAACCAAAAGCGCCGCTGGACCCATGTCCGCGCGCCGCTTGAGCTCGCCGTATATTGTGCTTCTCGATCCCGGCTTCTATTTCCATTGGTTGGCCGCCACTGCGTTGCCCAGGCTTGCCCAGCCTGTGCTGCGGTCAACCGCAAAACCCAGATCTGTCTCTCTATGCCCCGTCCCGACAGTGCGGGGCCATGCTGGGTCTGCCTGCTGCGCGTCTTATTTTTTCACCGCAGACAGGCCGTCGAATCACTGATAGGGGGTCACCTCAGGGAGGCGGAAGAGACGGTTGAGCTCGTCGAGCAACACAAAGGGATCCAACTCGGCAATCTCCGGGTCGACCTCTGTGATGCTCTCGGTGTTGCCCGAGTAACGCAGCACCTCGCCGGCACACGACTGCGCCTCAACCCCAAGGTTCTGGACCTTCTGGCTGGCGATCGTGATCAACGAGAACTGGTGCACGGCGCTCTCCTTGTCGCCCGTCTCCTGGAGCTTGGTCGCCGACTGCTCGCTGACCTTCAAGAATCCCTTGATGGCCGCCAGCTTCTCGTTGATGCAGTTGAGCTTAAGCAGATCCTTCTCCTGCTCTCGCGTCTCCTCCAACAACGTCAGCACCTGCTCTCGGATGCCCTTCATGCGGTTGATGTCTTCGCTGGCGCGGCCCACCATCTCCTTTTGGGAGAGGTTGCGCCCCACGTCGAGCTTATCCTGAGGGATGAGGCCGTTGTCTTGCGCAAAAACGCTGCTTGCAGGTGCCCCCAAAGCCCCAAGGGCCAAAAGCACCAACGCCAACGCCATCATCCATCCCTTGCCTGTCATGGTCTTCCTCAACTGTCTCTACACTGACCTTCGGTACTCAAACCCCGTGCTCACGACTCTGACACTACCCAGGCTCGGCCAATCTAATGGTCCATGCAAGGGCTGTCAATTGTCCAGCCGTAGCCCCAACGCAGGGGCCACACATCTTTATATACAAGCAAAATCCAGGCCGTTATGCCAACAAAAGGGCGATGCAGCCACCACGGCCTCGAACTGACGGCCTTCACCCCCTGGCGTGACAAAATTTCACAGGCAAGGTGTGAAGGAACGTTTACACATGTCCTCATCGGGTCATTCCACAGAAAGTTTGAACCGACGGATCAAAAAAGCAAAAAAGCCCCGCTGACAAGCAGCGGAGCCTCGCGTTTGCGATCTTTGCAGATGGCCTCAGTTGGAGGCGCTGAAGACGATCGACTTGGACACCGTGACGCTGCCCCCTTCAGGTTTGGGGAACTTCCAACCGCGCACGCGGCTGGCGACACAGTTGTTGACCGCCGAGGAGCCCACCGATCCACCCACGGAGGCGGAGGTGACGCGGCCTGCGGCGCCGATCACAATGCGGATGACCAACTTGCCGCCAAGTTTGGGGTTCTTCTTCAACTCACGCTCGTAGCAGCTTTGCAGCGCGCCGGCGCGGGCTCGGAAGACCGAGGAGACGCGGCCTTTGTCGATCACACCGTCGCCGACGGCGCGGGTGCTGCCCTTGATGCTGACGCGCCCCTTGACGGAGACTGCCTTGCGCTTGGTGCCGGTGTCGACCTTGGCCTTGCCCGCACCCTTGACCCCTTTGAGGTCACCGATGTCGGCGGTGCGGCCCACACCCTTGGCGTCGGAGCTGCCCGCGCGGCGCAAACCACTGCGGTCCATGCCCGCGGTGCCTTCCTGAACCCCACGGGAGTTGGCAAAAGCGTCGTCCAGGGAGCGTTTGGCTGCGCCGCCGCCCAGGGCGTCGGCCAGCGTCCCGCCGTTGGGACTCAGAGAACCGATCTTCTTGAGGATCGTCTTGTTCTCAACGTTCTTGGCCAGCGCCTTCTTGCGAACCGCCTCTTTGGCAGCGCGCTGATCGGGCGTCTCCTTCTTCTTGGGAGTGGCTTTCTTCTTTTCGGGCTCTTTCTTCTCGACCTTTTCGCCCTCAGCGTCCTCGTCGGGCTTGATCTCTTCCTCCGGGGGCTTCTCGGGCTCTTTCTTTTCTTCTTCAGGTGCCAGCACCTTCACAAAGCGATCGGGCAGAGCCGCCACGTCGCGAGGCTCGGGCCAATCCTGCACCTGGACCCACCAGACGCTGCCGCCCTGGGCGACCGCCGAGATGAGCAGGATCAGGATCAGGTTCCAGTCCAGGTTGCGGAACCAACCACCACGCATGGTGGCGGGCAGCTGGGGCTTGGGGCGAGCCGGGGGCGGGGTGACAAACTGAAAGAGCAGCGTCACTTCGCCCATGACCACCTTGCCGCGAGAGCGCTCGGTGATCGGCACGCGCCAGGTGGAGCCCTCTTTGCGGGCCTTGCCCCCTTTGCGCAAACTGGCCAGGTCGGTCACCCCGTCGCCAAGCGACACGCGCCCGTTCATCTTCTCGTCAAAGACGAGCGTGAACTTGCCGCCCTTGAAATCAAAGAGCGTTTGGCTCGACGGGATATCCGAAGCCGGAATGTGGAAGGTATTCTTGGGGCTGGCACCGATGGTCACGGACTGTTGCTTGCGCAGCAGCCGCTCCTCGATGATCCGCCCGTTCTGGATGATGCCGACACGCAGAACCTTCGGCCCACTGTTCTTTGCCGCCCCGCGTTGTGAATTCGTCGCCATGTTCCTGCCTCTGTTGACCATCAGGCTGTTGCCACCTGCGCTTTGTGGATCGGCACAGCCCTTCCCTGGTCTCTTCTGACATTGCCAAAGGGACACTTTCCCTTGCCTGGCCGGTCAACTTCGTTTCGCGCTCCATCCCTGGTTGGCGCGCTCAGCCCGAGGTGCCTGCCCTTGCACATTACGCACATCGGAAGGCACCGCCCTGAGGTTGAATTTCAACCGACAACTGGCAAACCGCGCTGCCGTCCTCACCATGGAACGGGCCTGCGCTTCAGTGTCATGGTCTAAGACGTCGCTGGGGCAAAAATATGACAAAAAAAATCACCCCAAAGACCGTTCTCATGGGGCACAGCCCCACAATCTCCCACCTTGCCCACAAACCCACACACGCAGCCCGCAGGCACCAGAGCAACAAAGGGCGGCTCGCTTAAGTACGACCGCCCTACGTCAACACATTGTGGGAATGGACCGGGGTGCATCACCGACACACACAAACCAGCGCACAAAGCGCCGATGTGATGTGCATGTTGTGATCACCCCGCCTTGGATCACTTGCCTTTCTCAGCAGCTTTCTGCACAAGAGCGCCACGACCAAACTGCACGATGGCAAACTTGAAGTTGGCCAACTGCGCCTGACCGGCGGTGTACATCACCTCGGTGACCAGCCGGTAGGGCGTGGTGCGGTCCGAGACGATCGTCGCCACACCATCAAAGGGCTGCTTGCGCAGCGCCGCCATCTGCTTGTGACGGCTGACCTCTTCGGTGAGACGATCAAAGAGCGGCTGGATGTAGAGACTGTTCTCGCCGCCGCGCTTGTGGCTCTTATCAATCTGACCGTCCTTGACCGCGACCACCTCTTTGTCACCGACCAGGATGGCACGGCGAGTGATGGTGATCTGCATGGTGTCCTCGGGCGACAGCTCTGAAGTTGAACGCGGGATGGACAAGTCCGGCCCGGCCTTAACCTTCAGAGGGTTGTTGCCGTAGGAGTCAATCAGGAAGACCAGGATGATGGTCATCATGTCCATCATCGAGTTGATGTTGAAGGCGTTGTCTTCGGTCTTGCGCTTGGCCAGACGCTTGGCGCGCTTGGCGTCACGCCGACGCTTGGCAAGAATCCGCTCTTCATCTTCGCTGCCGAAGCCTGTCGCTTTGATGTTGTCAGCCATGTCTTTATCTCTCAGTGATTCTTGCTTCGGTCACTGAATGACCGCCAACACCACGTCGTTGAAGAGCAGCGCGCGGGAAGCCGCATCGCCAGTGGTCTCTTCCTTATAGTTCGCCAAGGCGAACTCTTCTTCATTGGAGAACTCACCGCTGTCGGCTTTGGACTCCAACTTGAAACGGACCGTGTCCATCGTCTTGATCAGAATCTCAAACGGCACCGAAGGGTCCGCCCCGAGGTTGACGACCGTCTCCTCCGGGAACTTCTTCTTGATGCCAACAAGGATGTTGTAGAGCGAACGGAAATCGTACGCCTCAACCGCACTGTTGAGCTCTGCGTCGGACTGATCCGAGAAATCGCGGTTGCCCGTCGAATCAAACTTCTCGCGCAGCGCCTTGACCTTGCCCAACATCGCTTCGACGTCCTGCCCTTTCTTGATGCAGACCGTCGAGGGCCCCTCGCTGGGGCAACCCACGATCGGAGGCAACTTGGCCCCCGTGGCGGCAATGGTAAAACCGCTGGTCGAAATCCCGATCGTCAACTGCAACGGCGGGTTTTCTGGCGGGGTCGGATCCGAATCCACCGGACCAACCGCCAGCTTGGGCGCCGAAACGTTGATGACGCCCATCTGCTCAAACACAACCGAGAGCAGCAGCAGCGGGATGAGGATCATAACCAGGTTCATGATCGGAGCCAGGTTCAGCTCCTGATCCACTGGCATTTCAAACTTTTTGCGTGCCATGCTTGATGCCTACTGTCGTCCTGATGGCCCTGCCACACACACCCTTGAGTGAAGCCAGTCGCCCAAAGGGCCACCGCCTCCACCTCTGACGTGCGCAACACGCAACCTTGACACCGATTTCTTCCAAGGGCGCCCTTTTGCGGTCCCCATCAGGAGAACCACAAAACAAACACCCTGCACACCCAAGAGTGCTCCCCATCAAAACCCGCAGCCCATGGCCGCAACATCTGCTGATGAAGGCACTCAAAGCGCGGGCGTGTCGATGCCCGCCAAAGTGACTCAAACCCTTCAAGAGGGAATCAAATCACTTCTCCAGGGGGTTGCTGCCACCTTTGCCGCGGCTGACCAAGAGGTTCTCCAGCTTGACGCTGTACTGATCAATCTCGTCGATGATCTTCTTGGTCATGCCCGAGAGCAAGAGGTGAGCAACCAGGCAGGGGATGGCGACGATCAGACCGAACGCCGTGGTGTTCATCGCCAGCGCGATACCGGCAGACAGCAGCTCCTGGCGGCTGTCCGGGGTCGCGTTCTTCAGAGCCGCGAACGCCTCAATCAGACCGATGATGGTACCGAGAAGACCCAGCAGCGTGGCGATGTTGCCAAGCGCCTGCAGCGCCGGGGTGCGCTTCATGATCTGGGGCACGACCTCCAGGGTCGCTTCCTCAACCGCGTTCTGAATCTCGACCTCACCCTTATTCGCCCGGGTCAGGCCAGCCTTGATCACCTTGGGCAAGGCCGCGCTGGGCGCCGCGTTGCACAACTTGATCGCGCGGTCAATGTTGTTGGCCATCACCAGCTTCTGGATCTGGGCCATGAAGGTGTGGGCGTTGATGTTGTACTTGAAGAACAGGAAGATGAAACGCTCAATGATGATCCCGATGGCGATGATCGACACCACCAGAATCACGTACATCCAGGCACCACCTGTCCGAAACGCCTCAGCAATTGTGCTCATGAAATTCCTCCTAACTGGAACTCGCGTCCTACAGCATCCGTCAAGACCACACAGCCACACCTGACCATCATGATTCAGGCAGCCACATGGCCCGGTTTAAATCTACTGAACTCGACTTGGTGTTGCCACGTACTGGATGTCGAGGCTCAATCAACGCCCAACCAGCCAATGTCGGGCGCCATGCCCCCTGCACATCTCATCTCCATCGCCTCCACGGCGGTTCGGACACAACATGTCAGGAGCCTTGCGTATATCACATCCGGACAAAGCAGGGAAGAACTTTCGGCCTTCGACCGTTTCCTCCACCTACCCCGACCATCCCGATCAGAACGGATCCTCTTTGACCGAATCCACAACCTCCGGGATAAAGCTCTCTTTGGGCTTCAAACGCTCATAATTGAGCGCCGCGTGCTGGAGAATGTAAAAGGCCTCGGGCTTCTGCACCCGGCCCTTGATCACCTCTTCGTCCAACTCGATCACCTTCGGCGATGCCTTGCGATCCTGGGCCGAAGCCGGCGATGACAACAACGCCAGACCCACACCCGCCACCACCATCAACAATGCCTTCCATGCGCTGTGCTTCATCGCCCGGCACCTCTCTCTTCACATCCGGCTGCGCCGCTGTCACCAAAGCCCACAACAGACCATCGGCCACAACGCACCCAACACTTAATCCCGACCCAACAACGACGCCCCACACCAGCCAATCACGCTGACCACCCCGGCGCGCAGCTCAAACCTCAACGATCATCGTCGTCAAAGTCCTCGTCGTCCTCTTCTCCGTCGTCGAAGTCTTCATCGCCGCCGTCGCCGGCGTCTTCCACGGCGCCGCCATCGTCAGCGCCGCCGTCATCAACCGCGCCGTCATCGCCGCCGTCGTCTTCAAAATCGCCGTCGTCACCGCCGCCGCCATCATCCTCAAAGTCGCCGTCGTCGCCCTCACCACCACCATCCTCACCATCCTCGAAGTCCTCAAAGTCCTCCTCGGATTCCATGGCGGCCTCGCGGCGCATCTCCTCGCGCTTGATCTCAAGCTCGATCTTCTTCTTGGCTTCCTCAATATAACGATCGGCCGGATCGTCGCGCGGCAACTCCGACTTCATCTCCGACTTGTAACGATTGAAGTTGTCAATCGCCAACTGATACTGCTCTTTCTTATCGCGACCATCGAAGCTCGCATCCAGGTACAAAATCCCCAGATTGAAGTACGCCAAACCGTACGACGCGTCGATCCGCATCGCCGCCACAAACGCCTTCTCCGCGTCCTCGTAGTTCTTCATCCCTTTGTAGGCATTGCCCAGGTTCAACTGCGCCTCTTTGTAGCGCGGGTGAACCTTCAACGCCCGCTGGAACTGCTCCACCGCCGCACCAAACGCGCGCGCCTTATGATAGAGCACCCCAAGGTTGTTGTACGCCTCCGCAAAATCAGGGCGCACCTCCACTGCCTTCTCAAAGGCCGACAACGCCGCCTTGTCGCGCTTCATCGCCAGGTACACAAAACCCAGCCTGTAGCGCACATCGGCCAACACCACCGGCACCGTGGCCACCTTCTCGACCTGCAACAACACATCCTCGGCCAGCTCGTGCTTGCCAAGCATGTGGTAGGCGGTGGCCATGTTCACCATGGCCTTGACGTTGCGCTCGTCGCGCTTGAGCACACCCTTGGCGTCGCGGATCACCTCCTCGTAACGCCGCATGTGCAACAAGACCTGCAAACGCGCATCCACCAAATCCAGGTTGTTGGGCTTGTTGCGAATCGCACGATCAGCGGCCTGCACCGCCAACCCCGGCTTGCCCTGACGGATGTAAAGCCGACACAGGCTCACCAACGCCGGGGCAAAATCACCGTTGAGCCTCAAAGACTCCAAAAAAGCACCGCGCGCATCCTCAACACGACCCTCGCGGTCGGCCAACACGCCCAGGTTGTACTGGGCCAAAAACGCCGCCTTGGGATCGCTGAGCAAACCCTCGAGCGTCTGACGCGCACCAGCCAGATCACCGCTGTCGATCTGATCGGCCGCCCTATCCAGAGCGCTCTCAGCCGCTGCGCTGACCTTCACCTCGCCCAAACCCCCATTCTTGGGGCGCTCGGGCACCTCTTTGTCATCGCCCTCGCCGGGACCATCCTCGTCACCCAGATCCGCGCCAGGCTCACCATCGTCGCCGCCGTCTTCCCCATCCAACGGCCCATCCACACCCCCACCATCGTCGGGGGACGTCTCCACGCCACCACCAGCCTCGGGCGCTGGCGCCTCGTTGCTCGCAGTCGGGACCGGATCAGACTTCTTTGGGGTTCCGGCGCACGCCGACAGAATCAACGCCGCCAACAACGACGTCGCTCCGACACTCACACGCCTCTTGATGATTTTCATGGCTCTCTTGCGCCTCTTGGGCCAGACCCCGCTGTCGGGGCCCTCACTGTCTAAAGACGTTGGCACGCGACCATCTTGACAACAAAAGCACACAAGCGTGCTCTACTTGTCGTCCAGATCGTCCTCGTCTTCATCATCGATGTCGTCTTCGCCGGGATCCTCGGCGTCTTCATCGCCTTCATCAACGTCGTCGCCGCCGCCATCACCAGCGCCAGGCACGTCGGGTGCCTGGCCGCCTCCGGCCTCCGCAGGATTGTTGATCCGCTCAGGGGTCAACGGCGACAACGGCGTCAAACTCATCGGCGTCAACTCCGTCTTCTCCTCGTGGAAAAGCGGATACTCGGCCGGCTTGTACTTGTTGAGCTCGTTGAGCACCTTCTTGGTCCATTTGTTGACGATCCGCTGCTTGCGGGCCTGACGAATCACCGCCTCATAGTCCTCGACCGCCTCATCTTCCAAAGGCAGCGCCAGGTCTTCGAGGGTGATCTGGTACATGTCGTACTCTTCGCTGCCCTCGGGAAAGGGCACATCCGCATCGTAAAGCGCAGATGCAAAACGCTGCTTGATGTTGGCCTGACGGAAACCGGCGGCCATCGTCCACTCAAGGCTCAAGAAGTCGTAGACCGCCTCGTAGCGCGCCCGCAGCTTCTGCGCCCCCTCAAGCTTGGCCTTCAAGGCCCGCTCCTGAGCCTTGAGCTTGCCCTTGAGCTGGATCTTGTCCCAGGCCACAAAGTCGATCTCCGCCAGGAAGAACGACGCCTTGGCCGGGAAACGCGCATCGGGCGTGCCCGGCGCCACATTGCGCACCGCCGCCTCGTCGATCACGTTCTTGTAGGCCTTCTTGGCCAGGCGCATGTCGCGCTTTTTCTCGTAGTAGTACACCGCGATCTTATCGAGCCCCTCCAACACTCGAGAGGTCTCCGAACCCTTGTTCCCAAACCGACCGCGATAATCGTTGAAAGCCCGGATCTGACGGTTGATGTCGCCCATCTTCTCGTAGATCAACGCCGCCTGATAAGCCGACGCCGCCGCTTCATCCGCGTCGGGGTACTGCTGTGAGAAGCGCACAAAGGTCTGCGCCGCCGACTCGTAGTCCTGCAGGTTCTCCTGGATCACCGCCGCGCGCAGCAAGCTGTTCTGGCGATCCTCGCTGCTCTCGTAGCGATCGACCAACAAGAGGTAGCTGCGCACCGCCTTGTCGAAATCAAAGAAGCGCTCGGCGTTGAACGCCACGCGGTAGAGCGCCAGCGGCGCCAGCGGGCTGTCGGGGTACTCGCGGAAGACGCGCTCGTAGAGCTTCATCGCCGACTCGTAGCGCTTGACCTTCTCGTAGGCCACCGCCGCGTTGTTGAGCGCCTTGTCCGCGTACTGGTTCTGAGGATCTTCGTTGATGATCTGGATGTAGGCCTCGGCCGCAGCCTCGTAGTTGCCCTCATCCATGAGCTTGTCGGCGCTCTTGAACATCGCACCGAGCTTGAGTCTGCTGGCCTCCGCACGGATCTCTTTGGCGCGAGAGTTGTTGGCCAGCTTCGGGTTGTTGCTGATCCGCTCGGCCCAGATCGCCATGTTCTCGTAGTCCTGCACCATGACGTAGGACTCCATGATCAACATCGCCGAGAAGACCGCCACTTCCTGATCTTCGTACGTGTTGATGATGGCCTCAAAGCGCTTGCGCGCCTCATCCAGGTGCCAGAAGTCAAAGTAGACGCGCGCTGCCTCAAAATCCAGCTTCCCAGCCAGGTACGGATCGGACTTGCTCTTCAGGCCCAACTCCACATACCGCGCCCGCTCCTTGTTGAGCCGCTCGACCTCTTCGGGGATCTCTCGAGGCTCAATCACCTCCTGGGGCTTGTCCCGGCCATCGCCTTCCTCGGTCTCCTCCGGGGCCCCCGACGCCAGCGACTCCGGCGGCAGCTCACCGCGCTTGATCTTGTCCGCGATGATGAACTCCAGGGCCTTGATGGCGTTGAAGGCCGCCTGCTCGCGGAACTGGTTGCTGCCCACGTTCAACTCGCGCACTTGCACGTAAGCGTCGGCCGCCGGCAGATACTGCTGACTGTAGAAGAGGCACTCGGCCAGGTAGAAGCTCCACTTGTAGGCTTCGCGGTCGTTGGGGTACGCCTCCAGATATGCCTCGTAGGCCTCGGCGGCCAGACGGAAGCGGCGCTGCGCCTCGCGGGCCTTTTCGGCGTCCTGGCTGTTGAGGGCCACCTCGGCCAGCTTCTGGGCTTGCTCGTGGTAGAGCGTCGCCGAGTCGATCAGGTTGTCCTGGGCCAGCTTCTCGGCGAAGGCCATCGCCTCAACGTTGCCCTCCTCCTTCTGCTTGGCGTACCACTCGGAGTCGGGCCCGTAATCAAGCCCGATCCGGCGGCGCTGCTCCACGGCCTCATCAAAACGCCGCAGACGCTCCAGAGCGATGATCGCCTTGTCGGCGATCTTGGGGTTCTCCGGGGCCATCGGATACTTGGTGATGGCCGCGCGGTAGACCTTGATCGCCTGCTCGTAGCGGGTGTTGTCAAAGAGGATGTCGCCAAGGCGCTTGAGCACCTCGCTTTCGTACTCCATCCCCTCATTGAGGTACTGGTTGACGCGCGGCATGACGAACTCTTCGTCCGGCAAGCCATCGTTGTCCCAGTCCTCTTCTGCCAGGCTGATGGCCAGGTACTGGACCGACTCTTCGCGCAGATCCGAGCCGCTCTTGCCCGTCTCTTCCTTCTTCTTGTCCGCAAAGCTAACCAGGTCCTTAAAGGCCCCGATGGCGCTGTCGAACTTATCCAACCGGTAGTACGCCCAGGCCAGCTTGTAGAGCGCCTTGTCGTAGTACGTGTTGTCGGGGAAGTTGAGCGCGTTGGCGTAAGCGCTGATCGCCTCCTCCAACTCATTGTAGTTGAAGTGGTGCTCGCCGATGCGCACCCAGGCCTCGGCCACGTAGTCAGACTCGGGCCGCAGTCGGATCAGATCCTTGAAGGCCTGCAGCGCCTCATCATCTTGCGCCGTGCTCAGCAGGCAGAACCCCAGCAGGTAGTACGCCCCATCCAAATACCGATAGTCAGGAAAATCGGTGATCAAGCGCTGAAAGAGCGCGATCGTCTTGTTGTAGTTCCTAT
>CAKZKQ010000023.1 GCA_937123825.1 uncultured Pseudomonadota bacterium
TTAGGGTCGTGTCAAGCGATTATAGCGCTCACAAGGGGTGACGGAGCAGGCCTGCGGCCGTGCTCTCTAGAGACTCCGTTGGAGTCTCCAAGCCCCTTGTTCGCTTGGTGGCTTTGCTGGTGAACGCGGTTGATTCACACAGGTGGCTTTGCTGTGAGAACGCGCTTGATTTGAGACAGGTGGCTTTGTTGAGCGGATGGCGGTGGATTCAAGCAGGCAGCTTCGCAGAAATGAACGTAATTGATCCCGCGGGTGCCTTTGTCGTTGGGCTGGTGGTTGATTTGGGGCAGGGGTTCAAAAGACTGGTTTGCAGCTCCCTGAGGCGCAGGCGACTTCATAGGGCAGCAGGCAGTGGCAGAACATCTCTGCGCAGCCCGCCTCGCGATAGCGCTCCTGAAGCACATTGAGTTGTCCTTGCTCCAGGCTCTGGTTGACGTAGACCAGACAATCTCCAACCCCGCAGTGTCCATTGAGGATCTGGCAGTCCGCGTCGCTCTGACACGACAGCGCGTTGTCGACCAGCGCATTGTACGCCACCTCGATCTCCTCGCAGACATCAGGGCAGGCCGCGTCGCTGCACACAGGGCCGTCCTGAGTACAAGTGCACTGCGTGCAACCGTCCTCAAGCGTCCATTCATCGCCCAGCGCTCGCCCCGGACACGGCTCCACCTCCACACAGCGTCCTTGTTGGCAGGCCACCTCGGGCGGCGCCCCACAATCCTCACATGACGGCGCTCCGCAGCCCCCCGCCAGATGGTCCGCGCCCAAACCCCCCAGTGCTTGCTGGCTCAGGTCCGTGTTCACCACCTCATAACACCCTCCCAGCCCCAGCCCGCACTGGCCAAAGAGCCACTGGCACTGGTCATCGCTCTGACACGCCGCGGCCCCCTCAACCTGCGCGGTGTAGGCAGCTTGAATGTCCTCGCAGTCCGGCTCGGCCTCCTGGCAGGTCTCCTGGCAGTTCTCAGAGGGCGGTTCTTGCTGGCGGCAATCCCAGGCCGGTGTGTCTTCTCCCACACACTCGCAGCGCAGCCCCTGCGGGTTGCCGCATTCAAGCCCCACCTCACCACACGGCTCATCTTGGGGCTCCGCCATCGGGCAGGCGTCTGGGCAGGTGGGGAGTCCTTCACAGGTGTCGTCGCAGGGATCATTGGTGCACGTCTGGCCTTCCACCGTGCATACACAGGTGTTGCACTCCTGCGCCCATGTCTCTCCCAACGCGCGACCCGGGCAAAAATCCGTCAAAGTGCATGCGCCTTCCTGGCACGACACTGGCGGTGGAGGGCCGCACTCACAATCATCCTGAGACTGACACGAGGCCTGGTAGGATGCCTGCCCCAAAAGCTCCAGCGGCTGGGTCACGTTGGAGGTGACCGAGACGGCCTCGTAGCATCGCCCCAGCCCCAACGCGCACTGCCCATCCACGACGCGACAATCCTGATCGCTTTGGCAAGCCGCGTTGTCCTCAATGGTCTCCTGGTAGAGCGCATCAAGCTCCTGGCAAGAACGTTCCGGGGCGGGCTCACAGACCCGATTGCATTCGACAAAGGGTGGGCTGAGTTGCTCGCACGCCCATGTCCCTTCATCGGTGCACGTGCACGACAGGCCCGACGGGCCGCCGCAAGCCGCCCCCACCTGACAAGCGCTGCCCGGGAGATCATCGGCGCGGCACGGCGAAGGACACTGAGGCAGCGGCAACCCCTCGCAAGGATCGACGCACGGCTCATCCGTACACACCTCGCCGCGATCGGCGGTGCACACGCAGGTGTTGCAGTTGTCTGGGGCCAGCCAGATCTCTCCCTCGGCCCTGCCGCCGCACGTGTCCCCCAGCACGCAGATCCCCGTCAGGCAGATCGGCCGAGGCGGCGCCCCGCACGCACACTCTTGGCCGCACCCTGCGCCTTCAAAGTCGCCGGTCAGCGCTTCAAAGTCGTCCACGGCGGTTGTCGAGGCGTTGATGGCCGCGTAACACTGATCCGGATCGGCGCCGCAGGCCGTACGGACTGTGGCACAGTCTTCGTCAACGGCGCAGGCGCTGGCGTAGGTGACGGCCTGAGCCAGGTCTTGGCCTTTGTCCAGACACAGCGCCGAGTTGTCTTGAGGTGCAGGGGAGGGCTGGGGTGATTTGGAGCACCCCGGCGGCGCTCCAAGGAGGATGAATATGGCCAAGAGCCACAAAGAATGTCTGTTGAATGTGCTTTGCATGGCGCCCATGTCTTTTCTACCGCAGAGTTTACGGTAGAATCGCGCCCGATGGTCAGTAATGTTGGAGGTTTTCATGGCGTTGAAGCTGCGCATCACCGACACCCAGACAGGCAAACAGCGCACCGTGGAGTTTGTGCGCTCCGAGATCACCATAGGCCGCGTGGCCAGCAACCACCTTGTCTTGACCGGCCACGGCATGTCTCGCGAGCACACGCGCTTGACCGTCCGGGGCGACAAGCTCCAGGTGGTCGATCTGGGCAGCACCAATGGCACCTTTGTCGACGGGCAGCGGCTCTCGGGGGCGGTGCTCATTGATCACAGCAGCCACATCACCGTGGGGGATCATCTCATCGAGGTCATCCCCGCGCAAAGTCACCACGCCCCCATGCCCGAGGCGCCCCTGGATTTCCGGGTGCGCGTCACGCGCGGTGAAGCCACCATTGAAGAGCGCATGTTGCCCGACACGGCCAGGTGGCGCGTGGGGCGCGGGACGGACAACGCGGTGGTGCTCGACGACGAGCATTGTTCCAGGATCCACGCCGAGTTCTACCAGCAAGGCGAGCAGATCATTGTGCGGGATCTGGGCACGGTGCATGGGACCTTTGTGGATGGCGAGCGCCTTTCGGGGCCGATGGTCTTGGAGTCCGGGGCGACGGTGTCCATTGGGGGGTTTTCGCTCCTTGTGGAGTGGCGCAGGCGCAGCGGTCTGGCCCAGGTCTCGTCCAAACCTTTGAAGCGCGAAGAGGTGCCGCTGGACAAGATCACGATCAAGGGCGAGCTGGCCAAGGGCAGGGCAAAGCTGACGACGCGGCTGCACTTCATCAATCGAGAGGACGGCCCGGTGGAGGCCGTGTACGATTTTGCTCCGACGCAGGGGGCGGCGTTTCGGTCGGTGAAGGTCTGGTTGGGGTCGATGGGCGGTGGCGCGACAGCTCAGGATCCCGAGGAGGCCCAGGAGCAGTACAACACGGCCGTCAAGACGGGCCACAGCGCGGCGTTGATCGAATCCCGCAGCGCCCGCGTGGCCCGCGTGGTGCTGGGCAACCTGATGCCGGGAGAAGAGGCGGTGGTGGAGATTGACTCGGTGGTGCCGATGCGCCGCGAGGTCAATTCGTGGTGGTGGGAGATGGCCACCAACCTGGAGCGGCTGCCCGACCCCGACGATCCCACAACCGCCGAGGTGTGGCCCAGCGTCCCATACCGGGCCAGCGTCGAGGTGTCGCTGGAGGCTCCCGGTGGTTTGCGCTCGGTGGGCTGCGAGAGCCACCCGATCCATGTGGTCTTTGGTCAGGCCGGGGCCCGCGTGGTGCTCTTGAGGCCCGAGGACACCATGGCCGAGGACATCGCACTGTGTTTTGAGCCCGTGGATAACGGCGCGGTCAATGCGGCGCAGCCCTCGACGGCTGGCATGGTCTCGGCCTGGCGCAGCGCCCTGGTGCTCATCAAGCGTCCCTGGAAGAGCTGCGCCCAGCGGCCTGCCACCCGGCGGATCGTGCCGCTGCTCGATCGCAGCGCGGGCTCGCATTGAGTTCTGAAAGAGGCTGGCAAGCGCTCTGATCCTCTTTGCAGACATGCCCTGAGGGGGATGGTATGTATGGGCCCGATTCCAACCGCTGCGACCTGATGGCCGCAGCCAGAGGCCATGCCATAAGGGGACGCTTTGGAGCTGCTCAGAAAGAAGATTGAAGAAGAGGGGCGCGACATCGGCGGCGGGATCTTGAAGGTCGATGCCTTCATCAACCACCAGATCGACGCCGTCTTGATGCACGCGTGTGGCCGTGCGCTGGCCGAGGCGTTCGGCGCGCGCGCCGGTCAGGTGGACAAGGTGCTGACGGCTGAGATTTCGGGGATTCCGCCCGCGTTGATGACGGCGCTGCACCTGGAGGTGCCGATGGTCTACGCCCGCAAGCGCCGCCCGGTGACGATGGTCGAAGAGCCGCTGCGGGTCGCGACCTACTCCCACACCAAGGGGCGCGAGGTGGAGTTGTTGCTCTCCAGGGAGTTTGTGCGCCCCGGTGAGCGCGTGTTGATCGTGGATGACTTCCTGGCCACCGGACGGACGATCCTGGGGTTGATGGATCTGGTCAAGCAGGCTGGCGCTGTGACGGTCGGCGTGGGCGCGTTGATTGAGAAGCCTTTTGAGGGCGGCCGCGAGGCGCTCGACAAGATGGGTTTGCCGGTGGAAGCGCTGGCGTCAATCGTGGCCCTTGAAGAAGGCCGCGTGGTGTTGGGGTAGGGACGATGGGTGCAGGGTTTGAACTGGTGACGGCGCAGGTGACGGTGCCTGCGATCATCGTGCACGGTGGCGCTGGGGCCTATTTGAAGACCACCACGCTGGAGCGCCGTCAGGCGCGCGGCCGGACGCTGGCCTCGGTGGCAGCCCAGGGTTTGGCGGCCGGTGAGGCCCAGGAGGCGGTCCTGGCGGCGGTGTGTGCCATGGAGCTTGATCCGGGGTTCAACGCCGGGCGCGGCAGCAAACTGCAGCGCGACGGTCAGGTGCGCGTGTCGGCGGCGTTGATGGATGGTCGGCGCACGCGGATGTCTTCGGTCTTCAACGTCCGTGGATGCCTCCACCCCAGCCGTCTGGCGCAGGCGCTCCAGGAGCGCGGGGACCGGAACCTGGACGGGACCGGCGGCGAGCTGCTGATGAAGGAGTTGGGGGTGGCCCCGCAGGAGCTGCGCACGGAGCGGACCCGGGCGCGGTGGCGCTCGTTGGTCTCGGCGGGAGACACCGCTGACCCCGAGGCCGCCATTGGAGACACGGGCCGCGAAGAGTTGGACGTGGCCCGTCAGGCCGACCTGCCCGTGCCCGAAGACCTGGAGCAGCTTCGCCAGTCGGCGCTGCCCGAAGACCCCAACAACCGCTACGGCACCGTTGGGGCGGTGGCGGTCGATGCCAACGGTGAGATCTGGGCGTGCACCTCGACGGGGGGGCGCGGCCATGAGACGCCAGGGCGCGTGAGCGACTCGGGGATGCCCGCAGGCAACTACGCCTGTCCCAGAGTGGCCATCTCGGCCACCGGTTTTGGGGAGCAGATCATCGACCTCAACGTCTGCGGGCGGATCGCCACGCGGGTGCTCGACGGCGCCTCTTTGGAGCGGGCGCTGGCGCGGACCTTTGAGGAGGTGGTGGCGATGGGCGGCTTGATGGGCGTGATCGCGATGACCGACGACGGTCAGGTGGGGTACGCCTACTCGACCGAGGCGTGCGGCGTGGCCTGGTTGGACGCCAGCGGCCAGTCCCACATCGACAAACACGGGAGGTGAGCATGGCCGGTGGCAAAAAGAACAAGAAGAAGAAGGGCTCCGGGCGTCGGCTCTCGCTGACCGAGCGGCGTCGGCGCGAGCAGGTTCAGGAGCTTCAGCGCCAGGCGCGCAAGCTGATGATGGCCCACCGCTGGCCCATCCGCGAGGTCGTCATCAACGACACCTGGCAAGAGGCCCAGCTTGCCAGCATCGTCGTGTGTCGAGAGCGCGAAGACGGCCAGTTGGCGGCGGCGATGTTTCTGGTGGATCTGGGCTGCATGGGGGTCAAGGACACCTTCGCCAACAGCGCCCTGAACTGGGACCACTACACTCGCCTTCGCGACGCGGTCGGCGGAGAGCACGCCGGGGAGGCCATTGAGTGCTCGCCGCAGATGGCCGTGAAGATCATCGAAGAGGCCGTGGCGTGGGGTCAGCGCTTTGGTTTTGAGCCGCCGGCGCTCTTTGCGGTCTCCAAGCTGCTCTTTAAAGGCGTGGAGCCGGGCGATGAGGCGGTCCCGGTCGGTCATGACGGGATGCCGGTCTTCAGCCCGGGCCCCGAGGATGACATTTACGCCATCCAGGCCAAACTTGAGGGGCTCGTTGGCCCCGAGGGTTATCTCTACCAGCCGCCGCCCTGGCTCCAGGACGATCTGGCGTGATGCAAAGATCACCCGTGTGCGTGCATCTGGAGTGTGTGGCGGCGTGCGGGGATGGCCTTGCCTGGGTCTGAAGATGCGTTTATAACTGTACGCCTGCGCCCGTGACGGTTTGTTCACCAGAACAAGCCCAGGGATCTCCAAAGACAGAGCGTGGGAATCATGGACGAATCAACCCAGGTCGCCGTTGATCAGCCGTTGGTTGATCTGCGCCCCAGTGCGGGGCTGGCCCCTCAAGGGCCGCTGGATAAGATCGAGGTGCTCGGCGCTCGCCAGCACAACCTCAAAAACCTCAGCCTGACGCTTCCCAAGAGGCAACTGGTGGTCTTTACCGGCCCCAGCGGCTCGGGCAAGTCGTCTCTGGCCTTCGACACGCTCTTTGCCGAAGGCCAGCGGCGCTACGTCGAGTCGCTTTCGGCCTACGCGCGCCAGTTCCTCGGGCAGATGGACAAGCCCGACTTTGACGCCGTGCGAGGCCTCTCGCCGACGATCAGCATTGAGCAAAAGTCGGCTGGGACCAACCCGCGCTCGACCGTGGGGACGATCACCGAGATCTACGACCACCTGCGCATCCTCTACGCCCGCGTGGGTCAGCAGCGCTGCACCGAGTGCGGCTCTCCGGTGGGCAAGGTGCCGCTTGAAGAGATCGTCGAGCGCGTGCTGGCGCTGCCCGAAGGCAGCCGCTTGATGCTCCTGGCCCCCAAGGCCCGCAACCGCAAGGGCGAGTACCGCGAACTCTTTGAGAATCTGCTCAAGGAAGGGTTTACACGGGTGCTGGTCGACGGCGAGGTGATGGAACTCTTCGAGGGCATGAAGCTCAAAAAGAGCAAGCGCCACAACATCGACGTCATCGTCGACCGTGTGGTGGTGCGCGCCAACGCCCAGCGGCGGTTGGCCGACAGCGTGGCGCTGGCGCTGCGCATCGGTGAGGGCTCCTGCCAGGTGCAGATCGTCGGCGGGAAGACGCTGAGCTTCAGCCAGAACATGTCTTGTTGCGGGATTTCCTACCCCGAACTCTCCCATCAGTCCTTTTCCTTCAACTCGCCGCTGGGCATGTGCCCCGACTGCAATGGGTTGGGCGAGCTGCGCACGATGGATGAGCAGAAGATCGTGCCGGATAAGAACTTGAGTTTGGCGCAGGGGGCGGTGGCGCCCTGGGGCAAGCCGGGCAAGCCGTCGCCCAAGACGACCTCCAAGTCCAAAGAGCGGGACGGGACGTGGACCTGGGAGATCGTCAATGCTGTGTGCGAAGCCCACGGCATCGACCTGGAGACGCCCTGGAAGTCGCTCAGCGCCAAGTCTCGCAAGGTGCTCATGCACGGCTCGGACAAGGAGGTTGAGGTCCATTGGACGCGCAAGCGCTCCAGCGGGACCTGGAAGGTCAAGTTTGAGGGGGCGCTCAACACCCTCATGCGCCGCTACCGCGAGACAAGCTCCAGCCGTGCGCGCGAGCATTACGCTCAGTATCTCAGCACGGCGCCGTGCAAGGGTTGTGATGGTGCGCGTTTGCGCCCCGAGAGTCTGGCGGTCTTTGTGGGTGAGCGGAACATCTCTGAGGTGTCCCAGATGTCCACGGCCCAGGCTTTGGAGTGGGTCGAGGGGCTGGAACTGCAAGGCACGGCCGAGATCATCGGGCGCGACCTGATCAAGGAGATCGCCGCTCGGCTGCGCTTTCTGTTGGGGGTGGGGCTGGATTATTTGAGCCTGGATAGGCCTGGGCCGACGCTTTCGGGCGGTGAGGCACAGCGGATTCGGTTGGCCAGCCAGCTTGGAAGCGAGCTCTCCGGGGTGCTCTACATTCTGGATGAGCCCTCGATTGGGCTCCACCAGCGCGACAACCGCCGTTTGTTGGCCACGTTGACCCGTTTGAGGGAGTTGGGCAACAGCGTCATTGTGGTCGAGCATGACTCGGAGACGATGTTGGCGTCGGACTGGGTGGTCGATTTTGGGCCCGGCGCGGGGCGCCACGGCGGGGATGTGGTCTTTTCGGGGCCGCCCGAGGCGCTGATTGCCTCTGAGGGCAGCGTCACGGGGGATTATCTCTCGGGGCGGCGTCAGATCGAGGTGCCCAAAGAGCGCCGCGAGGGGTCGGGGCAGGCCATCCGGGTGGTTGGGGCCAAGGCCAACAACCTGCGCAACGTCAGCGTGGACTTCCCGCTGGGGTGTTTTGTGTGCGTGACCGGCGTGTCCGGGGCCGGCAAATCGACGCTGATCCACGACATCCTCTACCCGGCCGCCAGCAAGACCCTCTACAAGCAGAGCCTGGCGGTGGTGGGGCAGCACGAGCGGATCGAAGGGCTGGAGTTGATCAACAAGGTCATCGAGATCGACCAGAAGCCCATCGGACGCACCCCGCGCTCCAACCCGGCCACCTACGTCAAGCTCTTTGACCACATCCGGGACGTCTTTGCTCGCCTGCCCGACAGCCGAATCTACGGCTACACCAAGAGCCGCTTTAGCTTTAACGTCAAAGGCGGCCGCTGTGAGGCGTGTCAGGGCGCCGGACGCAAGAAGATGGAGATGCACTTTTTGGCGGACGTCTACGTGCCGTGTGAGGTGTGTCAGGGCAAGCGCTTTAACGAGGCGACCTTGAAGGTGCGCTACAAAGGGCTGTCGATCGCCGACGTGTTGGCGCTGCCGGTGTCGGACGCGATGGAGGTGCTCGGGGCGCATCCAAAGATCGCGCGGATCCTGCAAACGCTCCTCGATGTGGGGCTGGGTTATATCCAGCTTGGTCAAGCCAGCAACACGCTTTCGGGCGGCGAGGCGCAGCGCATCAAGCTCTCGCGCGAGTTGGCCAAGATCGCCACGGGGGATACGCTCTACATTTTGGATGAGCCCTCGACCGGGTTGCACTTTGATGACATCCAGAAGCTTTTGAAGGTCATCGGTCGGTTGGTCGACGCGGGAAACACGGTGGTGATGATCGAGCACAACCTGGACATCATCAAAACGGCCGACTGGGTCATTGATATGGGCCCGGAGGGCGGTGTGGGCGGCGGCAAGGTGGTGGCGCAAGGAACCCCAGAGAAGGTCGCCCGCTCCAAGCGCTCCCACACCGGTCGCTTCCTGGCAGAGATCCTCTCATGAACGCGGTTTGATCGGGTTGCGCGGATGCGCGGTGGGGGCGGCACATTTTTGTGTGCACCTGCGTGGGTGATGATGCCCATCATCGGGCCTGGTCAAGGTGCTCTTGTTTCCCCATTTTCCTGGTTTGATGCACCGCAGGGCGTCCATGTCCACCCCAAACCCCAAGCCCAAAGTCCACCTTTTGGAGCGGATGTCGCGCCATGCGATCCGATCGCCCCACGGTCCGGGGCGTTTTGCGCCGTGGATGTTGAAGGTGTTGGGTGGGCCGATCGGGGGGTTGTTGGGGGCGTTGTGGCGCCCCGAGATCTCGGGTTTGGAGAACCTGCCACAAGAAGGGGCATATTTGTTGGTGGCCAACCATTCGGGCAGCGGCGTGGCAGAGGCTCAGGCGCTGGCGCTGGTGTGGCGGCGGCGCTTTGGAGGGGAGCGCCCCATGGCTTCGCTGGCGCATCCGCTGGCGATGATGACCCCGGGTGTGGGTCATGTGTTGGCGTCGGTGGGGTGTGTGCCTTCGACGCGACGAGACGCTCTGGAGGCGCTGGGCGACGGCGTGCCGGTCTTGGTCTTTCCGGGGGGCGATCACGAGGCCTGGAGGCCGATCTGGCAGGCCAACCGGGTGGATCTGGCCGGCCGCAAGGGGTTTTTGAAGGTGGCGTTGGAGGCGGGCGTGCCGATTGTGCCGATGGGGATCGTCGGCAGTCATTACACGCTGCCGATTTTGTGGCGCAGCCGGCTGTTGGCCAGGGTATTGGTGTGGCCGCGCCTGCTGGGTTTGAAGCAAATGCCAATCACGCTCTTGGGGGTGGCGGGCGCGGGGGCGCTCTTGGCGTGGCTTGGTCCGTGGCTCGGTTGGGGTTGGGCATCGGTGGCTGCGCTGTTGTGGTTGACCTGCCCGCCGCTCTTTTTTGTGCCGATTGTGCCGTGGTCCATAAAAATTCGTGTCGGGAAACCATTGCGCACAGGGCGTGGAGATTTTATCCTCTTTAAAAAAGCGGGCAAATCTCTGGACGCGGCCTACCTTCAAGTAGAAAGTGTCCTACAGAACATCATTGACGGGTTGGCACGTTAAATTGGTTGGGAATGGAGCCAAATCATTTGTTCAGTGTTGACAATATGGGCAACTATCCCAATGATCAGAGTCGTGGTCAATGAAACATCTGCAGGCACGGCATGAAAGATAAATGGAAGATCATCGCTCGACGCGCCTTGGAAGATCCCGAGGTGGAATCGCTGATCAAGCGAAGCTTAAGCGCCTATGAGAATATGCTGGAAGCCACCTACATGGCGCAGCGTCCAGAGGCCTTCTTAAGCCACCACTTCGCCTGGGAGAACTGGGAGCGCGATGTCCGCGAGGGCATGGAGCGCTTGGGGACGACCTTCTTTGCCGCCTGCGTGGGTGTGTGTCTGGCTGAGCGACATCAGTCGGGCAGGCCAGTGATGATTCCGCCGCACGCCCTCCACCCAACCCCCGAACATTACGACGACCCCATGGTCCACGGCCCCTCAACCCGGCCGCTGGCACCCTCCCAGGGTCCATCGCACATTGAGCCGGCCGCGCCCAGAGCCGCGCATCGCGGCACCAGCCGCCCGCGGATTGTGGACAGCAACGACAACTTCCCTGCGGTCAGCAGTGTCAAGGTCGCCCGTCCCCACACCGCCGAGCTTTTGCCCGTTACCCCGGACATGATCCGCGCCAAGGGCCCCAGCACCGGCCGTCGCGCAGAGATCTCTGCGCAGCGCCGCGTCCCTGTGGTCGACAACGGCTGGGCACCGGTGCCCTCCCAGGTGCGGATCAACGCCCCCAGCGGCCGCGACCTGATGCGGGAGCTGCAGCAGAAGCTGGTGGTGGACGAAGAACCCTCAACCGCACCCACCGGCATCGACCTTGATGAGATGCTGCGCGAGTTGCGGGTCAGCTGCCGCCACCTGCGCGACATGCTCGATGGCCCTCAGGACACCGGCGAGCTTGCCTCGGTCAAGTGGGTCTTGAAGGAAGCGGTCCAGGATGACCTGATCCGCGCCTGTGAGCACCTCTCTGAAAATGTCCTGACCGGTTACCTCAGCTTCATCACCGCGGTCGCCCGCTGGTACCAGGAGATCACCGAGGACATCCACGACGAAGACATCCGCCGTGTCCTGGCGCTGCTTGAACAGCACGCCCGTCACACCCGGCGCGGCTTTGTCCGCGGCGTCTCTCGCCATCACACCCCCCGGCTGGGATCCTGGATCGACGACGCGCGCCACCAGCACGAACGCGTCTCTATGGCCCTCAAGCGCCACATCGAGCAACTGCGCGCCGCCAAGGCCCACGATCAGCGCTCCAGCTACGACGACGACCTCGACGCCCTGACCGAGGGCCTGCTGGATGTTCTGGAGTAAGCTCCAAACACCGCCCATCCCCACTCTTTTTGAAATTGCGCCTTGCCCTCACCGGCAGGGCGCATCACGTTTTTAACCAGAAAGGAGGCGCATCGGCCTATCCCACACCCATCCACGGCCAGCCTCAATGAGCGCAACACTTCCATTCCAACCGGCGCGGTGGTCCAGATGGTGGTCCTGGGCGCTGTGTCTGACGCTGTGGTCTTTGACCGGCTGCGACGCACAACCCCAACCTGCGCCGCTTCAGCCCATGGCGCCGGTCAAGGCGCCGCTGCCCGCTCCTTTTGAGCCCAGCGCCCATGAGCACGTCGACGCTGCGCTCGGCCCGCTGCCCACCGCGCAGACCGTGGGCGATCTGATCGACGCCCGCAAGTGCTCCACAGGCCCCACCACCACGCTCAACGTTCAGATCGCCGCCGAGATCAACTGCGCGCTGCCGCAGGCCTTTGCGCCCATCGGTCACATCCCCAACATCTCTTTGGGTTACGGCGCCAACCCCATGATGCAGGCGCCCGCCGCCACAGCGTTGGAGCGCGCTGCGGCCCGCAGTCCCTGGTTGGTCATGCGCGTCAACAGCACGTGGCGCTCTCCGCTGCAGCAGTTCATCCTCAAAAGCTGGGAGGGGTCTTGCGGTGTGGGGCTCGCCGCCAACCCAGGGCGCAGTCAGCACGAGTCTGGCCTGGCGCTCGATATCCCGCTGGAGTCGGTCTACGAGTTCCACGACGACCTGAAGGCCGAGGGCTGGCGGTGGTTCTGCGACGCCACCAACCAGGGTTTTGCCAATGGCTGCCGTGATGTGCCCCACTACACGGCCTCGGCAGGGGGGCGAGACATGCGGGCGCTGGGTTTGCGTGCGTTTGGACGCCTTTGGAACCGCGCGCACCCCGATGATCCGATCCCGGTCGATGGTCGGTTCTCCAAACGCACCGCCGCCCGCATGCGCCGCGCGCCGCTGAGCGGCTTCCCCACCGGCACCACCTGCGGCCAAAGCCTGCCCATGGCCCACAGCGACAGGCCTTTTGACGACGTTCCCCCCAGCTCGCCCTATCGCACCGCCATCGAAGCGCACGCCGAGTTGTGGGGGAGCTGTGGTGAGGAGGGCTCGCGGCGGTTTTGCCCTTCCGAGGGGGTGACCCGGGGTGAGCTGGCCGTGATCGTGGCCCAGGCGATGGGTTTGGCGCCCGGTGCGCAGCGGGTTGATGATGTGGACCCTGGCAGCGCCCAGGCCCGCGCGATCGGCGCCGTGGTCCAGGCCGGGATCACGCAGGGTTGTGTGGTGCAGGAAAGACCGCAGCAGAGCGGCGCGCTTTTGTCCCGAGGCGCAGGTGACCTGGGGACAACTGGCGGCGTGGTTGGCCAGGGCAAACCACTTGACGCTGGTGCGCCCGGTGGGGCTTTGGCCAGATGTGGGGGCAGAGCATCCCCAGGCGTCGCACATCGAGGCGGTCACGCACGCTGGGATGATGCGCGGGTGCCGGGGTGGGCGACGGTTTTGCCCGCAGTGGCGCTTGAGCCGGGCCCGAATGGCGCAGTTTCTGGTCGATGCGGGGCTTGTGGCGTCGCCTTGAAGGGTGGCGGCGCCGTTTCATAAAAAGGCTCGGCGTCACGCAAGGGCTGCGATCCCGCGGCCGATGACCTTGGCCACCGCGGTGACTTCCTGGGTCATGGCCTGGAACTGAACGGGGTAGAGGGATTGTGGGCCGTCGCTGAGCGCCTCGTTGGGGCGCGGGTGGGTTTCGACGATCAAGCCGTCGGCCCCGGCAGCCACAGCGGCGCGCGCCATGGGGGTGACCATGTCGCGCCGCCCGGTGGCGTGCGACGGGTCGGCGATCACCGGAAGGTGAGTGAGCGTCTTGACCAGCGCCACGGCGGCCACGTCCATGACGTTGCGGGTGGAGTCGTCAAAGGAGCGGATGCCGCGCTCGCAGAGCATGACCTGCTTGTTGCCCTCGTTGACCACGTACTCGGCGGCCAGGAGCCACTCTTTGACGGTGGCGGACATGCCGCGCTTGAGCATGACGGGCTTGTTCATGCGTCCGACGTGGCGCAGCAGTGAAAAGTTCTGCATGTTGCGCGCCCCGATCTGGATGATGTCGGCATACTCAGCCACCAGATCGGCGCTGGCCAGATCGAGCGCCTCGGTGATGACGGCCAGACCAAAGCGCTGCCTGGCCTTGGCCAGGAGCTTGAGGCCCTCTTCGCCCAGGCCCTGGAAGGCGTAGGGTGAGGTGCGGGGCTTGAAGGCGCCGCCGCGAAGGACCACGCCGCCAGCTTTGGCCACCGCTTCGGCGGCCTCCATCAACTGGGTTTCGCTCTCCACAGAGCAGGGGCCGCCCATGATGGCCACGTCCTGGCCCCCGATGCGGGCGCCGTTGGAGAGCGTGATGACGGTGGGCTCGGCCTGCCACTCCAAGCTGACCTGCTTGTAGGGGGCCGAGACGTGGATGACCTGACGGACACCGGGCAGACCCCGGATCCGCGAGTCTCCCACGCGGCCGTCGTTGCCCACCAACCCAATGGCGGTGCGCTGGTGGCCGGGCATGATCTCGGCCCGGTAACCCATGTCTTCGATGACGTCGCTGACGGTCTTGATTTGCGCCTCGGTGGCGCGGCTGTGCATGACGATCAACATGTGCTCTATCCCCTCGAAGGCGCGCGCGTGGCGCCCTTCATGTGCGCGGTGAACGCGGCGACCTCTTTGAGCATCGCCGCGCGGTCGTCCAGGTTGTCGGCGATGCGCTTGACAATGGCGCTGCCGCAGATGACCCCATCGGCGCCCGCCGCCAGGACCTGACGAGCGATGTCGGGGGTTGAGATGCCAAAGCCCGCCAAAACTGGGATCTGGACGGCTTCTTTCATCCGCCCCAACGCCCCCTGGAGGTTCTGGGCCGGGGCGTGCTCGGTGCCGGTGATGCCCACGCGGGCCACGGCGTAGAGGTAACCCTCGGTGGCGACCTCGGCCAGGCGCGACAGGCGCTGCGGGCTGGTCAACTCGCTGGCAATGAAGATCGGCGCGACGCCGTGCCGTCTGGCAGACTCCAGCAGCGGCCCCGAGGCCTCCAGCGGCACGTCGGCGGTCAAGATGGCGTCCACCCCGACCTCGGCGGCGCGCTTGTAGAAGTCGTCCAGGCCGTATTGGAGCATGAGGTTGTGGTACATCAGCAGCGCCACCGGCTTGTCGTGGCGCCGCTTGACCTCTTGGAGAAACTCAAAGGCCAGCGGCGGGGTCGTGCCCGAGGCCAGCGCCCGCACGTCGGCGGCCTGGATGACGGGGCCGTCGGCCGGAGGGTCCGAGAAGGGAAAGCCAAACTCCAGGATGTCGGCCCCGGCCTCGACCAGGGCGTCGGTGATGGCCAGCGAGGTCTCCAGGTCGGGGTCGCCGATGACGATGAACGGCATCAGCGCCTTTTGTCCTTTCTCGCGCAGCGCCGCCACGGTTGCTTCAATGCGGTTCATGCCTGCACCTCCTTCATCACCGACATGACATGGGCCATGTCTTTGTCTCCGCGCCCCGAGAGGTTGATGACGATCACATCGTCGCGTTTGTAGCGCCCTCGGGCGTTCATGACCGCAGCCACAGCGTGGGAAGACTCCAACGCGGGCAGGATGCCCTCGCGGCGCGTCAGCCAACCAAAGGCGTCGAGCGCCTCCCCATCGGTCACCGCCTCATACTGGGCGCGGCCGATGTCCTTCAAATGGGCGTGCTCCGGGCCCACGCCAGGGTAATCCAGGCCAGCGGAGACGCTGTGGGCCTCGTTGATCTGACCGTGTTGGTCCTGGAGGATGTACGACATGGAGCCGTGGAGGCAGCCGGGGCGGCCCTTGCAGAGGGTGGCGCCGTGTTGGTCGCCGTGGAGGCCCTTGCCGCCCGGCTCCACGCCGATCAGTTGGACCTCGGGGGTGTCAATGAAGTCCGCAAAGGCGCCGATGGCGTTGCTGCCGCCGCCCACGCAGGCATAGATCGCCGTGGGCAGGCGCCCGGCCTGCTCCTGAATCTGGGCGCGGATCTCCTGACCGATGATCTGCTGAAAGTCCCGCACGATGCTGGGGTAGGGGTGGGGGCCCGCCACGGTACCAAAGACGTAGAAGCTCTCCTGGATGTTGCCCGTCCAGTAGCGCATGGTCTCGTTGATGGCGTCCTTGAGGGTGGCGCTGCCTGAGGTGACTGGCTGGACCTGGGCGCCAAAGAGCTTCATGCGCTGGACGTTGGGCCCCTGGCGCTCCACATCGCGCGCCCCCATGAAGATCAGCACGTCCAGCCCCAGGAGCGCGCCCACCATGGCGGTGGCGGTGCCGTGTTGACCCGCGCCGGTTTCGGCGATGAGCCGCGTCTTGCCCATGTGGCGCGCCAGCAGCGCCTGGCCCAGCGTGTTGTTGGTCTTGTGGGCGCCGCCGTGCAGCAAGTCCTCGCGCTTGAGGTAGACCTCGCACCCGACGTGCTCCGAGAGCGCCCCTGAGCGGTAGAGCGGCGTGGGGCGCCCAGCATAATGCTTGAGCAAGCCCGACAACTCCCGACGAAAGCCGTCGTCCTGGCGCAGCGTCAACCAGGCCTCTTCAAGCTCTTCCAGCGCGGGGATGAGCAGCTCGGTGACATAAAATCCGCCAAATTGTCCAAAACGACCGTCCTGTCTCACTTCAAACCTCCACGGGCCCGGCGACAAAACGCCAGGATCTTTTCCGGGTTTTGGGCGCCGCCTTCTTCGACGCCCGAGGCCACATCCACGCCCGCAGGCGACGCCTGGGCGATGGCCTCTGTGATGTTGTCTGGGCCAAGGCCCCCGGCCAACCACAGCGGCCGGCCCTCCAGCGCGCCTTTCAGCGGCGCGATCTGGTGCCACCCCCAGCGCGCGCCGCTGCCGGGTTGGCGTCCATCCACCAAAAATGCCTGGGCGTGCGGCGCCAAACGCTCAGCTTGCCCCTGCACCACCTGCTCCAAAGTCAGCGCCTTGATCACCCGGTACTGCTGGGCCACCGACGCGCAAAAATCCGGGCTCTCCTCACCGTGAAGCTGCACCCAGTCGAGGGCGAGCGCGTCGGCCACCGCCAAAACCTCGTCCAACGTCTGGTCGCGAAAGACGCCCACCGTCTTCACCGCGCCCAGATGGGGCAGCAGCGCCCTGGCAGACTGCACCGTGATGGCGCGCCGCGTCCCGGTCACAAAGTTGAGCCCCGCCAGATCGGCCTTGCCGGTCGCGCAAGCACGGGCGCCACGGGCGCAGCGCACGCCGCAGATCTTCACAAGCATGGCGTCCACCCCAACTGCCGGATTTTGGCCGCTGGATCGGGCGCCGACATCAACGCCGAGCCAATCAGCGCCGCGTCCGCCAACCCCTCCAGCGCCTCCACCTGCGGGCGATGGTTCAGCCCGCTCTCGGCCACGCGGACCTTCGACGTCGGCACCTGGGCCAGCAGCCCGCGCGCCCGTTCGGTGTCGATCTTGAGCGTGTGCAGATCCCGGCTGTTGACGCCGATGACCTTTGCCCCGCTCTCCACGGCCTCCCCCAGCTCCTGCTGGTCATGCACCTCAACCAGCGCGTCCATCCCCAACGCGTGGGTCAACGCCAAGAGCGTCCCCAGGCTCTCTTTGGGCAGCAGCGAAGCCATCAAAAGCACCGCGTCGGCGCCGTGGGCCCTGGCCTCGACCACCTGGTAGCGGCTGACGATAAAATCCTTGCAAAGCACCGGACAATCGACCACCCCACGCACTCGCCCCAGCGCCCGATGGCTTCCCCCAAAGTAGGGCCCATCGCACAACACCGAGATGGCCGACGCAAAAGGCTTGTAAATGGCCGCGATCCCCTCCGGAATCGCCCCAGGCCGAAGCTCGCCGCGCGACGGAGAGCGCGGCTTGAACTCGGCGATGAGCCCAATGCCAGGGGCCTGCAGCGCCCGGGCGAACCCTCGGCAGTCCGACTTCAGCCCCGCTTGGAGGGCATCCAACGGCGTCTTGGCCTCGCGCAGCGCCACATCGTGCTGCGTGCGCGCCACGATCTCTCCCAGAACCCCCGGCGGCGTCTTCAATGCCAACGGCGCGCTCATGCAGCCACCTCGCCGTGGTTCAAGAGCGCTCTGGCCTGGCACCGATACGCCTCAAAGGTGGCCATCGGGGCGCCATCTTTGAGCAATGCCAAGGCGCGTTCGACCCCATGGGCGATGTCTCTGGCGCGCCCAGCGACAAAGAGCGCCGCCCCGGCGTTGAGCGCCAGGTGATCTCGGTGCGCCCCCTGAATTTTGCCCGAAAGCAGCCCTTCAAAGAGCCGCACGTTGGTCTCAATGCCGCCGCCCGCGATCGCCTCAAAAGGCGCGGGCTTCAAACCCACATCCTGCGGCGCCAGGGTGCGGTGCGAGACCTGCCCGTCGCGGACCTCCCAGAGGTGGCTGGGGCCGGTCAGGGTCAACTCGTCTAGCCCGTCGTGGCCGTGGACCACCAGCGCGTGCTGGCTGCCCATCGACGCCAGCGCGCTGGCCATCATCGGGGCGTGGGCTCGGTTGCTGACGCCCAAAAGCTGGAGTGTGGCCCCCGCCGGGTTGCACAGCGGCCCCAAAGAGTTGAAGACCGTGCGAAAACCCAGCGCCTTGCGCACCGGCACCACGTGCCGCACCGCTGGGTGGTAAAGCGGGGCAAAAAGCAGCGCCAACCCCACCTCCTCAAGCAACTGCGAGGCCTGCTGCGGCGGAATCTCAATGGGCGTCCCCAGCGCCTCAAGCACATCCGAGCTGCCACAGCGTCCCGAGCTGGCCCGGTTGCCGTGTTTGGCCACCTTGACCCCGTCGGCCGCCAACACAAACGCCGTCATCGTCGAGGTGTTGGCCGTGTCCAGTCCGCTGCCGCCAGTCCCGCAGGTGTCCAGGACCGGACCCTCGACCGACACCCGCTTCATCTTGCCACGCATCACCGACGCCAACGCCGTCAACTCCGAGGCCTGCTCGCCCTTGAGCTTGAGCGCCGTCAAGAGCGCCGCGATCCTGGCGTGCTCTAGCCTCCCCTCCATCATCTCTTCCATGACCTGGGCAGCTTGCTGGTGGCTCAAGTCCTGGCCCTGAAGCAGGGCCCCGATGGCTTGTGTGTAAGCAGCGCTCATGCTTGGGCTCCAATCTTAAGGAAGTTGGCCACCACACGGTCGCCGCGCGGCGTGCCGATGCTCTCGGGGTGGAACTGGACACCAAAAATCGGCAGCGTGCGGTGCTCGACGGCCATCACAAGGCCATCGGCGGTGGTCGCGGTGACCCGCAACGAAGGCGGGATGTGCTGGGGGTCTGCCACCAACGAGTGGTAGCGCATGACCTCCAACTTCTCCTCCAGCCCTGCAAAGAGCCCCTGGCCGTCGTGGGCGATGAGGCTGGTTTTGCCGTGGACGATCTGCGGCGCGCGCACCACCTGACCGCCCAGGTGATGGACAATGCCCTGGTGCCCCAGACAGACGCCGAGCATGGCCGTGGACGGCTCCAGCGCGTGGATGAGGGCGGCGCAGATGCCAAAGTCACGCTCCACCGCTGGATGGCCGGGGCCAGGCGAGAGGACCACGTGGGTGGGGCTGAGTTGTCGGATCTGGGGCAGGTCGATGGCGTCGTTGCGGGCCACGGTGACCTGGGCGCCCAAGGTGCCCAGGAGCTGGGCCAGGTTGTGGGTGAACGAGTCGTAGTTGTCGATCAGCAGCACGTGGCTCATTGCGCACCCCCGTAGGCCATGGCCATGGAAATGGCTTTGAGCCCGGCGCGGGCTTTGTTGAGGCACTCCTGGTACTCGTGCTCGGGCACCGAGTCGTAGACCAGACCCGCCCCGGCTTGCAGATGCACGGCGTCGGGCTGAACCACCATGGTGCGGATGGCGATGCAGGTGTCCATGTTGCCATCGACCCCAAAGTAGCCCACCGCGCCTGCGTAGAGGCCGCGCCGGTGGGGTTCCAGCTTGGCCAGAAGCTCACACGCCCGGATTTTGGGGGCCCCAGAGACCGTCCCGGCCGGAAAACAAGCTCGAAAGACGTCAAAGGCGTCCAAACCCGGCTTCAAGGTGGCCTCCACGTCGGTCACGATGTGCATCACGTGGGAGTAACGCTCAATGTGCATCGGCCGCTCCACGCGCACCGAGCCCACCTTGGCCACGCGCCCCAGGTCGTTGCGTCCCAGGTCGACCAACATGCGATGCTCGGCCAACTCCTTCTGGTCGGCCAACAACTCGGCCTCCAGGGCCAGATCCTCTGCCCGATCTTCACCGCGTCGCCGCGTGCCCGCGATGGGGCGCACCAGCAGGCGCTCATCTTCAAGGCGAACCAGGACCTCGGGCGAGGCGCCCACGACCGAAAACTCCCCAAAGCCCAGGTAGAACATGTAGGGCGACGGGTTGACGGTGCGCAGCGCCCGGTAAAGATCAAAGGGGTCGAGCGAGACCTCCACGGTCAGGCGCTGGCTGGCGACGACCTGGAAGATCTGGCCTTCGGTGATGGCCTGGCGCGCCTGGTCGACGGCGGCTTTGAAGTTGTCGCGGGTGCGGTTGGGCTTGATGGTCAACTCGGCCAGCGCGTCGTCTTCGTCGATCCAGCGCGCGGGCACCGGCGGTGCGGTGCGCAGTTGCTCCAAGCGCGCTTTGAGGCGCGCCGCGCCCTGGCGATAGTGCTCGGCGCGGTCGCCCTCCAGGCTGATGTGCACGACCATGGTCAGCCGGTGGCGCAGGTGGTCGTAGATGTGCACCTCGTCGGTCAGCAGCAGCACGCCTTCGGGCAAACCGTCGTCGTTGCGCGGGGGCAGGGGGATGTCCTCAAAGTAGCGCACGCAGTCAAAGCCCAGAAAGCCCACGGCGCCGCCCACAAAGCGGGGCAGGTCCTGGGGGGTCCAGACGGTGCGGCCCGCCAAGCGCTCTTTGATGACGGTCAGCGGGTCCTCGACCTCCATCTCCATGCGCTCCTGGCCGCGCACAATGGTGCCGCGCCCATCGGCAAACTCAAAGCGCTCGCGCACATCACAGCCCATGAACGAGTAGCGCCCCATCAGCTCGCCGCCCTCCACGCTCTCAAGCAAAAAGGCGTTGGCGCGATCACCAGCCAGCTTGCTGAAGATGGACACCGGCGTTTCGGTGTCGGCCATCAGGGAGACGCTCAGCGCCGCAAAGCGCTCGGTTCCGTCGTGCTCCAGGACCTCCTGGAGGCTCGGCGTGCACTTCATCACGACTCCTCGGGTTCGTCGGCAGGCAGTTGCTTGCGGCGAGGATCGCCGTGGCCGATGGTGGCCAGCTTGTTGAAGGCGATTTCGAAGCCGCCGTCGCCGTATTTGAGTTGGCGGTTGCCACGGCTGACGGTGGTGATGGAGACCCCCAACGCGTCCCGAATGGTGCGCTGGCTCTGGCCTGCCGCCAGGCGTTTGACGATCGACCAGCGCTCGCCGAGGCTCTCGATCTCGCTGAAGGTCAGCAGGTCATAGAAAATGCGCTCGATGTCTTGCGGCGAGTCCACGGCTGCCAGGACGTCGAGGAGATCACGGGGGATTGGGGGACGATTCATGGTGTTTTACCGTACTAAAGCACTACTGCGTGATTGCAGCGGTACGGTTAGTAATTCAGTGTTTTGGATGTGTCAATCACTTTTTGTGCCTCAGGGCGCAAAAGGGCCCATTCTCAGCGCGTATGGGCGCGAGTTTTGGTGGGAAAGGTGGTTTTTGTGTGGTTTTGGGGCGTCAGGCGCCTTCGAGGAGGATGGAGAGCCAGGAGAGGCCGATGAGGGTGCCGTTGTAGGTCAGGTGGCTGAGCATGGAGGGCAGCAGGGAGCGGTAGTGGCGGCGCATGAGGGTCCAGATAAGGCCCATGCCCGCGACGACGGGGATGGCGATCCAGTCGCCGATGAGTTGGGGGACGTGGATGGCGCCAAACCAGGTGGCGACCACGATGACGGCGACGGGCCAGAGGCTGGCGCTCTGTTTGGTGAGCTCCTTTTCGAGGATGGTGTAGATGAACCCTCGGTAGTAAAGCTCTTCGACGACCGGCATCAGCAGGGCCATGACGGAGACGGCGATGAGGCCTTCGGTGGTGGAGGTGAGCTTGGCCATCATGGAGTCGCCAGTGGAGAACTGGTTCATGACGACGGTGGCCAGGACGGCGGCGGTCAGGCCCAGCCCCACGGCGAGGATGACGGGTTTCCAGCCAAGCCACGCGATGCGAAAACCGCGGGTGAAGCTCAGCTTGTGGCGCCAAGCGATGAAGAAGGTGCAGAGCGCGGTGGTGGCCACGGCATCAAAGAGGCCGCCGGTCAGGAGCATGGCGGCGGTGGGCTCGGTGCCAAAGATTGCCAGGAGGCCAAGCTGCGCGGCGATCGTCAGGCCCCACAAGCTGGGGATGGCGATCAGCGCGTCGAGCCACCCTGCGCGAGGCGGCTCGGCCAGCCAATGGGGCGCCTCCCGGAGGTGTTCGGGCAGCGCTTGTCCGGAGGGTTGGGTCATGGGTGGGACTCCTTGGTGGACGGTGCCGTCTTGATGGGGGATGTATAAACCATGGCTGGGGGTGCGGTCGTCCTTGGCGCGGCAGGTTGTTGAAGGAGTCCGTGTGTCCACAAGGCCCATCATGACATGAAGTCGTCGCCAGCGCGCAACAATCCCGGCAAAATGCAGGTTGTCACAGCTTTTTGGGGCTTATACCAAATTGCAGACGTCCGACTCACTTTGTGACGGCCCTAACGGCGCCAGGAACCACGGAACTCGCTTGCGGTGGCGATGCCACAGCTTCGCTCGTCCCGATGCCCCTGGCATCCGTTATTGCTCGCCGCAAAGCAAGCCTTTCGTCTCCATTTTGGTATTAGAGGTACCCTTTGAAGGCGTACCAGGTGATGGCCAGCACTTCGCGCAGGGCGCCTTTGACGCGGACGTCCAGCGCGGGGGTGGAGCCAAAGCCCGCGACGTGCTCAAAGTGGCGCCCGAAGACGCGCTGGCTGCGCAGGATGTGGTAGCGGTCCGACACCACGATGATGCGTCTGGCCTGACTTTCCTGGGCGGCAAAGCGGGCGTTTTCTTCGGTGGAGGTCGAGCGGCCTTCGAGCACGAGCGCCTCGGCGGGCACGCCCAGCGACATGGCGTGGTTGGCGGCGGCCTGGGCTTCGGTGGGGGCGTAATCGCCAAGTCCCCCCGTGAGGATGATCTGCGGGGCCAGACCCCGGCGCCACAACCCGATGGCGGCCTCGGTGCGCCGCTGCAGGGCAGGGGAGGCGGTGCCGTCTGGCCGGACATGGCATCCGGCGACCACGATGGCGTCCCAGGGTTGGTCTGAGTCGGGCACCGCTCGGCCCCCGTAGAGATCAAGGCAGCAGGCCGCCAGCACCCAACACGTCAACATCGCGCCTCCCCATTGCCAGACCCGGCGCCGCCATCTGGCGCGAACATCGGGCTCGTCTGTGTCTCTTTGTGTGAGGGTCGTCTTCCCCATCGCAGGGCTCCAAACAAGGCTCGGCGAGCACCTTTGAACACAACCATTCCCCAACGCAACCCCAGGCCACGTCCATTCCTTTGGGGCAGTCACAGATGGTCCTTGACCTGAAGGCTATTCACACTATGATGATCCGTCGGCGGCTTTGGCCTCAATTTAAACACCATCGGATCTATTCTGCTCAGTGACCGACGGCGAGAACGTGCAATGAGGGGGGTTTGGGACAGGCGTTTGTCCCAGGGTTTCTGGCTTGCGGGGGATTGTTGTCTTTGGACACAGGTGGGGTTGGGTGGGTTTGAGCAGAATGTGTGGAGACCGGATGGATACCATGTCCTTGTTGGGTCGTGCGATGCTGGTGGCGGCTTTGCTGGCGGCGTCGGCGTGTGCGGATGTTCCCCCTGAGTTGGCCGGAGGGGCCGAAAACAACGGCGTCAACAACGGCGGCGATGGCGGCAATGGTGGCGATGACGGCAACAACGACGTCAACAACACCAGCAACAACGGCGTCAACAACGACGACGGCAACAACGACGATGGCAATAACGACGCCAACAACGATGGCAACAACGACGCCAACAATGACGGCAACAACGACACTGGCCCTCCCGACGACGGCTGCAACCCCGACGCCCCGGAGATCTGCGACGGGTTTGACAACAACTGCAACGACACCGTCGATGAAGGTTGCACCTGCACCGCCGCTGAGAAATCCTGCTACGCCGGTCCCCCCTCGACCATGGGCGTGGGCCTGTGTCAGGCCGGTGTCCAGGAGTGCGAGGTTGAGTTCTACGGCCCCTGTGAAGGCCAGATCCTGCCCGGCGTGGAGATCTGCGACGCCCAGGACAACGACTGCGACGGCATGATCGACGAGGCCTTCCCGGAGCTTGGCACCACCTGTGACGCGGGCGGCGTCGGCGGCTGCGCCTCCCAGGGCCTGGTCATTTGCAGCCCCGACGGCGCCAGCACCACCTGCAACGCCGTCGAGGTTGAGCCCGGCGACGAACTCTGCGACGGCCTCGACAACGACTGCGACGATCAAATCGACGAGGACTTTGCCGACCTGGGCAGCGCCTGCGAGGTCGGCCTCGGCGCGTGCCTCAACGCCGGCGTCAACATCTGCACTGAAGACGGCGCTGGCACCATCTGCGGCGTTGAACCCCTGGCCCCGCGCGAAGAACTCTGCGACGGCATCGACAACAACTGCAACGGTCAGGTCGATGAGACCTTTGCAGGTCTGGGCGAGAGCTGCCAGGAGGGCGTTGGTGCCTGCGCCGCCAACGGCACCGCGCGCTGCTCCGACGACGGCACCGAGCTGATCTGCGACGCCACCCCCGGCCAACCCCAGACCGAGGTCTGCGACGGCATCGACAACGATTGCAACGGCCAGATCGATGAGCTGCCCGAGTGCGACAACCAGGGCCCGGCCATCACCTGCCCCGACGAGATCAACGCCAACGTCCTCGACACCGTCACGCTGACCGCCATCGCCACCGATCCCGACGGCGACGCGCTCACCGTGGGCTGGACGCTCGACTCAGCCCCCATCGGCTCGGTCTCCATGCCCACCCCCAACAACCGCCGCGACACCGAACTCTTCCTCGACCTTGCCGGCGACTACACCCTGACCTTCACCGCCTCCGATCCCTTCGACCACACCGCCTCATGCACCACCGTTGTGCGCTCCATCCCCTCCGAGCGTCTGCGCGTCGAGCTGATCTGGAACGTCGGCGTCAACAACGATCCCTCCGACGTCGACCTCCACCTGCTGCGCCTGGGCTCCGGCGGCACCTGGTTCGACCGCCAATGGGACTGCTACTACTCCAACTGCAACGCCTCCGGCGGCGACAACCTCGAATGGGGCGCCCCCGGCGACGCCGACAACCCCCGGCTCGACCTCGATGACGTCCAGGGCAACGGCCCCGAAAACATCAACATCGACAACCCCGAAGCCCAAACCTATCGCCTGGGCATCCACTACTACGACGACGACGACTTCGGAGACTCCACCGTCATCGTCCGCATCTACTGCAACGCCCAACTCTTCCGCGAATTCGAACCCGTCGTCCTAAGCGCCATCGGCGCCAACAACGGCAGCAACGACTTCTGGCAAGTCGCCGACATCGCCTGGACCGGCAACACCTGCAACATCACCGAGTTCGGCACCCCCGGCAACCGAGACATCCGGGCGAGATCGAGCTTCTGAGCGCGGGGCGCTCAGCAACTCGATCTCGGTTCGCGGCGCCGGCGCTTTGCTTGGCTTGCTTTCGGTTCGCGGCGCCGTCGCTTCGCTTGGCTTGCTTTTGGTTCGGTCGCTCGCTTTGCTCGCTCCCTTTTGGTGCGTTCGCTGCGCTCACTAATAGCAATTGTGATGAGTGGATCGTGCTTCGCTTCGCCGGGGCGTGTCGTCATCTCGTCGAAAGTGCTTTCACTTCTCTGAGATCGGATGAGCGCTGGTGGGGACTTGGAAAGCTTTCCAATGGGTTTGTGGTCGGTGGTGGGGACTTGGAGGGCTTTCTAAAGGGACGTGCGGCTTTTCCTGATGGGCTCTTTTGAGCGCTCCAAGAGATCGAAGGTAGGCTTTGGGGCGAAGGTGGGCGGCGACAGCCCGCCCAACCGAGCGGCCTTACGAATTTAAGAACCAACACCGACAGTAATGATTGGGGGCGAAGGTGGGCGGCGATAGCCCGCCCTACCGAGCGGCCTTACGAATTTAAGAGCCATCGCCGTCGCCACCCACAAAAGCCGGCAGGAAGGCGAGCTCAGGCACTGCCCGACAAAGGTCCCGTCGCCCGGCGGTTATTATAGCGAGCCAAAGGGTCTAAGAGAT
>CAKZKQ010000024.1 GCA_937123825.1 uncultured Pseudomonadota bacterium
ATCCGACGGTGGCGGCGTTTATGCAGCCTCCCATCACCAAGGCGCTCTTTGAGAAGGCCAAGACAGTCGCCACATGCCCCGATGAGTTGGACATGCTCATCACCACCAAAAACCACGATGTGAAAAAGCAGCGCATCGTCAAGCCAATGCCCCAGCACTGGCTCTATGCGTTGCTGACCGTGCAGACGATGGATGGGTACGGTGGCGCCAAGATCTACAACATCGTGCGCATGAACGGCGGATCCAGCAGCCGCCCCATGGTAGGGCGTTGTTGGGACGATGGGTGGGGCGAGCGTTTCAGGCGTGATTTGAAGGTGCTCCTTGGGTGGCGCGAGCAGATCATTGCCGCTGGAATGTACCGTCCTACGGGTGGTGAGTCGCTCTTATGGTTGCGGCCTTGGACGGGTCTTGAGAAGGCAAAGAACAAGGAACAATACACCTTGCCTCAGTGCGATCCGTATTTCATTGAGATTTGTCGGATCATGCGCTTGCGTTGGGTTTCGGGTCGGCTTGAGGCGGTGCGTTTGGCCTCTGTGACCCCTCGGATCCATGTGGAGAAGAAGGCTTTTAAAGGTGTGACCCACGATCCCTGGTCTCCGGTGGTGCTCAAGGAGGCCAAGAATTTGACGCTCGCTGAGGGGGGGTTTTCCTATGATTTGACGCGCCAAATCATTCTTGGGGATGGGATGAGTACGCCCTTGGCGATGGAGATCCACGACAGCGGTGAGAGAAACGCTGAGCACAAAGTGGTGTTGACCTGCCTGGCGCGTGGAAACAGCAAGACGGCGGGTTTTCATCAGCGGCGCGTGTCCATCCCCGGCAAGGTGTCTCGTCGTGCGGGCAATCCGTCCGAAAAGCAGCGCATCGCTGCCGTGGCCAATCAGCGCGCGCAGGACGCGGGCAAGGCACGCAGCAAGATATTGTATCCGGCGCTAAAGCGGTTGACGGACAAGGCCATCGAGCCTTGGACCAAGGCGTTTGATGCCGAGGTGGACGACCGCTTTTTTGAGGCGTTGTGGGAAGCGTTGGAGCAAGGCAGAGATGCGGCCGCGTTGCAGTGGCAGGACCGCCTTGTGACGCTTGCGTTTGAGCAGCTGCGTTTGGCCCAGCAAGAGATCCCGCTGCCTGTGGCGCGGCGTTGGAAGTGCATCAGCGCGTCGGAGTCGATGTTCTGGGGCTGTGTCCACAAGACCTTCCCCGAACTGCGCGGGTATCGTTCAAACCTTCAGGAGGCCGACCATGGCTGAGGCAACCGTCGAGACCGAGAAGACGTCCAAGAGGACCACCCTCAAGCACGCGGTGGATTACATTGCCGTGTGCATGAGCAAGAGCATGTCCAACGGAGACCTGGCCGAGCTTCGCCGGGTCAACCATCAAAGTCCCTACAGCGCGGCGTTGTGGCGTTTGATGATGGCTTTGGAGGACAAGCACGAAGAGGTCTATCGACAGACCGAGCAAGAGACTGATGAGCAAGAGGCCGTGACCCGTTGGGGTGTGCTCTTGATGGGGATGGCGCACAACGTGGGTCTTCACGGAGGTGTGCCGCTGGGGCAAGCCTTGGCGCAGGCGGGTTGGTCGGAGCTGCGCTTTGAGCGCTTGATGCGGGCGCGCGATGTCAGTTTGTTGGCGCTCATTGGCCCAATGTCGAAGTTTTTGGCCTCAAAGGCGCAGCCCGCCAACTGGGACCAGGTGGCTGGTTTGCTCTTTTATCAAGAAGGCGAAAGGGCTCGTCAGGAGCGGCACAAGATTGCCCGCGCGTATTTTGGGGCGCTGTATCGCGCCCAGTCTTAGCAGGTTTGACTTTCAATCATGTTTGGGTGTGTCTGGCCGCGCGTTTGGTTGAGCGTCCGAGACCCCCATG
>CAKZKQ010000025.1 GCA_937123825.1 uncultured Pseudomonadota bacterium
CAATGATGAGGCTCAGGGGCCTCGGGGCGAACGAAGCCATAGCAGCGCTATTGCGAGTGAGTCACGTGGTTCCTGAGTCCATCAGGGCCGCCTCAAACGTGTGGCGGTGATGAAGCCGAGCATAATCGCGCCAAGCGCCCAGGGGATGCTGGGGATGTTGTGGGTGGGCGTTGCGGTGGAGCAGCGGGCGGAGGAGCCGGAGCCGGTGGTGTCGGTGAAGCCGAGACCGTCATTGCCATCGACAAAGCCGGAGCCGTTGTCATCGATGAAACCGTCGCCGTTGCCGTCGTCAATGAAGCCATCACCGTTGTCGCCGTTGTCGCCGTTGTCCCCATTATCCCCGTCGTCGCCGTTGCCACAGGAGGTGTCGGGGTTGTCGGGGCAGGGATCGTTGCCGTTGGCGATGTTGTCGCCGTCACGGTCGTCGTCGCAGGCGTCGCCGGTGCCGTCGTTGTCCTGGTCGGCCTGGTTGGGGTTGGACAGGCCGGGGCAGTTGTCGAAGTCGTCTTCAACGCCATCGTTGTCCAGGTCAATGGGCGCGTCGCTGCTGCCGCCGGTGACCCAGTTGGGGGCCTGGTAGCCACCGCGCTGTGCGGCGCTGCGGCCAATGTCGCGCATCCAGTCGGCCCAACCAAAGACCGAGGAGTAGACCGAGCCGGCGCAGCCGTTGGGACCACGGGAGAGCGCGCCCAGGACGCGGCCTTCGCGGTCGAGGGCCGGACCACCGGAGTCGCCCTGGCAGGTGCCGTCATCGCCCAGGAACTCGGTGTCCTGAACGCTGGTGACGGGAGGACAGCGCGGACCATCACACTGGACCGAGCGGTTGCCCAGAATGCGACGCACACCCGAACCGCTGCCGTTGCCGGTGTGGCCGTAGCCCACGGAGGTGTAGACCTCGCCGGCAAAGACCGACTCATCCACGCGGGGGATGAGGGGCTGGGCGATGTTGCTGGGGACATTCTGAGACAGAACCAGCAGCGCGATGTCGTTGCCGCAAACGTCGTTGTCACCCGGTGGCACGTGGACTTCGGCGCTGGCAAAGTAATCGCGCCCATCCTGGGTCAGCTGCGCTTCGGCGGTGACCAAAACATTCTGAGCGTTGTACTTGCCGCCAAAGCGGGTGTCGCCGCAGATGACAAACTCGGAGTTGAGTGAGGCCACGCAGTGCTGGGCGGTCAGCACGAGGTTGGGTGCGATGAGCGATCCAGTACAAATGCCAAAGCCACCCCCTTGGAGGGTGACGATGCCCATGACCGCCGTGTTCTCTGTGTCGAAGGAGCCGCCGCGGATTTCCTGACGGTGAACCCGCATGTCTTCGTACTGGGCCGGGTCCTCCAGATCCTGACAACCGGCCAGGGACGCCATCGCGCCCACACACAGAATCAATCCCACGCTGCGAAGAAGGAATGGACGGTGCTTGCTCAATTGAACCCCACTTTCGTACTTGCCGAGACACCTACCCAGCCCGGGTGTCTCCCGTTGAACGCTGCGTATGGTAGCCAATGTGGGACGTTTTCGCAAAGGTGCAAGCCTGCCAACCATGCAAAACTTTACAATGTCTACTTAACGGCTTTTGCAGGAACCGGCATGATGTTCCACGTAATGACCGACTTGGGCACCTCGCGGGTCGAGATGACCGTCTTGTCAAAGCCGCTGCCGTTCCAGTCATAGCGGCGCACTTCGCCCTGACGGTCGCTGGCCACGTAAAGCTCATCCTTTCCGTCACCATCGAGATCCGCCAACAAAGAGGTGTGCTCAAAGCCGGACGAATCCTTGTCGATGAGGGTCTTGCCCCAGGTGCCTTTGGGGTCCGAACCCGGGCGCAAGAGCCACAGGCCGCTGCTGAACGGCGCCGCGACCATCTCTTTTTTCCCGTCGCCGTCCACGTCGCCGTAGGTCAAAAAGCGGCAGAGGCGATCCTTGAGCTTGGCGATCACCACGCCCTTGGTGGGATCGGTGCCCGCATCGTAGCGGCGAATCTCCACGGGGCTCTTCACGCGGATCTTCTTGTTGACCTTCTCGGTCTCAGCCTCAACGGCCACATAAAGCTCGTCCTTGCCGTCGCCGTCCACGTCGGCCACCAGGATCTCCTTGGCGTGGCGGTTGCCCAGGTTGGCCACCACCGTCGGCTCGCCGCCCTTGGAGGGCACGTAGCGCATCACCAAACCAGTCTGGACGCTGCCGTCGAGCTTGTTGGGCTCGCTGGGGGTCGAGTAGAACTCCAGGGTCTTGTCGCCGTCGATGTCGCCGATCTCGATCTCGTGGACGAAGGTGTTCTCCTTCTTGTCGATCTCTTTGACCTCAAACTTGCCCTCGGCGCCGGGAGAGATGGTGGCCACAATCCCCTGGTCGTGGGTCGCCACAGCCATCACGGGCTTGCCGTCGCCGTAGAGATCGCCGACCTCGGCGTCGCGCATGCGGTTGAACTTGCCGCCAAAATCCTTGGTCCAGATGGTCTCGGCGGTCCACTTGCCGCCCTTCTTGCGCCAGATCTTCACCGACGCGTTCATCCCGCCCAGGGTCACGATCCCGGGCTCACCGCCGGGAGGCTCATAGTAGAACGCCTTGTGAAAGACGTTGCTGTCGGGGTCTTCGATGACCTGCGTGTTCCACTTGCCGCCCTCGCGGGTGATGATCTCCAGCTTGGCCGGACCCGGCTTGGGGATCACCTTCTTGTTCTCATCGACCTGGAACTGGCTGATGGCCACCAGCAGCCCCTTGGCCATGTCGGCCGGGGCCTTGGCCGCCGCCATGGGCTTGGCCTTGTCGCCCTTGTCGTCGCCCTGCTGGGCCTGCTTGTCGCCGCCAGCGCCTTTGTCCGCAGCGGCGTTGGCGCTCTTGTCGCCCTTGCCTTCGGCAGTGTTGCCGCAGGCCATCGGGGCCAGCGTCAACGCCAGCAAGCCCAACGCCACCATCCACACCGGGTGCTTGATCCACCCCTTCCTTGTGTTCTGAGTCTGTCTCTCCATGACATCGCTTCCTGCGCTCTGGGAAAATCTCTCTGCCGCGCTGGCCCTGCGCTCGCCGTACGCGAGCGCCAATCCAAGGGCCAACACCGGAGTTCTCCGTTCTTTTTGGGTTCTGACCGCCGCAGCGGCGTACCCAGGTCTGTGTACTGGACATCCAAAGCCCCACGCAAGTAGGTTCTGCTTGCAAAAGAGGGCCTGGCTGCGAGAAAGCCAACAACAACGCTGCCCGATCATCATCCCAAAGAGCGACGGCCAGCATCATTTCAAAGGCCAATGACTGGCGTACACACGCCCCGAAAGGACCCAAAGGAGGCTCTGCCCATGTTTGATAGGCCACGCCGAAACCGCAAATCCGCCGCCGTGCGCGCCTTCCACCGCGAAACCTGGTTGGCCCCCCAACACTTCATCTACCCACTCTTCATCCACGACGGCACCGGCAACCAGCCCATTGACTCAATGCCCGGCTGCCAGCGCCTGGACGCCGCCGGCTTGCTCGAAGAGGTCGAGGGCGCGGTCAAGGACGGCATCAACGCCGTGGTCCTCTTTCCTGCGGTCGATGAGTCGCTCAAGACTTCTCACGGCGAGGAGAGCTACAACCCTGACGGGCTGGTGCAGCGCAGCATCAGGGCGCTCAAGGCGCGCTGGCCAGATCTGGTGGTGGTCACCGACGTGGCTCTGGACCCCTACTCCAGCGACGGCCACGACGGGGTGGTCTCGGAAGATGGGCGGATCCTCAACGACGAGACCGTCGAGATCCTTTGCAAACAGGCTGTCAGCCAGGCCCAGGCCGGGGCCGACATCATCGCCCCCAGCGACATGATGGACGGGCGTGTGGGCGCCATCCGCGAAGCCCTGGACGCCCACGGCTTTGTGGAGGTCTCCATCATGTCCTACACGGCCAAGTACGCCTCGGCGTTTTACGGTCCGTTCCGGGACGCGCTGGACTCGGCGCCGCGCTTTGGGGACAAAAAGACCTACCAGATGGACCCGGCCAACAGCCGAGAGGCGCTGCGCGAGTTGGAGCTGGATGTGGCAGAAGGCGCCGACTACGTGATGGTCAAACCCGCCCTGGCCTACCTGGACATCATCCGCCTGCTGCGCGAGCACACGGCGCTGCCGGTGGCGGCGTACCAGGTCAGCGGCGAGAACGCCAGGATCAAGGCTGCTGGCGCCAATGGGTGGATCGATGAGAAGAAGGTGGCCTTGGAGAGCCTCTACGCCATCCGCCGCGCGGGCGCTGACGTGATCCTGACCTACTACGCGCGCCAGGCCGCACGCTGGCTGGCCGAAGGCTGATGCCTTTGCGTGCCCTCTTTGCTGAGGGCACATTCAATGCGTCGCCCCAAAGCCCTTGCGTTCAACACCTGGGCGACGCAACCCCTCTCATCTGAACACATCGAGGGCCCTCTCGAGGACAACGGCCCTCCTAATAGAAGAATGAGGCAAACGACGCATGACAGAACCCATTGCAGTGACAGTGCTGACAGGCTTTCTGGGATCGGGCAAAACCACCACGCTCAACCACCTGCTGACGCAAAACCATGGCCAGCGCTTTGCGGTCATCGTCAACGAGTTTGGTGAGATCGGCATCGACGAAGATTTGATCTTACATGTGGATGACGATGTGCTGGAGATCAACAACGGGTGTTTGTGCTGCACCACGCGTGGGGATCTGGATCGGGTCTTGATGAAGATCCTCGACCGCCGCGACGACTTCTCGCGGGTCATCATCGAGACCACGGGTCTGGCTGACCCGGCGCCCATCGCGTCGACCCTCATGGCCCAGCAGGGCCACCGCTATTTCTATGAGCTTGACGGCGTGGTGACCCTCGTCGACGCCCACCACCTGCTGGATCAACTAGGGCGAAGCCCCGAGGTGCCCAGACAGATTGGGTTTGCCGACGTGTTGGTGCTCAACAAGCTCGATCTGGTCGATGACCCAGAAAAGCTGGCCGAAATCGACCGCCGCCTGAAGATCCTCAACCCGGGGGCGCGCATCGTGCGCACTGAGCATGGCAATCTGGACCCTCAAATATTGATGGACATCGGCGGCTTCGATCCCAGACGCCTTGAGGCCAACGATCCCATCTTTGGCCCAGACGACGACCATGGCCACAGCCATGAACACGGCCATGACCACGATCACGGTCATGAACACAGCCATGGTCATGAACATCAAGGCCATGCTCACAAAGACCACGATCACAAAGACCACGGCCACCAAACCCATGGCCATGAACAGACCCATGGTCACGCTTCAGAACACAGCCACGACCATGAACATGGGCCACTTGGCCGTCATGAACAGGGGGTCTACTCGATCAGCGTCACGGAAGATCGCCCCTTGGACGGCTCACTGGTCGATGCTTGGCTGCGGGTGGTGGTGCAGATGCATGGGGATAACCTCTACCGCATGAAAGGCATCCTCAATGTTGCTGGGCTCGATCGCCGCTGTGTCTTCCACGGTGTGCAGCAACTGGTGGGGGCCGAAATCGACCGCCTCTGGAAAGAGGATGAGTCGCGGGTGTCGCGGGCGGTCTTCATTGGCCGCGATCTGGACGTGGACATGATCCGCAAGGGCTTTGCCAACTGCGTGGCCCAAAGCCCTTGAACCACCTCAAATATCCTGCTCAATCACCCGCGTCGCTTTCATCCGAAAGAGGCTGATCACCTCGCCGTCCTCCAGCTCCTCCCCGATCTCCATCGTGCCGACCACGATGATGGGGAAGTCGCTGTAGGGCGCCCCTTTGGGCTTCATGGTGACCACGATGCCGTGGTTGACCTTGGGCGCCTGCCCGTAGCAGCAATCCCAGAGCGTGGAGACCAGCAGGAACTCGGTGGGACGCTCCTCTTCAGTCAGCGGGACCATGTAACCGTTGATGGCCACGCGCTTGCCTTCAAAGGCGGTCACGTCGTCGGGCAGCGGCGCGCCTTGCTCAAAGTCAAACCCTTTGAGCACCTCCCACGGCATCGCCAAAGACCCGCTGGGGGCCTCAAAGGCGGGCAACTTGCTCAGCGCCGCCACCTTCTCCTCGACCTGATTGAGCCGGATGTCCAAATCGCGCGCGAAGCCTTCGGCCAGACGCCACAGCAGGTCATCCTTGATGCCCTTGAACGGCCTGCCGGCATCGGCCCGGACAATGGCCCAGACGGTGTCTTCGGCGGCCACAGTGCGGTTGATGTCGGTGCCCATGCCGGCAGCTTCCAGTGCGGCGACCAGATCGGCGGTGTGTTCGGCGCGCTGCGGCTCATCGGTGTTGCCCTCGCGCACCCCCTTCAAGATCTCAAAGAGTGCATCGACGACCACATCCGGCGGCCCTGACTCCTGCTCGCCGTTGTCCCCATCTTTCCCAGCCTTCTTGTCATCGCCGGGCTCTTTGGCCTTTTTGGCGTCTTCTTGGGGGGCTTTGGCCTTGGCTCGGGGCGCGGCAAAGGTGCGCGGCGAGCCGTCTTCGGACGGCGCGGGTGCCTTGTCCTGGCTAAAGAAGAGGTAGGAGGCCACCCCGGCGGCCAAAAAGCCGATCACCATCCATGGGACAAGCGTGTTCTTCAACAGTCGGTCTCCTGATGCAGACTCTGGCAGGTCGCCCAATGACCTGCGCGGGTGACCGCAATGTGCCTCAGACCCGTGGCGAAGACAAAGGGGAGGTGTGTCAGGGGTGCGTCATCACCAGGGATGCTCGGTGCCATCCCATTGGATGAAACGCCCGGCGTCTTCGGGCTCAAGCGTGCGGGTCACCGAGAGCATCCCGCCCACAGACTGGGCCGGGGTCAGCGACGCTTTGGGGCCACCCATGTCGGTCTGAACCCAGCCAGGGTTGAAGCAGACCGAGATGATCCCTTTGGGCAGCAGATCAAGGGCCATGGCGCGGGCCATCATATTGAGGGCCGTCTTGCTGGTGCAGTAGCCATAGTTGCCGCCGCGCATCTTCTTTCCAAGCGAGCCAAGCCACGAAGAGACGTTGATGATCTTGGGATCACGGCCGTTTTCGAGCAGAGACACGAAGCGCTGGGCGATCAGAATCGGGGCCACAGCGTTGACGTGGACCATGTGGAGGATTCCGGCGGGCTCAAGCTCTCCGAAGGTGGTGTTGCGCTGCCCCTGGGGCACCCCGGAGGAGTTGATCCCGGCGTTGTTGACCAGCAACTCCAGCCCGTCGACCATCGAGGCGATCTGGCCGTGTGCGCGCTCCACCGAGTCCGGGTCAGTCACGTCCATGGACACCATGACAAGGCGCTTTCCGTAGGTCCGCCCGAGGGCCTGGAGCCCTTCGGAGGCCTGGGGGTTGCGGGCGCAGGCAAAGACCTGCTGGCCGCGCTCAAGGCATTGGCGCACAAACTCAAGGCCCAGCCCACGGCTGGCGCCTGTGATCAAGGCACGTCGGGTCATCGCTCTTCCTCTCCAAGGGTGTGTGGGATCGCACGGGGCGATCGGCACAGTCGGTGGTGCAGAGCTATACCTAGGCCGACTTGACAACCTGTCAAGATTGTTGGGGGCCTGTACTTTTGGTCTTTGGTGTCTAACATAGGCTGCCTGGCGCCAAAATGGAGGCGTAAAACCCGGAAATACCGGCTTTTTTCCATTTCGGTGTTGACTCCAGACCTTGACACCATTAATAGACCGGCGCGGATTCGTCCATTGTGGGCGGAAGGTGGCCAACACATGGCTTGATAGGTAGCTGTTATGCACACTGATCTTAGTACTATCCGGAACATTGGCATCTCTGCCCACATCGACAGCGGTAAGACGACGCTGACTGAGCGTATTCTGTTCTACACCAACAGGATCCACGCCATCCACGACGTCCGCGGCAAGGACGGTGTCGGTGCGAAGATGGACTCCATGGAATTGGAGAAAGAGCGCGGCATCACGATTGCCAGCGCGGCGACTTACTGTGAGTGGGACAACCACCACATCAACATCATCGACACCCCCGGGCACGTTGACTTCACCATCGAAGTCGAGCGCGCCCTGCGCGTGCTCGATGGTGCCATCCTGGTGCTCTGCTCGGTGGCTGGCGTCCAAAGCCAGTCGCTGACCGTTGACCGCCAGATGCGCCGCTACAACGTCCCGCGCATTGCCTTTGTCAACAAGTGTGACCGCACCGGCGCCAACCCGCGCCGCGTGTCCAACCAGTTGCGCGAGCAGCTCGGACACAACCCGGTCATGATGCAGCTGCCCCTGGGCCTGGAAAACAAGCACGAGGGCGTCATCGACCTGGTGACCATGAAGGCCATACGCTTTGAAGGCCCCAACGGCCAGGAAATCACCATCAGTGATATCCCCGCCGACATGGCCGACGAAGCCGAAGAGGCCCGCGAGGAGATGCTCGACATTGTGTCGATGTTCTCCGAGGAACTCATGGAGGCGATGCTGGAGGAGAACGTCACTGAAGACCTCGTCCACGCCGCTGTGCGCCAGGGTGTTTTGGAGCGCAAGCTGACCCCCGTGTTCATGGGCTCTGCCTACAAGAACAAGGGCGTTCAGCCTCTGATGGACGCGGTTGTGAAGTACCTTCCCAACCCGACCGATGTTGTCAACGAAGGTGTCGAGCTCAACGGTGAGGATGAAACGCCCATCGTCATCGACAGCGACGTCGAAAAGCCCACCGTGGCCCTGGCCTTCAAACTGGAGGACGGCCGCTACGGTCAGCTGACCTACCTGCGCGTTTATCAGGGGGTCCTGCGCCGCGACAACTTCATTTACAACATGCGCACCAAGCGCAAACACCGTGTTGGCCGTCTGGTGCGCATGCACTCGGACGACAAAGAAGAGATCACCGAAGCTGGCGCTGGCGACATTGTGGCCATGTTCGGCATCGACTGCCATACCGGGGACACCTTCACCGACGGTGACGTCCAGATCGCCATGAGCTCCATGCACGTGCCCGATCCGGTCATCTCGCTGTCAATCACCCCGGTCAACAAGAAAGCCGAGGTCAACGTCTCCAAAGCCATCGGCCGCTTCACCAAGGAAGACCCCACTTTCCGCGTCCACGTGGACAAAGAAACGGGCGACACCGTCATCAGCGGCATGGGTGAGCTTCACCTGGACGTCTACATCGAGCGCATGAAGCGCGAGTACAACGCCGAGGTCGAGGTCTCCCCGCCCCGGGTCGCGTACCGCGAAACCATCTCGCAGCGCGTGGAGTTCAACTACCTCCACAAGAAGCAGACCGGTGGTTCGGGTCAGTACGGTCGCGTTGGTGGCTTCATCGAGCCCTTTGAAGACGGCGACTTTGAGTTCATCGATCAGATCGTCGGCGGCGCCATCCCGCGCCAGTACATCCCGGCGGTCGAGAAGGGCTTTAAGTCCATGACCGAAAAAGGCCTGCTGGTCGGCGTCCCGGTCGTCAACGTCAGCATCACCATCAACGATGGTGCCGCTCACGCCGTTGACTCCTCCGAGATGGCCTTCCAGGAAGCCGCTCGCGGTGCCTGGCGCTCGGTCTACCAGAAGGCCAAGCCCAAAATCCTTGAGCCCGTCATGCGCGTCACCGTCGAGGGGCCCTCGGAGTTCTCCGGCGCCCTGCTCCTCCGCCTCCATGCCTCATCCCCGCCGGCCGCCGCACCTCTCGCCGGAGGGAGCTGAACTCCGGCGAGCTCCCTCGCCGGACGGCGCCGCCCGAGGTCGTTGCCTCGTCCTCCCTCGC